>JAKOND010000213.1 GCA_022702125.1 Burkholderiaceae bacterium
TGGTGCCGCGCACGATCTCGATGCGGTCGATGTCCAGCGGGAACACCGCGTCGAGGAAGGGCATGCCGCCGGCGTTGTCGTTGCTCGGGATGCCGTCGATCAGCAGCTTGACCGCGTTGATGCGGCCCTCGCCGTTGAAGCCCCGGAACGAGAACCGGCCGGCGTCGGTGCCCTGCCGGAAGGGCGTGACCATCACGCCCGGCGCGCGCGCCAGCAGCTCCCAGCTGTGGTCGGCCTGCTGGTCCTGCAGCACGTCGCCGCCGAGCACGTCGACCGAAGTCAGCACGCCGCGCACCGGCAGCGGCCCGGCGCTCGCGGCGCTGTCCTGGATGCGGACCGTGCCCAGCGTCAGCGCCGGATCGGCGTCGGCCGCGCGGGATGCGGCGGGCGCGGGCGCCGCCGAAGCAGCGGGAGGAGCGGAAGCAGCGGCGGCCGTCTGCGCCTGCGCACCGCCCCACCACAGGGCGGGAAGCAGGATCGCGGCCGTGGTAACCGCGGCGGCGCGGCGGGGAGACCGCTGCGAGAAGGAAGAAGCCATGGGAAGTCTCTGAACGGGAAGGCGACGGGCCGTTCCCTCCGCCCCGCAGGGCAGGAAGGGAGAACCGGCGCGCCGCAGCGTCCGGTACGGACTGCCGCGCCGTGCGGGACGGCCGGGCAGCGCACCGGGGCGGAACGGTTCAGGCGACGTCCGGCGGGCCGCGGGCCGGCAGCGGCGCGGCGGTGGCCGCGGCCAGCCGCGCGGTGGGAATCGACCGCAGGATCTCGCCGAGCGGCTGCGGCGACGGCAGCGCGCTCCGGACCTCCGCCGGCGGCGGCGCGCCGGTCGGCATGCACAGCGGGCAGTCCATGCCGCCGGCCGAGCGGTCCTGCGCCGTGCCGTCGGCGGACTTCACCAGCAGCTTGACCATGCCGGCACCGGAGCAGACCCACTCCACCGTCGGGGGCTGCACCAGCGGCGAGGCGACCGCCACGCCCAGCGACAGCACGAACCACGCCAGCACGAGGCGGGCGAGAACGGTGGCGCGGCGCAGGGCGGACATGCCGCGATTATGGGCATGGCGGCGGAGGCCTTATTTTGTTTCTGTCCATACAAATTCACGCACGTGTTGCCCGCCCCTGTCTCCGGGTGTAACGAAAGTGTGGCACCCGCGCCGGTCGGCCGGAGGCGCTGCTACGCTGCAGCCACGGGGCGCGGACCGTGATTCCGGCATGCCGCGCGCCCGGATGTTTCTCGAGACATGCCCCTGATCCGATCTGACCGGTCCGCCTGCCCATGACGCTGCCCCGTTCCCCTGCCTTCTTCATGGCTGCATTCCCGAAGGTCGCCGTGCTTTCGCGCGCGCCGTCCGCATCCCGCGCGGCGCTGCGGACGCCGGCCCTGGCCTTGGGCCTGGCGGCTGCGGCCGTGCTGGCGCCCCTGGGCGCCCGCGCCGCCGTCCAGGACTGCGAAATCGCCGGCGAGGCGGTGCGCCCCGCCAGCCCCAGCACCCTGGCCGGCAAGAGCGGCACCATGCGCTGCCGCGACCGCGACTCCGGCCAGCTGGTGCAGGAGCAGGAGGTGCAGAACGGCCGCATCGCGGGCCTGCACCGCATCTACGCCAACGGCCGGCTGGTGCGCGAACAGTCCGTCAACGCGCAAGGCAACCTGCAGGGCCTGCTGCGGGAGTTCGACGCGGCCGGCGGCCTGCTGCTGCGCGAGGCCAGCTACAGCAACGGCAACCGGGTCGGACTGGCGCGCAGCTTCCATCCCGGCACCCAGCAGTTGCAGCGGGTGTCCTTCCACGCGGCACCGGGCGGCGAACTGGCCGCCGCCGAGTTCACGCCGAGCGGCCAGCTGCGCGCCCTGCGCTGCGGCGGCAAGCCGCTGCTGGCGCCGGCCTTCGACGACAGCCGGCCCTGCGGCTTCGCCGGCAACGGGCCGGGGCCGGTGGTGCCGCTCTACGCCGACAACGGCAACCTGCGCGCCCGCGTCACCTTCGCCGCCGGCCGCCTGGTGCGGCAGGACACCTTCTACGACAACGGCCAGCTCGCCCAGCAGCAGGAGCCCACGCCCACCGGCTACGTCGAGCGCAGCTTCGCCAGCGACGGCACCCTGCGCCGCGAGGTCAGCTGGCAGGTCCGGCCCAACGCGGCGCCGGTGCGCGAGCACGAGCAGGAATTCGCCGCCAACGGCGCGCCGGTGCGCGAGCGGCGCTGGCGCCAGGGCGAACTCGTCGGCGAGGACACCTTCTACCTCAACGGCCAGCCGCGCAGCCGCGCCCAGTACGGCGTGGCGCCCGGCGGCGAGCGCTGGCTGCAGATCCGCAATTTCTACGACAGCGGCGTGCTCGCCGGCGAGAGCAGCTACGCCGACAACGGCCGCTACGCGCCGGTGCCGGTGGGCACCCACCGCCAGTACGACCCGCAGGGCAAGATCAAGTCCGAGACGGTGTACGACACCCGGGGCCGCATCGCCCGCGAGCGCGCCTGGACCCCCGCCGGGCTGATGCGCGACGACGAGGTGTTCGAGGACGGATCGCGCAAGACCTACATCCGGCCCTGACGCGCCCCCGGACCTTCAGGCCGGCAGCAGGGCGTCGTCTTCCGCGTCGGCGTCGGCCGTGTCCCGCGGCCCGGCGGCCTCCTCGGGCCAGGCCAGTTCCACCGCGCCGAAGACATCCTGCCCGGCGGCGTCGCGCGCCTCCAGGCGGAAGCCGTCGCCCGGCTGCAGCGTCGGATCGCCGCCCGATCCCCGGCGCGCCGCGCCCGCGGCCACCTCGGCCCACAGCAGGCTGCCGGCGCCCAGCCCCTGCAGCGCGCAGGCGTGCGCCAGCCAGCCGCCGAAACCCTCCGGCGCCGGCCCGGCGGCCGCGTCGCGCGCCGGCCAGGCGATCTCGTTGCGGCGCGCCCGCAGCTGCAGCCGCGCCCGCCCGTCGTGCCAGCCGCCCACGCCCAGTTCGTCCGGCGTGACCGCGACCGGCGCGAACGCCGTCGCCAGCCGGCCCTGCAGCGGGCCGCCGCCGCCCGCGCGGTCGCGCTGCAGCAGCGGCGCGGCCGTGACCTCCACCGCCAGCGCCAGCAGACGCACCGCGCCGGCCGCGACCGCGGGCTCGCTGCGCGCGGGCAGGTCGCCGGTCAGCACCGCCAGCCCGGGCGCCAGCCGCAGTTCGTCGATCCGCAGCGCGGGCCGCAGGCCGGTGCGCGCGGCGGCGAAGCCCCGGCTGCCGCATTCGGCCAGCGCCAGCGCGCCCGACGGGCCGTGCGCCGCCGCCGAGAACGCCTGGAAGGCGCGCGGCAGCGGCGCCATGCAGCGCGCCGGCTCGAAGGCGAAGGCGTGCGGCGCCCGGCCCTGCGCCAGCCGCTGCGACAGCGCCTGCAGCTGCGGCGACAGGAAGTTCCAGTCGTCGAGCACCTGCTGCAGGCGCCCGGCGATGCCGGTGGCGTAATGGGCCTGCGACAGGTCGCGCGAGACGACGACCAGCTGGCCGTCGCGCGAGCCGTCGCGGTAGGTGGCGAGTTTCATGGGAAGGCGTGGAGCGGAAAGGGCGCGGAGCGCGGAGGAACGGGAAAGCCGGCGGAGGGCGGCGGGCGCGGCGGGCGCGCGTCACCGCGGCGGAGGGAGCGGCAGCGCGCCCCGCCGGGTGCGCGCCTACACTGGCGGCGTCCCGACCGGCAAAAATTCTAGTCCACATGCCGTCCCTCCGCCGCCTGCTGCCCGTGCTGCTCCTGGTCGTCTGCGCCCACCTGGCGCTGTTCGATGCGCTGCACGGCCTGGGACGCACCGACCGTCCGGCCGCCCCGCCGGACCGCGCGCCGCCGGTGCTGATGGCCGAGATCCTGCCGCCCGCGCCGCCGGCCGCGGCGACCGCGCCGGCGCCCGTTCCGCCCGCCGCGCCCCCGCAGGCCGCCGCCGCGACGCCGCAGCCGGCCCGGCCCCGGCCGGCGGCGCCGCGCCGCGTCGCCCCGGCGCGCCCGCCCGCCGCGCCCCCGCCGTCCGTGCCCGTGCCCGACGCCCGGCCGGATGCCGCGCCCGTCGCGGACGGCGCGCCCGTCTCGGCGCCGGTGCCGGTCGCTTCGGAGGACGACGGCGCCCCGGCGGACGCGGCGGCCGCACCGGGCACCGACCGCACCGTGCCCGGCTCGTCCGCCGCCGCGGACGACCCGTCCGCCGCACCGCCGCAGGCCGGGCCCGCGCCGTCCGCCGCATCCGCCGCGCCGGTGCGGCTGCCCGGCCCGATGGCGCTGCGCTACGCGGTGACCGGCCACGTCAAGGGCTTCGACTACCAGGCGCATGCCGAACTGCGGTGGCGCCACGACGGCGCGCGCTACGACGCCCGCTTCGAGCTGGGCGCCTTCCTGCTGGGCAAACGGGTGCAGACCAGCAGCGGCGCCGTCGGCCCCGGCGGCCTGGAGCCGGTGCGCTTCGCCGACCGCGCCCGCAGCGAGCGCGCGGCCCATTTCGACTACGCGGCGCGGCGCATCACCTTCAGCGCCAACACGCCCGAGGCGACGCTGCTGCCCGGCGCGCAGGACCGGCTGAGCGTCATCCTGCAGCTGGCGGCGCTGTTCGGCGGCGACCCCGCGCGCTATCCGGAGGGCGCGTCCCTCACGCTGCAGACCGCCAGCGCGCGCAACGCCGAGATGTGGACCTTCGTGCGCGCGGAAACCGCCGACCTGGCCCTGCCGGCCGGCCCGGTGCCGGCGGTGCGGCTGGTGCGGGCGCCGCGCCGCGACTTCGACGACACCGTCGAGGTCTGGCTCGCGCCCTCGCTCGGCTGGCTGCCGGTGCGCCTGCGATTCACCCAGTCCGGCGGCGACGTGGCGGACCAGATCCTGCAGGACCGCACGCCGCTGCCCTGACGGCGGCCGACGCCAAATAGCCACAGGTCGCACCGGCCGCGCTTGAAACTGGCACCATGTGCCTCATGTGCAAACCACGGCGGCCCGTCCGCTGTTTATCCGAAGGGAAAGATTGCCATGCAGATGCTTTATGACTCCGACGCTTTCGTAGTGGTCCACATGCAGCCCGATGCGGTGGAGGACGACACGCTCGAAGCGTCCACGGTGCCCCAGCTGGCCCGGCATGGCTTCGAGATCGTGGACAAGCGCTCCGGCAAGGAGGTCTACCTCGACGGCTCCTGGGCCGAGATGTTCCAGGAGAAGATCCTCGACTGGCAGCGCAACACGCCCACGCAGGAGGAAGTCGAGGACACGCTCGACCTCTACACCGGCCTCGCGCAGAACCCGGTGCTGGTGCACTGATGCCGGCGTCCGGCCGCGAGGCCGGACCGCGCGGCACGATGGCGCCTCCGGGCGCCTTTTTCTTTTCCGGGCCCGTGGCGCAGCGCGGGCCGCGGGCTCAGTCCGGATCGCCTCCCAGTCCGGCCGGCACGTCGGGCGCCGCGGCGCCGTAGAGCCGGCGGTAGAGCGGCTCCATCACCACCAGCACCGCCGACAGCCGGCAGACCTGGAAGGCGGTGACCACCGGCACGCCCAGCTGCAGCATCTTGGCGGTGATCGACATCTCGCTCATGCCGCCCGGCGAGGTCGCCAGCACCAGGGTGCCCCAGTGCAGGCCGGCCAGCCGGGCCAGACCCATGCCGAAGGCGGCGCAGGCCGCGGTCACCAGCAGGGTGCTGGCCGCGACCGTCGCCATCCAGCGCGGCGCCAGGCGGATGAAGGACGGCTTGAACCGCACCCCCAGGCTCGCGCCGATGACCAGCTGCGCCGCGTTGGATGCCGCCTGCGGCACCGCCGACAGGGCGATGCCCGAGAACGTCAGCCCCATCGCCACCGTCAGCGCCCCCAGGAACCAGGGGTTGGGCTGGCGCCAGCGGCGCATCAGCAGCGCGCCCGCGCCGGTCAGCGCCAGCAGCGCCGCCAGGCCCGGGCCGTGGATCTCGCGGGTCGAGGGCGGCAGCGCGTCCGAGCCGTGCACGCCGGCCGCCTGCAGGCAGAAGGGCACCAGCACCGCCACCACCAGCACCCGCAGGCTGTGGCTGGCGGCCACCAGGTCGGTGCGGGCATGGGCGCGTTCGGCGAGCACCGTCATCTCCGAGGCGCCGCCGGCCGAGGCCGCGAAGAAGGTGGTGGCCCGCAGCGCCCGCAGGTCGCCGCCGGCCGCCGCCACCGGGCCCGCGTGCAGCCGGTAGAGCCAGGCGCCCGACAGCAGGCCGAGCCCGATCGCCCACAGGATGGTCAGCCCGACCGCCCACCACAGCGTGGCCACCAGCGCCACCACCGCCGGCGTGAAGTAGAGCCCCAGGCTGGTGCCGATGGTCCACTGCGCCGCGTTGCGCAGCGGCATCGCCGAGACCACCGGCGCGCCGGCGATCGACAGCAGCGACACCGCCACCAGCGGACCGATCATCCACGGCAGCGGCGTGCGCAGCCACAGGCACAGCTGCGCGGCCGCGCAGGCCAGGGCCAGCGTCGCGCCCAGGCGCAGCGCGAAGGACGGGGACAGGGAACGGGGCATCGACGGGAGGCGGGGCACGGGGCGGAACGACGGGACGGCGCGGGGATGCGTAGTATCCGCGCATGACCACCATCCCCGCTTCCGTGCGCCGTGCCGCCCGTGCGCCCGGCCGCCTGCCGTCGGCGCTGACGGCGGTCCTGCTGGCCGCGGGCTGCGCGGCGACCGGCACCCGCCCCGCCGCCCCGGACGGCCTGCCGGCGGCCGACATCCTGCTGGTCGGCGAGATCCACGATGCGCCCGGCCAGCCCGAGCGGGTCGTTGCCGCCGTGCGGGCCCTGGCCGCCGACGGCCGCCTGGCCGCGCTGGCGCTGGAGATG
>JAKOND010000221.1 GCA_022702125.1 Burkholderiaceae bacterium
CATCGTGCTCGACCGCAGCGCCTTCGCCCTGCCGCCGCACGATCCGGCGGCCTTCGACGGCGAGCCCTGGCGCGCCTACAACGCCGCGCCGGACGCGCTGCTGCTGAACTACCGGGCGCTGACGATGAGCTTCGTGCCCGACCGCGCCGCGGGCGTGGCCCGCATCGCCTACGAGCCGGTGCTCGCCGGCGTGCAGCTGCAGGCCAGCGTGCCGCTCGCGCCCGAATCGGCCGCCTGCGACGACTGGCGCGCCCCGCTGCTGGCGCGCATCGCCGATCCGGCGCGCATCGCCTTCGACGGCCGCTATCCGCCGTCCTGCGGCGAGCGCGCCTGGACCATCGCCTACGCCGACCCCGCGTCGCATGCCGCCCGCACCCTCGAAGGCCTCTGGCTGGGCCTGGGCGGCCAGCTCGGCGGCCAGGTGCGCGACGGCGCCGTGCCGGCCGGGCTGTCGCCGCTGATCACCGGCAGCTCGCCGCCGCTGGCCAAGGTGGTGCGCGACATCAACAAGTTCAGCAACAACGTGATGGCCCAGCAGCTCTTCCTGACGCTGTCGCGCGAGGCGCGCGGCACCGGCAGCTTCGAGGCCTCGCGCGAGGTGCTGACGCAGTGGTGGACGGCGCGCTTCGGCCCGGCCGACGTGCCCCAGCTCTGCAACGGCGCCGGCCTGTCGCGCATCGGCCGCGTCACCGCGCGCGGCGTGGGCCGCATGCTGCAGGCGGCCTGGGCGTCGCCGCTGATGCCGGACCTGGTGGCCTCGCTGCCGATCTACGGCATGGACGGGACGCTGCGCCGCGCCACCGGCGCCCCGGCCGGCAGCGCCCACCTCAAGACCGGCAGCCTGCGCGACGTGGGCGCGATCGCCGGCTACGTGGACGGCGCCAGCGGCCGGCGCTACGTGCTGGTGGCCGTCATCAACCATCCCCATGCGGCCGCCGCGCGGCCGGCGCTCGACGCGCTGGTGGAATGGACGGCGCGCGATACGGGCGCGGCGCGCCCGGCGCAGCAGTAGGGACCGGGGAGCCCGGCGCTCAGAACCGCAGGCGCAGGCGGTCGTAGGCGTAGTTGCCGAACAGCCGGTTGGCCGCCGGGGTGAAGTACACCGGGTCGGCGAACAGGTAGGAGTCGTAGGCCAGGCCCGCGCCGATGGTCGAGGGCGTGCAGCGCGCCGAGCTGGTGTTGCCCGCGCCGATGCCGATGCTGTTGGCGCTGTCGGTCGAGGTGCAGACCACGGTGGTGCTGTTGGTCAGGCTGTACGAGGACGGGGCGTTGAGCAGCAGGTTGTAGTAGTAGGTGGCGTCCACGTAGAGCACGTTGGAGCCGAGGTCGGTGATCGCCAGCAGCAGCGCGGTGTTGAAGGCCGCGGCCACCTCGGTGATGCGCGCGGCGTCGTTGACGAGGGTCGCGGCCCAGGGCGAGCGGCCCATGTTGTAGGTGCCGGTGACCACGATGTACCGGGCGCCGGCCGTGACCAGCCGGCGCACCTGCGCGCCGAATTCGGTGCCGGCCTGGGTCAGGTTGGCGGTGAGCTGCGCGCTGGTGATGGTGCCGGCGGCGAACAGCCGGTAGTTGTAGATCACGTCGCTGGTGCCGCCCTGCATGATCACCACGTCGTTGCCGGCGAAGGTGCGGCCGGCCGCCAGGTAGTTGGTGATCTGCTGGGTGACGGTGGGCGTGCCGGCGACGCCGGCCGCGTCGGGCGTGGCGGTGACGCGCGCGTTGCCGGTGGCGTAGCTGGTGCCGCCGCTGGCGGCGGCGGTCAGCGTCACGCCGTAGCGCGCGGCGAGCTGCTGGCTCCAGATGTTGATCGCGCCGTCGTTGACGGTGTAGCGGTAGCCGTTCTGCCCCAGGTCGCTCATGCCGTCGCCGAAGGCGATGAAGCGCGCCGGGCTGATGGCGGATTCGACCGTGCTGGAGCCGCAGGCGGTCAGCACGGAAGCGGCGGCCGAGGCGCCGGCGGTCGCCAGGAAGGCGCGGCGCGACCAGTTTGCAGTCATTGGGAGTACTCCAGTCGGGAAAAAACGGGGAAAACGGGGCGGGCGGACGGCGCGAGGACCGCGGGAACGCGGGGACGACGCGGCGCCGCGCGGACGGCCGCTAGTCTAACGAGACGGCCGCGCCGGCCGCCGCGCGTTGCAGCCGGTCACGAATGCCGTCCCACGCCGCGGCGGCCGGCGGCGCCTCGACCCAGATGCGCGCGGCGCCCCGGTCGTCGAAGTCGCGCAGCGCGGCGAAGAGCTCGTGCGCGGCCGCGGCCGCGTCGTCCGGCATGGGACGCAGCCACCGCAGGCCGGCCGGGGCGCGCAGCGGCGCGCGCGCGTAGACGACCAGCCCGCCGGCCGCATCCGCCGGCAGGGCGTCGAGCGCCGCCTGCAGCGCGCCGGCCGCCAGCAGCCGCAGCGGCGCGCGGGGCGCGTAGTGGGCTTCGAGCGTGCCCGAGGCGCGGGGCGCGGCATCTGCATCGGCATCGGCGGCGGCGCCATCCGCGGCCGCACGGGCACCGGGGCGCCCTTCGGCGGCGGTGCCGGCCGGGACGCCGGCTCCGGCCGCGGCCGCGCGCGCCCGCAGTTCGGCCGACACCTCCACCGGCAGGCCGCAGGCGCGGGCGAGCTGCTCGCGGGTGATCGCGCCCGGGCGCAGCAGCACCGGACGGCCGCGGCTGCAGTCGACGATGGTCGATTCGATGCCCACCGCGCAGTCGCCGCCGTCGAGCACCACCAGCTCCGGGCCCAGGCCGTCGGCCACGTGCGCGGCGCGGGTCGGGCTGATGCGGCCGAAGGGGTTGGCGCTGGGCGCGGCCAGCCCGCGCACCCCGCGCGCGGCGCAGGCCGCCAGCAGCCGCTGCGCCACCGGATGCGACGGGCAGCGCAGGCCGATGGAATCCTGGCCGCCGGCGCAGGCCCGGGCCACGCCGGCGCGGCGCGGCAGGATCAGCGTCAGCGCGCCGGGCCAGAAGGCGCGCGCCAGGGCGGCGGCGAAGTCCGGCACCGCGTCCGCGAAATGCGCCACCGCCTCCGGCAGCGCGCCGCCGCCGTTCCCGGTCCGAGGGGCGGGCGCCACGTGCACGATCAGCGGATGGTCCGCCGGCCGGCCCTTGGCGGCGAAGATGGCGGCCACCGCCGCCTCGTTCTCCGCGTCGGCGGCCAGGCCGTAGACGGTTTCGGTGGGCAGGCCGAGCAGGCCGCCGACGCGCAGCAGGTCGGCCGCCCGCTCGATGGCGGGGGCGGCGGCGAGCGGGTCGCGGGCGTCGAGGATCGGCATGCGGCGGGCCGGCGGATCAGAACTCGTCGATGCCGAGCAGCGCCGCGGCCTGCAGCGCCGCCAGCCGCGCGGCCTCGGGCGTGGCGCCGGTCAGCGTCAGGTGGCCCATCTTGCGGCCGGGCTTGGCCTCGGCCTTGCCGTAGAGGTGCAGGTGCGCGCCGGGCAGCGCCAGCACCGCGTCCCACGGCGGGGTGCGCACCACGCCGTCGGCCCCGATCCACAGGTCGCCCAGCAGGTTGAGCATGACCGCCGCGCTGTGCTGGCGCGGCTGCGCCAGCGGCAGGCCGGCCATGGCGCGCACCTGCAGGTCGAACTGCGACAGGTCGCAGGCGTCGATGCTGTAGTGGCCGCTGTTGTGCGGCCGGGGCGCGATCTCGTTGACCACCAGCCGGCCCGGGCCGCCGGCGGACGCGGGACCGGCGTCCAGCACGAAGAATTCGACGCACAGCACGCCGACGTAGCCGAGGCCGTCCGCGATGGATGCCGCGGCGTCCACCGCCTGGCCGGCCAGGGCCGGATCGATGTTGCCCGGGTGGACTTCGGTGACCGCCAGTATGCCGTCGCGGTGCAGGTTGCGCTGCGGCGGGAAATGCACGCAGGCGCCGTCGCGGCCCCGCGCGACGATGACCGAGCATTCGAAGGCCAGCGGCAGCAGCTGCTCCAGCACGCAGGGCACCC
>JAKOND010000223.1 GCA_022702125.1 Burkholderiaceae bacterium
CCTTCGGGATGCGCAGCTTCAGCACGCCCTGGACGAGCTCGGCCGACACCTTCTCGGTGTCGAGTTCCTTGCTCAGCGTGAAGACCCGGCGGAACCGGGCCAGGCCGATTTCCGTGTGCTGGGACGTCAGGCCCTCGGGCACCGCGAGGTCGGACTCCGCCTCGATGGTCAGGGTACCGGACTCCACCTGCAGGTCCAGCCCGTCCCGGCTGACGCCCGGCAGGTCGGCATACAGCACGATGCCGTCGGCATCCTCGATCACGTCCACCGGCGGCGTCAGGGTGGCGTCGCTGTAGCGGGACCGGTCCTGGGTCCGGGTGCGGGCCGTCTCGCCCGCCGTGGTTTGCACCTCGTTGCGCATGGTTCTCTCCTTTGCGGGATTCGGGGGACGATCAGTGGATGGCGATGCGCCGCGGCTGGGCCGAAGCCTTGCGCGACACCGTGACATGCAGCACGCCGTCGCGCAGCCGGGCGTCCACGGCGTCCGGATCGGCATCGTCGGGCAGGCTGATCACCCGGCGGAACCGGCCCGCGAAGCGCTCGTTGATATGCACCGTGGTCTTGGCGTCGGCCTCCGGCAGCGGGTTCTTGCGCTCTCCGGAGATGGTGAGCAGCCCGCGCTCCAGATGGACCTCGAGCGAATCGGGATCGACGCCGGGCGCGAAAGCGTAGACCTCGATGCTGCGGGGCGTGCCGCCCATGTTGAGGGCCGGGAAGCCGTGGCGGGCGACGCCGCGGATGGTGGGGGACAGATCGAGGGCCTGCTGCATCTCGCGTTGCAGGCGATCCATCTCGGCGAACACCTCGCGCGGGAACAGGGATCGGTACATGGCGAAACCTCCATTCAAGGGTTGAACAGAGCGCCGGAGGCGTCTCCGGCGCATCCGGTACCGGACATAGGAGCGCCCGAAAAAAATTTCAAGGGGAAATTTTTCCGGACCCTACGCGACCGCCGGCGCGCAATAGCGGCGCACCAGCGCCATCAGTTCCTCCTCGGGGTACGGCTTGCCCAGGTAGTGGTCCACGCCCAGGGTCTGCGCATGGTCCCGGTGCTTCGGCGCCAGGCGCGAGGTGATCATCACGATCGGCAGGTCCCGCCAGCGGGCGTCGGCGCGGATGTTGCGCGCCAGGTCGAAGCCGTCCATGCGCGGCATCTCGATGTCGGACAGCACCAGCGCGGGCCGCTCCTCCTGCAGGCGTTCGAGCGCCTGCAGGCCGTCGGTCGCCAGCGCCACCCGGTAGCCCTCGCGCCGCAACAGGCGCTGCGTGACCCGGCGCACGGTGATGGAATCGTCCACCACCAGCACCAGCGGCAGGGTGGGTTCCTCGCCCTGCTCGGCCGGCCCGGGACGCAGGCCCGCGCCTCCGCCGGCCGCCTGCGCGGCCGCCGTCGCGGCCAGGTCGGCGCGCACCCGGGCGCCGTAGACCACCGACAGCGCCACCAGGTTGTAGATCAGCACCGTCGCCCCCGAAGGCAGCACCGACATGCCCGCGAGCCCGGGCAGCCGCGAGAGCTGCGGCCCGAGGTTCTTGACCACCACCTCCTGGTTGCCCAGCACCTCGTCCACATGCACCGCCAGCCGCTGCGACGCGCTGCGCAGCACCACCAGGGTGTGGCTGCGGGCCGGCGCCTCGCGGCTGGCGGCGGAGGCGCGCAGCAGCGCGCCGGCCCAGAAGAAGGGCACCGCCTCGCCGTCGTGCCGCAGGCTCGCGTCGCGGTAGGCCGCGTCGCGCTCCTCGGTGGACACCCGGCGCACCTGCTCGACCACGCCCGCCGGCACGCCGATGACCAGCGCGCCGGCCCGCAGCATCACCACCCGCGTCACCGCGGTGGTCAGCGGCAGCACCATGCGGAAGCCGGCCCCCTGCCCCGGCGCGCTGTCCGTCTGGATGCGGCCGCCCAGCGACTGCACCTCGGCGCGCACCACGTCCATGCCGATGCCCCGCCCGGCCAGGCCGGTGACCTGCTCGGCCGTCGAGAAGCCGGGCGAGAAGATCAGGTCGGTGGCGGCCCGGTCGTCCAGCCGGACGTCGGCGCCGACCAGGCCCAGCGCATGCGCGCGCTCCCGGATGCGGTCCAGGTCCAGCCCCGCGCCGTCGTCGCGGAACTCGACCGCCACGTCGTTGCCCTCGTGGTGCAGGCCGATGGTGATGGTGCCGGTGGCGGGCTTGCCGGCGGCGGTGCGCGCCTCCGGCGGCTCGATGCCGTGCACCACCGCGTTGCGCAGCAGGTGCTCGAAGGCCGGCGCCATGCGCTCCAGCACGCCGCGGTCCATCTCGATGCGGCCGCCGACGATGTCGAGCTTGATCTGCTTGCCGGTTTCCTTTGCCGTCTGCCGCGCCACCGCGTACAGGCGCTCGGAGATGCCCTCGAACTCGACCATGCGGGTGCGCAGCAGGTCGTGCTGCAGCTCGCGCGCCTGGCGGCCCTGGGCCACGATCTCGTCCTCGGCGCCCTCCACCGCGCGCTGCAGGTTGCGCTGCACCGTCGCCACGTCGTTGACCGACTCGGCCATCATGCGGGTGAGTTCCTGCACCCGGGTGAAGCGGTCGAATTCCAGCGGGTCGAAGCCGCTCGCCGCGTCGCGCGTCAGCGCCAGGCGCGACTGCATCTGGGTTTCGGCCTGCAGCTCGACGTCGCGCAGCTGCTGGCGCAGGCGGCCCAGGTTGCCGTCGAGTTCGGCCAGCGCGCCGCGCATCTGCCCCACGTGCGACTCCAGCCGCGACCGGCTGCCCATGACCTCGCCGACCTGGTTGACCAGCCGGTCGAGCAGCCGCGCCCGCACCCGCACCGAGGTGCCCAGCGGCGCGGTCGGAGCCGCCGCAGCCGCGGGGGCGGAGGGCGCCGGTCCGGCGGCCGGCTCCCTCCGCGCGGGCGGCGCGTCCCCGGCGCCGTCCGGCGCGCCGGCGGCCTCCGCAGGCGCTTCGAGGAGCGGGGGCGCCTCGTCCGGCTCCGCCTCCCCGTCGAACACGGCGGAAGCGGTTTCCGGAACATCGCCCCGGGCCACGCGGGTGCGCAGCCGGTCGAAATGGTCGGACATGGCGTCGAAGCGCGCCAGCAGCGCCTCGGCGGCACCGGCGTCGATCGTCGCCTCGCTGCCGAGCGACTCGATGGCCGACTCGAAGCGGTGCGCCTGCTCGCCCAGGTGCATCGCACCGGCCAGCCGCGCGCTGCCCTTGAGCGTGTGCAGCGCCCGCAGCACCACGGCGCGCGCGGCGCCGTCGTCCGGCCGCGCCGTCCAGCGCCGCAGGTTTCCGCCGAGCGCGGGCAGCAGTTCGAGCGCTTCCTCCTCGAAGATCGGGAACAGGTCGGCATCGACGTCGTCCACCGCGTCGATGTCTTCGTGGTCGTTGGCGAAGGCCGCGGCATCCTGCGCCTCGCTGGCGCCGCGTCCGTCGACGGCGCGCGCGGGCGCGGACGATGGCGATACCGGGGCAGGCGGCAGCAGCGGACCGGCGCCGGCGTCGGCGTCGGCTGCCCGATCCGGCGCATCCACGGGCACGCCGTAGTCCTGCAGTTCGCCGACCGGCAGGCTGTCCTCCAGAACCGGAAGCGCATCGACGCTTTCCCCTTCCGGGCGGGCCGGCGACCGGGTCGGCTCCGTCGGCACCGAAATCAATGCGCTCGGCGCTTCCTCGCCGCCCTGGCGCACGCTGTCGGCAAAAGCGGTATCGCCGAACAGCGACAGCGCATCGTCGGGCAGTTCGCTGTCGAGCACCGCCTGCAGCGCTTCCATCACCGCGGGCTGCGGCGTGCCGAGCCGGCTGTCCCCGAATCCGGTCAGCAGACGCTGGATGTCCCGTGCCGCACCGGTGAAGGCATCGGTGTGCAGCGCCGCCTCCGGACCCAGCAGCCGGCCGTGCTGCAAGGCGTGCTCCAGCGTCCGGGACAGTTCCGACAGCGCATGGAAGCCCACCGTGGCCGACCCGCCGGCCAGCGAATGGGCCAGCACCGCCGGTGCCTCGGGCATCGGCTGGTAGGGCGCGTGCGACCAGTCGTCCAGCAGGGCCAGCAGGCGCTGCGACCAGTCGACGGCCTCGGCCATGTAGACGTGGTAGAGCGGCGTGCTGATGCGCAGGGGGCCGATGGCCCGCACGCGGGCCGACGCGTCCGCAGCCGGCTCCGCCGGGAAGGCGTTCGCGGCGTCCGCCGCGGGGTCCGCAGGCGGTGGTGCCCGGACCGGGTCGGCGGGCGGGAAGACCTCGCGCCAGTCCGTGCCGTCCTCCGGAGACAGGAGCACGGGCACCGGCGCATCGGACGGCGGCGACACCTGCGCGCGATCCGCCGTGTCCGCGGCGGCCGGATCGCTGTCCAGCGCCGCTGCGAAGGCGGAGAAATCGGGCAGCGCATCGGCCGGCTCGCCCTCCGCGCGTTCCGCGTCGGCTCCGGCGGGCCGGTCCGGCGCGGGCAGCGATGCCGTCGCGGCTCGCGGTGCATCTTCCCCTGCCCGTGCGGAAACCGGCGCGCTCGCGTCATGGGCCAGCGCTGCGTCGAAGGCGGCGAAGGCCGCGGCCATGTCCTGCAAGCCCGGCGCCGGTGCGGCGTCGGCAACCGGGCCGGGCCCGGGATCCGCCGACGGTTCCGGAGCGCCCGCCTCGGCGCCGGCAGGCAGGCCGAAGCTGAACGGTTCGTCCTCGGCGTCCGGCGGCAGGGTATCGGCGAAGTCGGCGGCATCCTCCTCGGAGAGGGCCCGCTCCCAGTCGAAGTCCGCGTCCGGCGCGGCCTCCCGGGCCTGGATCGCGCCGGCCGTATCGGCCGCACCGGTTCCGCCGGTCGCGTCGCCGCCGACGACCGGCGCCTGCGGCGACAGGTTGGCCATCGGAATCTCGACCTCGGGAATCGGTGCGATGTCCAGCCGGTGCTGCTGGGTGCGCATCGCCTCGCCGGCGCGCCGGAACGGCTCGGCCGACCAGGCACCGGCGTCGCCGGCGGCGATGTCGTCGGTCCAGTTCTCCAGCGCGGTGAAGGCCTGGTCGCAGAGCCGCAGCAGCGGCTCGGTGGCCGGACGCTGGTCGGCCAGCCAGGCGTTGAGCACCTGCTCCAGCGCCCAGGCGGCTTCTCCGAATTCCGCCAGCCCGACCATGCGGCCGCTGCCCTTCAGGGTATGGAAGGCCCGGCGCAGCGCGGTCTGGCTGCCGAGCACGGCAGGCGCGTCCGACAGCGCGTGTATGGCGTCGCGGCCCTGGGCCAGCACCTCGCGCGCTTCTTCCAGGAAGATCTCGCGCAGGTCCAGGTCGTCGTCGATATCGTCGGCTGGCGGCGGCGGCGGCGCGGACGGGCGCGGCACGGCCGGCGGCAGGTCGCGCACCGCGTCGGCGTGCGCGAATTCCGGCGGAATGCCGGCCGCCGGCGCGGTCGCGCCTGTTTCCGGAGGCACCGGCGACGCAGGGGGCGCGGCGGTCGCCGGCGGCGCGGCCTGCGGCGCCCGGGCCGGCTGCGGCGCGGCGGCGGAAGGCTCCGCCGCGGCGGGCGCCACCAGGTCGGACATCGATCCCGCCGGCGCGGAGGGCGGCAGCGTGCTGCGCCGTTCCTGCGCTGCCGAATTTTCGGAATCGTTCAGCCGGCGGCGCTGGCGGCCCATCAGGATGCGCAGTTCGCCCAGCGCATCGTCGTAGACGAAGAGCTTGCGCGCCAGCGCGGGCTGGTAGCTCAGCATGTCGATCAGGAAACCCAGCGCGCCCAGGCTGCTGCCGAGCTTGTCGAACATGCGCACCCGGGCCTCGGCGTCGTCGCCCAGGTCGCCGGCCAGCAGCCGCTCGGCGGCATCGCGCATGCGCAGGGTGGCGGTCGAGGCCTGGTCCAGGCCCAGCACCGACAGCACGCCGCGCATCTGCGACAGCCGGCCGGGCACCTCGGACAGCAGCGCGGTCGCCTGCGGATCGCGGAAGAACCGGTCGAGCGAGGTCTCCACCTCGTGCAGCGTCTGGCGCAGTTCCTCGACCACGCTGCCCATGGTCTGGCGGTCGTTGACGCGGCGGTACAGGTCCTCCATCCAGGATTCGAGCGGCTCGGGCACGTCGGCGACGCGCGCGCGATCGAGCCGGCCGGCCAGCAATTCGGACCGCTCCGGCATGGACTGGTCGAGCGAGGACGGCTCCTCGTAGGCGGCCTGCAGGTAGAGGATGGAGGTCGCGACCTCCATCGCCAGCGCGGTCGAGGGCGCGGCATTCGCCTGCACCGCGTCTTCCACCGCCTGGGTCAGGGCCTGCGCCAGCCGGGCACCGTCCGGGTGCAGCCGGCGCAGCGACTCGCCCACCAGGCCCAGCTGCTCCGCGGCCGCCTTGAGCTTCTGGCGGTCGCCCCCGGCCAGCGCGGACCAGGCCTCGGCCGCGCTGGCGATGCGCTTGCGGGCCTGGGCCAGCATCGCCGGGTCGAAGCGCCCGAAGCGCCAGGTTTCGTAGTCGATCGGCTCGAAGCGCTCGGCCAGCTGGTAGTCCCTGCGCACCGCCACCAGCGACGGCATGGTCCGGGCGGCCACCGCATCGGAGGGCATGCGCGCCTGGGAGCAGTAGAACAGCAGGTCCTGCAGCAGCCGCTCGCTCACCGCCTCGTTGGCGGGATCGGGATCGCTGCGGGACAGCGCGGTGTACTGCATCAGCACCCTCGACGCCACCCGCTTGACGTACACGTCCAGCGGCACGCAGGTGCCGGCCAGCGCCTCGAAGAAGGCCGCGCAGACATGCCAGAAGCGCTGCGCCGCCGACGCCTGCGCGCTGGCCGCCGCGAAGCCCGCCGCCAGGCCGGCCACGCTGCGGGCGGCCTCGGGATCGCCGTCCTTCACGATGCGCAGCACCGCCTGGTCGAGCCGCCCGCGGCTGGCCGCCGCATAGGGCAGCGGCGCGATCTGCTCCGGCTCCGGGTAGGCGGGATGGATCTGCCGCGGATGGCGCCGCTCGATCGGCCACAGGTCGGCCGGGTGGGCGCGCTCGCTGCCGGCGAGCGACTGCAGGTCGCGGAACTGCGGGAACAGTCCCACCGCCGAGCGGGTCGCCTTGCCGGCCAGCACCGCGTCCAGGTATTCGCTGACCGCGAAGCTGGCGCGCTCCAGCGAGCCGGCCGCGTCGTCGCTGCAGAGCTCGGGGCGCTGCACGAACTTCTGCACCACCGCCTCCATCGCGCGCACCATGACCGCGACCGGCGACATGCCGACCATCTCCAGCGCGCCACCGGCCTGGTGGAGGTGCTGGCGCGCGGTGCGCAGGCTGGTGATGTCGAGCGTCTCGGCCCGCGCATCGCGCGCGGCCTCGGCGTCGCGCACGAAGCGCCGCAGCGCGCGCACCGAGGCGTCGAGCGAATGGCGGAGTTCGTCGACCACCCAGGCCAGCGGACCCAGGTCCTGTTCACCCGGGATGGAAGCGACAGTGGCGTCGGTAGGAAGGGGCATGGTGGCGCGGGCGGCGGTAGGCGGGGAAATCGGTGGGAGGTGCGGCCTCAGGCGATCTTGAAGCGGGCGACCGACTGGCGCAGTTCCTCGGCCATGTGCGAGAGCTCGCGCACCTGCTGCGCGGTGGAGCGGGTGCCCTCGCCGGTCTGCTCGGTCACCGCGAAGATGTGCTGGATGCTGCCGGCCACCTCGTTGGCCAGTTCGGCCTCGTGGGCGGCGGTCGTCGAGATCTGCGCGATCAGCTCGGCCAGCCGGCGCGAGACCCGGTCGATCTCCGAGAGCGCGGTGCCGGCGCTGTCGGAGAGCTGCGCGCCCTCGACCACGCCGCGGGTGGAGCGCTCCATGGCGCCCACCGCGTCCTGGGTGTCGGTCTGGATCGCCTTGACCAGCGCCGAGATCTGGCGCGTCGCGTCGGCCGAGCGCTCGGCCAGCCGCTGCACTTCCTCGGCCACCACCGAGAAGCCGCGCCCGGCCTCGCCGGCCGACGCGGCCTGGATGGCGGCGTTGAGCGCCAGCACGTTGGTCTGCTCGGTGATGTCCGAGATCAGCTCGGTGATCTCGCCGATCTCCTGCGAGGACTCGCCCAGGCGCTTGATGCGCTTGGAGGTTTCCTGGATCTGGTCGCGGATGGCGTTCATGCCGCCGATGGCGTTCTGCACCGCCTGCAGCCCGGAATCCGCCGCCTGCAGCGACTGCCGCGCCACCGCGGCCGATTCCTGCGCCTGGGTCGACACGCCGTTGATGCGCGAGGCCATGTCGAGCACCGACTGGCCGGTCTCGCGGATCTCGCGCAGCTGCTCGGTCGAGGTCGCCAGCAGCTCGGTCGAGGTGTTGTCCACCTGGGCGGTGGTCTGGGCCACCCGGGTGGCGGTGTTCTGCACGCTGCCGACCAGCACCCGCAGCTCCTCGACCGTGTAGTTCACCGAGTCGGCGATGGCGCCGGTGATGTCCTCGGTCACGGTGGCTTCCTGCGTCAGGTCGCCCTCGGCGACGTTCTGCAGCTCGTTCATCAGGCGCAGGATGGCGGCCTGGTTGGCGTCGTTGACGCGGCGGGCTTCCTGTTCCTGGCGCTCGGATTCGTGCTGCAGCGCCTCGGCGGCCTTCTGGCGCATCAGGCTGTCGAGCAGCTGCACCCGCGCCAGCCCGAAGGCGGCGGCGAGCGCGGCGCCGGCGGCCAGCACCATCGCGACGATGGCGGGCCAGCCGAGTCCGGCCTGCGCGCTGAGCGCGGCCTGCAGGGCCTCGAGCTGGGTGCGCAGCGGCTCGCTGTCGGCCACGATGGCCGCCTGCGCGGTGCGGGCGGAGGCCAGGCCCTGGAGGTTGTTCAGGATCGCGCCGGACAGCGTCAGCGTCTCCTCGTACTGGGTCTGCAGGTTGTTGAGCTGGGTCACCACCTCCGGGCTGGTGGCGCGGCCCAGGCGCAGTTCGGCGCTGCCGTCGCGCAGTCCGGCGGTGAGTTCGCGGAAGGCGTTCAGGTCCTTGCCGAGCAGGAACACCGCCTCGGTGCTCGCGCCCTGGGTGGTCTGGAATTCGTTGACCGACTTGCCGATGCGCTGGGTCAGCATCACCAGCCGGTTGGCGGCGGCGATCTCGGGGGCCGGCGCGCCGGCCTGCAGCTTGAGCGCGGCCACCGCCTCGGCGGTCTCGAGCAGCGTGGACGACTGGGTGTTGACCGCCTCCAGCGCCGAGCCGACCTGCACCAGGATCTTGCGCTGGGCCATCACCACGGCCGCGTTCTTCTCGGCGCGCTCCATCAGCGGCTTGACCGGATCGAACACCGCGCGCTGGCCGCTGCCGAGTGCGCCCACGCCGAGTTCGCCGTCGCCCGCATCCAGCGCGCGCACGTTGCGCGTCAGGGTGCCGGCGCTGTCGAGCACCTCGCCGAAGGCGCGCGGAGTGCCCAGCAGCGCCTGGGTCACCGACTTGGCCAGGCGTTGCGACTCCATCAGGGCCTGGCCGGTGGCGGTGAGCTGCCGGGCACTGCGGTCGGCCTGGCGCAGGGAATAGCCCGCGACCAGCGCCAGCACCAGCAGTCCGACGCCCAGCGTGCCGTACAGCACGCGCTGGTGGCGACCGACGGTGGCGCGCCCGAGCAGCGGCAGGCCCACCAGCTCGGAATCCGAGAAATCCGGCTCGCGGTGAACGGACTGCGCGCCGCCGGCCGGCACCGGCCCGGGCGGGGGGCTCCCGGGCGGGACGGCAGGTTTGCGGCGAAGGATTTTTCCGAATTGAGCGACGACGGACATGGTTGCGGCCTTGGGCAGGTGCAGGGACGGTGAAGTGGGGTCGGAAGGGGAATCTGGCGCCGGGGCCGTCGCAGCCGTGCGCGGGCCATGCGCGGCGATCACGCGACGATGTCCAGGAACGCCGGATCGGCCGCCAGCGCCCGCAGGTCGAGTTCCTGCCAGACGGTGCCCTGCGCATCGGTGCGGCGCGGGCCGAACCAGGCCGGCGCGTCGGCCGCGGGCGGCTCGGCATGCGTGAAGGCCTCGTCGCCCCGCAGGCCGGCCAGCCGGTCGACCAGCATCGCGGCATTGACGTCGAAGAGCGGATTCAGCGAAACCAGGCTGGACTCGACGGCACCGGGCTCGCCGTGCCGGGCGGCGCCCGCCGTGCCGCGGTCCGGGGCGCTCCGCGCCAGGAAACCGGCCAGGTCGACGATGCCGTACAGGCCGCCGCGCAGGTTGGCGATGCCCAGGAACCAGGGGGCGGTGTAGGCGACCGGATGCACGGGGGCGGCGGCGAAGATCTCGCCGGCCTGCTCCAGCGGGCACAGGTAGCGCGCGCCGCGGCATTCGACCGCCAGCCACGACGGCTTGGTGCCCTGCTGGCTCCGCGCGGCCTGCAGCCGTTCGGCCAGGCGACCCTGGAGTTCTCGAAGCGCGGGGCGGTTGGCCATCGGACGGGTTCTCGGTCGGTGGGGCGGGCGGTCGGCAGGAGGTCGGGCGGCGTGGGCCGGGCGTCAGCCCAGGGCCTGGATCTGGGCGCGCAACGCGGCAGGGTCGACCGGTTTGGTGATGTAGCCCTTGGCGCCCTGGCGCATGCCCCATACCTTGTCGGTTTCCTGGTTCTTGCTGGTGCAGATGATGATCGGCACATCGGCGTAGAGCGGATCGCGGCTGAGGGTGCGGGTCAGCTGGAAGCCGTTCTGGCCGGGCATGACCACGTCCATCAGGATCAGGTCGGGCCGGTCCTGCGCGAGGTGGCCGAGCGCTTGCTCGGCGTTCTCGGCGGTGCGGACTTCCAGGCCGTCCTGCCGCAGCAGTTCCGACAGAAACATGAGCTCGGTCTTGGAATCGTCCACGACCAGTACTTTGCGGATGGGCATCAGAGGGCTCCTGGGGCACCGGGCGCGCGGGGCACGCCGAACCGCTGCACGGCCTGCAGCAGCTGGTCCTTGGTAAAGGGTTTGGTGAGGTAGTCCTGGCAGCCGACCATGCGGCCGCGCGCCTTGTCGAAGACGCCGTCTTTGGAGGACAGCATCACGACCGGCGTCTCGGCGAAGCGCGCGTTGCGCTTGATGATGGCGCAGGTCTGGTAGCCGTCAAGCTTGGGCATCAGGATGTCGCAGAAGATCAGGCGGGGCTGATGATCGTTGATCTTGGCGAGCGCGTCGAAGCCGTCGTCGGCCAGGAGCACGTCGTAGCCGCCCTGGCGCAGGAAGATCTCCGCGCTGCGCCGGATGGTGTTGCTGTCGTCGACCACCAGCACCTTGAGGTGCGTTTCGATGCTGCTCACGGCAAGGCTTTCGGCGTGGATGAAGAAACCGGGGCCGTGCCGCCGAGGACGCCCGGAGGCATTCGCAGCGGCACGGCCCCGTATCGTAGGGTCGTGGCGGGATGCGTCAGATCTGAACCATCTCGAAGTCTTCCTTGCGGGCACCGCACTCGGGACAGACCCAGTTCATCGGGACCTGGGCCCACGGCGTTCCGGCGACGATGCCGTCCTCGGGCACGCCCGCGGCCTCGTCGTAGATCCAGCCACAGATCAGGCACATCCAGGTTTTACTTTCAGTCACAGCTTAATTGTCTTTCTAACAAAATGTCAACGATGGTATCTATCTGTCTTTTTTCCGCCGGATCGGCGGACGCTGCACAATGGATCGGTCCCTGGTTGTCCTGAACCCATGAATTCCACCACTACCCCTTCTCCCGCCGACACGCCCGATGACGAGGACGACAGCGCCCTGCAGGACCACGGTCCTGCCTGCATGCTGGTCTTCAACGCCAACGATTGCAGCGGAGCAGGAGGCCTGTCGGCCGACATTTCCGCAGCCGCTTCGGTGGGGGGCCATGCGCTGCCGGTGGTCACCGGGACCTATGTGCGAGACAGCGCCCGGATTTTCGACCACTTCGCCCTCGATGCGGAAGCGGTGGCCGAACAGGCCCGGGCGGTACTGGAGGATATTCCGGTCCAGATCATCAAGGTCGGCTTCGTCGGCGACACCGAAACCATCGCCACCGTGGCCGGCATCGCGGCCGACTACGAGGACACGCCCGTCGTGGCGTACATGCCCGACCTGTCCTGGTGGAGCAACGAACGCATCGAAGCTTACCTGGACGCGTTCCGCGACATGTTGCTGCCGCAGACGACAGTGTTGGTCGGAAACCACAGCACCCTGTCGCGCTGGCTGCTCCCGGACTGGACCGGCCGCAAGCCGCCGACCGCGCGCGACATCGCGGGCGCCGCCGGCGACTCGGGCGTGGCCTACACCCTGGTGACCGGCATCCCGCTGCCGGGCCAGTTCGTGGACAACGTGCTGGCCTCGCCGCAGACGGTCGTCGGCTCGGCCAAGTTCGAACTCTTCGAAGCCACCTTCTCGGGCGCCGGCGATACGCTCTCGGCCGCCCTGGCCGCGCTGCTGGCCGACGGCCTGGACCTGGCCGAGGCCACCAGCGAGGCGCTGCAGTACCTCGACCAGTGCCTGGACGGCGGCTTCCGCCCCGGCATGGGCCAGGTGCTGCCCGACCGCCTGGCCTGGGCCGACCAGGACGGCGACGACGGCCCCGAGGAAGAGGCCGGCGAAGCGGACGATGCCGGCGACGGCGCCGACGGCCTCGCCCTGCCGGAGGACGCCGCCGCAGCCGAGGCGGTCCGCGAGACGCGGCGCCTGATCGACAGCAGCCTGCGCAATCCGTTCCGCCCGCCTTCGCACTGAGCCTCCGGGCCCACCCGAGCCCCGCGTCCCGGGCCGGTCGCCACGCGATCGCCCGCCGGTCCGGCCCGTCTCCCGCCTGCGCGGCGCCCGCGCCCCGCTTCCGCCCCTCCTTCCGCTCCCCATGACCTTCGACGATTCCCACCCCGCCGCCACCGACCGCAACATCGCCCTCTTCGACCGGGCGCGCCGCACCATCCCGGGCGGCGTGAATTCGCCGGTCCGCGCCTTCAAGGCGGTGGGCGGCACGCCGCGCTTCGTCGAGCGCGCGCAGGGCGCCCATTTCTGGGACGCGAACGGCCAGCGCTTCATCGACTACATCGGCTCCTGGGGGCCGATGATCCTCGGCCACGGCCACCCGGCGGTGCTGGAGGCGGTGCAGAAGGCGATGCTCGACGGCTTCTCCTTCGGCGCCCCGACCGAGCGCGAGATCGAGCTGGCCGAGGAGATCATCCGCCTGGTGCCGTCCATCGAGATGGTGCGGCTGGTCAGCTCGGGCACCGAGGCCGGGATGAGCGCGATCCGCCTGGCGCGCGGCGCCACCGGCCGCAAGCGCATCGTCAAGTTCGAGGGCTGCTACCACGGCCACGCCGACGCGCTGCTGGTCAAGGCCGGCTCGGGCCTGGCGACCTTCGGCCACCCCACCTCCGCCGGCGTGCCGCCCGAGGTGACCCAGCACACGATGGTGCTGGAGTACAACAGCATCGCGCAGCTGGAGGAAGCCTTCGCGCTGCATGGCGACGACATCGCCTGCGTGATGATCGAGCCGATCGCGGGCAACATGAATTTCGTGCGCGCCACGCCGGCTTTCGCCGCCCGCGCCCGCGAGCTCTGCACCCGCCACGGCGCGCTGCTGGCCTTCGACGAGGTGATGAGCGGCTTGCGGGTCGGCCTGGGCAGCGCCCAGGGCGTGCTGGGCATCGCGCCGGACATCACCGTGCTGGGCAAGGTGATCGGCGGCGGCATGCCGCTGGCGGCCTTCGGCGCGTCGCGCGCGATCATGGAGCAGCTCGCCCCGCTGGGTCCGGTCTACCAGGCCGGCACCCTGTCGGGCAACCCGGTGGCCACCGCCTGCGGCCTGGCCACGTTGCGCGAGATCTCCCGGCCCGGCTTCTTCGAGGACCTGGGCCGCAAGACGCGGTCGCTGGTCGACGGGCTGACGGCGGCGGCGGCCCGGGCCGGCGTGCCCTTCTGCGGCGACAGCGAAGGCGGCATGTTCGGCTTCTTCCTGTTCCCCGAGCTGCCGCAGAACTACGCCCAGGTCATGACCACCGACAGCCGGCGCTTCAACACGCTGTTCCACGGCCTGCTGGACCGCGGCGTCTACATCGCGCCGGCGCTGTACGAGGCCGGCTTCGTGAGCGCGGCGCACAGCGATGCGGACATCGCGGAGACGGTGGCGGCGGCGGCGGACGTCTTCCGCGCGCTGTAGCGGCGCACGGGGAGGCGCGCGGCCGCCGCGCCTTCAGGTCGCCGCCAGGCGCAGGCCGTGGCCGGGGCGCTCGCCGCCCAGCCGGAACACCGCGACCGCCTGCACCAGCCGGCCGGCTTCGTGCTCCAGGGACTGGGTCGCGGCCGCCATCTGCTCGACCAGCGCCGCGTTCTGCTGCGTGACCTGGTCCAGCCGCACCACGGCCTCGCCCACCTGCGAGATGCCCGCGGCCTGGTCGCGGGTCGAGGCATCGATGCGCGCCATGATGTCCGTCACGTCCTGGATGGACCGCACGACCTCGGCCATGGTGGCGCCCGTGCGGCCCACCAGGGCGCCGCCCTCCTCCACCCTCTCCACGCTGGCATGGATGAGGGCCTTGATTTCCCTGGCGGCCTCGGCGCTGCGGCTGGCCAGGGAGCGCACCTCGCCGGCCACCACGGCGAAGCCGCGGCCGTTCTCGCCGGCCCGCGCCGCTTCCACCGCGGCGTTGAGCGCCAGGATGTTGGTCTGGAACGCGATGCCGTCGATCACGCCGATGATGTCCGCGATCTTGCGCGACGAGGCGTCGATGTCCTTCATGGTGGAGACGACCTGCAGCACCTCGGCCCCGCCCTGGTGGGCGATGGCCGAAGCCCGCACGGCCAGGCGGTTGGCCTGCTGCGCGCTTTCGGCGTTCTGCCGCACGTTCTCGCTCAGGTCCGACATGGACGCGCTGGCTTCCTGGAGGGAGCCGGCCTGGTGCTCCGTGCGGCTGGACAGGTCCTGGTTGCCCCGGGCGATCTCCACGCTGGCATGGGCCACCAGTTCGGCGCCGTGGCGCACCGCCTGCACCGACTGCGAGAGCTTGCCTTGCATGGTCCGCAGGGACTGCAGCATGTGCCCCACCTCGTCCCCGCCACCGGCGGCGATGTCGTTGTCCAGCCGGCCCTCCGCCACGCTGGCGACGATCTCCGCCGCCGCCCCGATGCCGGCGGCGATGCCGCGGCTCAGCCACCATGCGATGGCCGCCCCCAACGCCGCCATCACGGCAATGGTGGCGGCGGTGGTGGCGATGGCCAGGCCGTAGGCGGCATGGATGCCCTCGGTGGCCTGGGCCACCGCAGCGTGGTTGACCCGTTCCAGCCGCCGCAAGGCCTCGGCCAGCGCGGCGAAGGCCCTGGCGCCCTTGTTGAGCTGGGCCTGGGCCTGTTCGTTGTCGTCGGAGCGCGAGTATTCCAGCGCCTGGCTGCGTACGAAGCCGACCTTCTTCCACTCGGCCTTGAAGGATTCCAGGGATTGCCGTTCCTCGCCGGTCGTCATCTGCCCCGCGTAGGCGCCCAGGCTGGCATCCAGGCCGGCATCGAGCGTGCTCAGTTCCTCTTCGATCTTTTTCTTCTTCTCGGCGTCGCTCTCCATGGCATGGCGCAGCAAGGCCGCGCGGATGTCGGAGGTGGTGGAATGGATGCGCCCCACCAGTTCGATGGCCGGCACGCCGTGCTCGGCAATGGACCGCGCCTCGCGGTTGACCGCGTCGATCTGGAACACGCTCATCACGCCCTGCGCCAGGCCCATGAGCAGCACCAGGGAAAAACCGAACGCGAGCTTTCGCCCGATCTTCATATTCGACCGCATATGTCTCTCTCTGTTTTGATGGCGTTCGGAACGCCGCTGCCGTTGCGGGCCGTCCAATCAAGAGAGATCGTAACTTCTGCATCAAGAAGTCATGCATACGATTTTGCGTGTCGATCCATGCCGATCGGGACAGGCATCGAACGACCCGGCGCCCGACGGTACGGGAGCACGGCAACACCGGCCCGCAGGAAAAAGCCTCCGCCGCACCGCCCCGCGCCGATGCGGGCGCGCCACGGGGCATCGTGCGCGCCTCCTCCAGGCTGCTATGAAAAAAAGAGCGGGGAGGCCAGGCAGTTCCCGGGCTCCCCGCTCCTTTTCCATCCACTCGGCGTGCGGCCCGAGGACCGCGCCGCGCCTCAGGGCGGTGGCGGCTGCGACAGGATCCACCGCGCCAGCGCCTGCGCGTCGGCCGGCGTCACCTGCGGATGCCGCGGCATGACGAGCCGGCCCCAGGTGCCGACGCTGCCCTCGCGGATCTTGACCGCCAGGCGGTCCGCGGCACCCGCGTCGTCGCGGTAGCGCGCGGCGATCTGCGCGAAGCCCGGGCCGACCTGCCGGATCACCGCGTCGTGGCAGCGCATGCAGTCGTAGGTGCGCGACGCCAGGGCCGGGGCGTCCGGCGCCAGCGCCGGCACCTGCGTCGATGCCTGCGACCGCGGTCCGGAGGCGTCGGGGCCGCAGGCGCCCAGCAGGAGGCAGGCGGCGAGGGCGCTCGCCCTGCCCGCCCGCGCGGCGACCGCGCCGGCCTGCCGCCGGCATCCGGGTATCGATGCGGCCGCCGGCGCCATGGGGATCAGTGGCGGAAGTGCCGCACGCCCGAGAGCACCATCGCCACGCCGCGCTCGTCGGCCGCGTCGATGACTTCCTGGTCGCGCATGCTGCCGCCCGGCTGGATGACGCAGGTCGCGCCCGCGTCCACCACCACGTCGAGGCCGTCGCGGAACGGGAAGAAGGCGTCGCTCGCCACGGCGGTGCCGGCCAGCGACAGCCCGGCATGCCCGGCCTTGATGCTGGCGATGCGGGCCGAGTCCAGCCGGCTCATCTGGCCGGCGCCCACGCCCATGGTCATGCCGTCCTTGCAGAAGACGATGGCGTTGCTCTTGACGTACTTGGCGACCTTCCAGGCGAAGAGCAGGTCCTGCAGCTGCTGCGGCGTCGGCTGGACCCTGGAGACCACCTTCAGGTCGGCCAGCGCCAGCTCGTGGTTGTCCGCCGTCTGGATCAGCAGGCCCGAGCCGATGCGTTTGATGTCCATCGCGTTGCGGCCGTTGTCCCAGTCGCTGCTGCCGCCGGCGGGCAGCGCGATCTGCAGGATGCGCACGTTGGCCTTGGCATGGAACACCGCCAGCGCCTCGTCGGTGAAGCCCGGGGCCATCAGCACCTCGACGAACTGCTTGGCCACGGCCTGGGCGGCGGCCAGGTCCACCGTGCGGTTGAAGGCGATGATGCCGCCGAAGGCCGAGGTCGGGTCGGTCTGGAAGGCCTTGGCGTAGGCCGCGTGCGCGTCGGCGCCGACGGCCACGCCGCAGGGGTTGGCGTGCTTGACGATCACGCAGGCCGGCTCGGCGAAGCTCTTGACGCATTCCCAGGCGGCGTCGGCGTCGGCGATGTTGTTGTAGCTCAGCTCCTTGCCCTGCAGCTGCTGCGCGGTCACCAGCGAGCCGGGCGCCGGATGCAGGTCGCGGTAGAAGGCGGCCTGCTGGTGCGGGTTCTCGCCGTAGCGCAGGTCCTGCAGCTTGACGAAGCGGCCGTTGGACTGGCCGGGGAAGAGGGAATGGCTGCCGTCGTCGGCGATGCGCGAGAGGTAGTCGCTGATGGCCGCGTCGTAGTTGCTGATGCGGTTGAACGCCGCCACCGACAGCGAGAACTTGAGCTTGTCGGTGAGCGTGCCGAGCAGCTTGATCTCGTCGATCACCTGGTCGTACTGCGCGGCGTCGGTCACCACGCCCACGTCCTTCCAGTTCTTGGCGGCGCTGCGCACCATGGCCGGGCCGCCGATGTCGATGTTCTCGATCGCTTCCTCCAGCGTGCAGCCGGGCTTGGCGACGGTCGCCTCGAACGGGTAGAGGTTGACCACCAGCAGGTCGATGGTGTCGATGCCGTGCTGCGCCAGCGCGTCCATGTGCGCCGGCAGGTCGCGCCGCGCCAGCAGGCCGCCGTGGACCTTGGGATGCAGCGTCTTGACCCGGCCGTCGAGCATCTCGGGGAAGCCGGTCACCTCGGCCACCTCGGTGACCGGCAGGTTCTCGCGCGCCAGCAGCTGCGCGGTGCCTCCGGTGGACAGCAGCTTGACGCCGAGCTGGTGCAGCGAGCGGGCGAATTCGACGACGCCGGTCTTGTCGGACACGGAGATCAGGGCGGTCAGGGAAGGATTCATGGCAGGGTGCGCAGGAGAGTGGGAAAGCGGAAAAGCGGGAAAAACGAAAAAACCGGGGAAAGGCGCCGACCGGCGGGCGCGGAGCAGGCGCCTCGTGCCAGAGCCGCGCAAGAATCCGGCCGGCGCGGCCGGGGACCCCGGCGCGCGGCGCGGCGAAATCGCGGGGAAGGCGCGGGACGGTGCCGGGGCGCCCTGCGCCCTGTCCAGAGCGTAGAACGCTAGAGCGCGTGGTGGATGACGACCCGGGCGCCGCCCGTCGCGGCGGCGGCGCCCGCACCGGCGGCCGGAACCGCCGCCGGGCCGGCGGGCGCTGCCGCGACGGGCCGGTGCAGCAGGTCGTGCTCCACCAGCTTCTTGCGCAGGGTGTTGCGGTTGAGCCCCAGCCATTCGGCGGCGCGCGACTGGTTGTGGTCGGCCTTGTCCATCACCACCTCCAGCAGCGGACGCTCCATGATCTGCACCAGCATGTCGTACATGTTGTGCGGCTGCTCGCCCCCCAGGTCCACGAAATAGCCGTGCAGGCTCTCGCGGATGCTGGTCTCGATGTTGTATTTGCTCATGTCGTGTTCCTCGTGTCTCGTGTGGCGGCCGCCCTGCCCGCCCGGATCGCTGCGTCCGGGCTCAGTGCGGTTGCGTTTCGTCGGCGTCGGCCTCGGCCGGCGCCGCGGGCATGGCGGTCGGCAGGCGCTGCATGGTGGCTTCCAGCGCGTCCCAGAAATCCTTCACCGCCGCCGTCTGCCGGGCGGTGTCCTCGATGGCGTTCATCCGGGCGCGGAAGGCCTCGGCGCCCGGCAGGCCGCGCACGTACCAGCCGATGTGCTTGCGCGCGCTGCGCACGCCGGTCCGCTCGCCATAGAGCGCATAGTGCTCCTGCAGGTGGTCGATCAGCAAGCGCCGGACCTCGGCCACCAGCGGCGGCGCGAGGTGCTCGCCGGTGGCGAGGAAATGGCCGATCTCCCGGAAGATCCAGGGCCGGCCCTGCGCCGCGCGGCCGATCATGACCGCGTCGGCGCCGGTGGCGGCCAGCACGTCGCGCGCCTTCTCGGGCGAGTCGATGTCGCCGTTGGCCACCACCGGGATCCGCACCGCCGCCTTGACCGCGGCGATGGTCCGGTACTCGGCCCGGCCGGCGTAGCCCTGCTCGCGGGTGCGGCCGTGCACCGTCAGCATCTGCACGCCGGCCGATTCGGCGGCGCGGGCGATGGCCACCGCGTTCTTCTGCGCGTCGCACCAGCCGGTGCGCATCTTCAGCGTCACCGGCACGCCGTACGGCGCGGCCGCGGCCACCACCGCCTCGACGATGGACAAGGCCAGCGGCTCGTCCTGCATCAGCGCCGAGCCGGCCCACTTGTTGCAGACCTTCTTGGCCGGGCAGCCCATGTTGATGTCGATGATCTGCGCGCCGCGGTCGATGTTGTAGGCGGCGGCGTCGGCCATCATGCGCGCGTCGGTGCCGGCGATCTGGACCGAGATCGGCGACGTCTCGCCGTCGTGGTTGGCGCGGCGCGAGGTCTTGAGGCTGGCCCACAGGTCGGGCCGCGAGGTCACCATCTCGCTGACCGCGTAGCCCGCGCCGAGCGACTTGCACAGCATGCGGAACGGCCGATCGGTCACCCCGGCCATCGGGGCGACGAACAGGCGGTTGGCTAGCGGGATGGGGCCGATCTGCATGGAAAGGATGGGAGGGCGCTGCCGCGCTGCGGACGACGGGACGGCCGCGCGCCGGGCGACTGCCGTGGACAGGGCCGCCGGCGGGCGGATCCGGGCGGCGGAAGGAAAGAAGCCGGGGAAGGAGCGCGATTCTACCTGCTCAAATTTTCAGCACCGGCGGCAGGGCGAATCCGGTTACAGGGCCGGCCGGGCCGTATCTCTACACTCGCCGGCACATGCCCGCCTGGTTCGACTCCCTCCTCGCCTTGCTCGCCCTGCCCGAATACGGGCTGAGCACCCTGTTCACCGTCTCCTTCATCTCGGCGACGCTGCTGCCGCTGGGGTCCGAGCCGGCGCTGTTCGGCCTGCTGCGGCTCAATCCCGACATGTTCTGGGCAGCGATCCTGGTCGCCACTGCCGGCAACACCCTGGGCGGCGCGCTGACCTGGTGGATGGGCTTCGGCGCGCACCGCGTGGCCGACAAGTACAGCCACTCCCGCCACCACACCCGGGCCGCCGACTGGCTGCGCAAGCTCGGCCCGCGCGCCTGCCTGCTGAGCTGGCTGCCGGTGGTGGGCGACCCGCTGTGCGCCGTCGCCGGCTGGCTGCGCTTCCCGTTCTGGCCGTGCCTGCTCTACATGACCATCGGCAAGTTCCTGCGCTACCTGACGATGACGGTGGCGCTGCTGCACGTCTTCCCGGGGACCTGAGCCGTACCGCCTTTCCGCCGCACTTGCGCCGCATTCCCGAAGGCCGATCGCCATGACCGATTCCTCCCGCTACGACATCCGCCCGATTCCCGTGGAGGCCAGCCTGCTGGGAGAGTCGCCGCTGTGGCATCCGCGCGAGCAGGCGCTCTACTGGTGCGACATCCCGGGCCGCAAGCTCAACCGCTACGACCCCGCGTCCCGGGACCACGCCCAATGGGGCTTCGAAACCGAGGTCGCCTGCTGCGCCGCGGCCGAGGGCGGCGGCCTGCTCCTGGCGCTGCGCACCGGGCTGGTCCATTTCGATCCTGCGACCGGCGCGCGCCGACCGCTGGCCGATGCGCCATACGACCCGGCCACGGAACGCTTCAACGACGGCAAGACCGATGCGCGCGGCCGCTTCTGGGCCGGCACCATCTACGAGCCGCGCGATGCGGCCCGCGCCGCGCTGTACCGGTTCGATGGCGGCCGGCTCGACCGCATGGCCGGCGGCGTCACCAACAGCAACGGCTTGGCCTGGAGCCCGGACGACCGCACGCTCTACTGGACCGACACCTCGGACGCCCGCATCCACGCGCTCGATTTCGACGCGGACGCCGGCAGCGTGTCGAACCGGCGGACCCTCGCGCAGTTCCCGGCCAAGGTGCCCGGCCAGGATCTGGCCCGGTACGGCGGCCGGCCCGACGGCGCGGCGGTGGATGCGGAAGGCGCCTACTGGGTGGCGATGTTCGAGGGCGCCCGCCTGCTGCGCCTGTCGCCCGACGACGGCGCGGTGCTGCAGGAGATCGCGCTGCCGGTGCGCTGCCCCACCATGCCCTGCTTCGGCGGGCCGGACCTGCGCACGCTCTACGTCACCACCGGCCGCGAGAAGCGGCCCGCCGACGAGCTGGCGCGCGAGCCGTGGGCCGGCCGCGTCCTGTCCCTGCGGGTGCCGGTGGCCGGCCTGCCGGCATCGCTGGTGAGGCTGTAGCCCGTCCTTCCGCCGCGCGGACGCCCGCGCGGCAGGGATCGGCGGCGGGTCGGCCCCCTTATTTGGCGGGCGTCGCGCCGGCCTCTTCGAAAGTCAGGTCGACCGCATGGCGCTGCGGCTCGGTCGTGGTGTAGCGGACCTTCAGCTTGGCCGCCGGCACGCCCAGGCGCACCAGCTCGTTGCGCACCGCGATGCCGCGGCCGATGGCGATCTCGCGCGCATTGGACGCCTGCGCCTTGTCGCAGAAGCCCATCACCTGGATGGCGGAGGCGGTCTTGCTCCGCGCCACGAGCTGCGGCAGCAGGGCGCGCGCCTCCTCGGTCAGCAGCACGCTGCGCGCCGGGAATTCGATCGCGACAGGATTGCGCTGCGCCGGCGGAGGGACCATGGGAGCGGGTTTCGGGGCCGCCGGCGCGACGGCCGGCCTGGCGGCGACGACTGCCGGCTTCTCCGCACGCTGCGGATCGGCCGACGAGACGCCGGCGCAACCTGCGAGGGTTGCGGCGAGCGCCAGGCAGCAGGCGGGGACGGCAGCGGCACGACGGAACGGAGAAAGGCTTGCGGAATGGGGCATGGCGGTGATGGATCTGGTTGACGACGACGCAGCAGGCCCGGGGCCGTTTACGTATCGAATCAATCCTAAACGCAATGTCACCTTTTCCGTATGAATGGTACAAGCGGGAAGCCCGAATCCCGCGCCCTGCCGGACATCGACTTTTCCCCCGCAGACCTTGACAGCCCTGTGGACAAGTCCATGAATGCCCTGTACGGATGGCCCAACTCCCTGTCAGGGCAGGACATTGTTCCGGCTGCCTGTTTTTTCATCAATCCGGGCGGCCCGCGGTTCGGGTTCCGGCCCGCAGGGCTGACCGGATGCGGGCCCAGCCTGCGGGAAAACGCGCGCAACAGGGTAAATTCCGACGCGCAAACGTTTGCGCAAACGTTTCCCTTGCCTAGAATCGGCCCCCCGGCCCGCAGCGCCGGCCCTTCCCACCACGGAGACATCCATGCCATTCACCCGCCGCACCCTCCAGAACGCCATTGCCCTGACCCTGCTGGGCGCCTTCGCCGGCACGCCTGCCCTGGCGCAGGACAAGCCCAAGGTCGCCCTGGTCATGAAGTCCCTGGCCAACGAGTTCTTCCGCACCATGGAAGACGGCGCCAAGGCCCACCAGAAGGCGCACTCCGGCGAGTACACGCTGGTCGCCAACGGCATCAAGGACGAGACCGACACCGCCGCGCAGATCAAGATGGTCGAGCAGATGGTCGCGCAGCGGATCAACGCGCTGGTGATCGCGCCGGCCGATTCGAAGGCCCTGGTGCCGGTCGTCAAGGCCGCGATCGACAAGGGCATCCTGGTGGTCAATATCGACAACCAGTTCGACGCCGCCGCGCTCAAGGAGAAGAACATCGTCGTGCCCTTCGTCGGCCCGGACAACCGCGCCGGCGCCAAGCTGGTCGGCGACTTCCTGGCCAAGGACCTGAAGGCCGGCGACAAGGTCGGCATCATCGAAGGCGTCTCCACCACCTTCAACGCGCAGCAGCGCACCCTGGGCTACCAGGATGCGATGAAGGCCGCCGGCATCACCGTGGTCGGCGTGCAGTCGGGCCAGTGGGAGATCGACAAGGGCAACACCGTCGCCGCCGGCATGCTGCGCGAGCACCCCGACCTCAAGGCGCTGCTCGCGGGCAACGACAGCATGGCGCTGGGCGCGGTCGCCGCGGTCAAGGCCGCCGGCAAGACCGGCAAGGTGCAGGTGGTCGGCTACGACAACATCAATGCCATCAAGCCGATGCTCAAGGACGGCCGGGTGCTCGCCACCGCCGACCAGTTCGCCGCCAAGCAGGCCGTCTTCGGCATCGAGACCGCGCTGAAGGCGCTGTCCGAGAAGAAGCCGCAGGCGTCCATGCCGGCGGCGGTCAAGACCGACGTGGTGCTGGTCACCAAGGACAGCAAGTAATCCTGCCGGAGGTTGCCGCCGTGCACGATCTCGCCCCCCACTCCGCCGCGGCAGGCGCCCCCGCGCCGCCGCCGCTCCCCCCGGTGCTCTCGATCGAGGCGGTCGGCAAGGACTACGCCGCGCCGGTGCTCGACGGCGTCACGCTCGCGCTGCGCCCGGGCGAGGTGCTGGCGCTCACCGGCGAGAACGGCGCGGGCAAGAGCACGCTCTCGAAGATCGTCTGCGGGCTGGTGACGCCGACGCGCGGGCGCATGCTGCTCGGCGGCCGGCCCTTCGCCCCGACCTCGCGGCGCGATGCCGAGCGCCAGGGCGTGCGCATGGTGATGCAGGAGCTGGGCCTGGTCCCGACGCTCTCGGTGGCCGAGAACCTGCTACTCGACCGCCTGCCCCACCGCGGCGGCTGGCTGCGGAACGGCGAACTCCGCGCGCGCGCCGCCCTGCAGCTCGCCAAGATCGGCATGCAGGGCATCGACCCCGGCACGCCCGTCGCCGCGCTGGGCATCGGCCAGCAGCAGATGGTGGAGATCGCGCGCAACCTGCAGGACGACACGCGGGTGCTGGTGCTCGACGAGCCCACCGCCATGCTCACGCCGCGCGAGACCACGCACCTGTTCGCGCAGATCGACCGGCTCAAGGCGCGCGGCGTCGCCATCGTGTACGTCTCGCACCGGCTGGAAGAACTCCAGCGCATCGCCGACCGGGTGGCGGTGCTGCGCGACGGCCGGCTAGTGGACGTCCGCCCGATGGCCGGCGTGCGCGAGTCCGAGCTCGTCGAGCGCATGGTCGGGCGCGCGGTGCACGAGCACGAAGGCCGGCCGCGACGCGCCGCCGGGCCGGTGCTGCTGGAGGCCCGCGGCATCGGCCGCGGGACCGCCGTGCGCGACGTCGACCTGGCGCTGCACGCTGGCGAGGTCATGGGCCTGGCCGGCCTGGTGGGCTCGGGCCGGACCGAACTGGCGCGCCTGCTCTTCGGCGCCGACCGGGCCGACCGCGGCGAACTCGCGCTGCACCCGGACGCGGGCGACGCCACCGGCGCCGTCCGGCGCGTGCCGGGCGGCTGGCGCTCGCCGCGGCAGGCGATCCGCGCGGGCATCGGCCTGGTCACCGAGGACCGCAAGTCCCAGGGCCTGCTGCTGCCGCAGTCGATCCGCGTCAACGCCACGCTCAGCGACCTGCCCGCCGTCGCGCGCGCCGGCTGGCTGCGCCCGGCCCTCGAACGCGGCATCGCCCGGCGTCTGGTCGAGCGGCTGCGCGTGCGCTCGCGCAGCATCGAGCAGCCGGTCTCGACGCTCAGCGGCGGCAACCAGCAGAAGGTGGTGTTCGCGCGCTGGCTGCACCGCGAATGCCGCGTCCTGCTGCTCGACGAGCCCACCCGCGGCGTGGACGTCGGCGCGCGCGCCGACCTCTACGCCGAGATCGACCGCATGACCGATGCCGGCAAGGCGGTGCTGATGGTGTCGAGCGACCTGCGCGAACTCATGGCCATGTGCGACCGCATCGGCGTGATGAGCGCCGGCCGCCTGGTCGCCGTCTTCGAACGCGGCGAATGGACCGAACAGTCGCTGCTGGCCGCTGCCTTCAGCGACGCCCCGGCGCCGCCCGCCCTTCCTTCCGCGCCGACACCGTCGGCCACCACCCCCTCCCCGACGCCATGACGACGACCGCTTCGCCCCCACCCTCGCCCGACACCGCCGGTGCCGGCGCCGCGCCCGCAAAGCGCTCCGTGCTGCGCGGCCAGCTCGGCACCTACCTGGGCCTCGCCGCGGTGCTGGTCGGCATGGTGGCGCTGTTCGGCAGCCTGAGCGACTACTTCCTGACCCGCGAGACCTTCGTCACCATCGCCAACGAGATCCCGGCTCTGGCCGTGATGGCTGTGGGCATGACCTTCGTGCTGATCATCGCGGGCATCGACCTTTCCGTGGGCTCGGTGCTCGCGCTCAGCGCGGCGGCGACGGCCGCCGCGATCCTGCAGCTGAAATGGAGCGTGCCCGCCGCCGCGGCGCTCGGCCTGCTCACCGGGCTGGCCTGCGGCGCGGTCACCGGCGCGGTGTCGGTGGTCTGGCGGCTGCCGTCCTTCATCGTCTCGCTGGGCATGCTGGAGGCGGTGCGCGGCGGCGCCTACCTGGTGACCGACTCGCGCACGCAGTACGTGGGCGACGCGATCTCCGGCCTGGCCGCGCCCTGGATCGGCGGCATCTCGGTGGCCTTCGTGCTGGCGGTGCTGCTGGTCGCGGTGGCGCAGGCGGTGCTGACCCGCACCGTGTTCGGCCGCCACGTGGTGGGCATCGGCACCAACGAGGAAGCGATGCGCCTGGCGGGCGTGGACCCGCGGCCGATCCGCATCGTCGTGTTCGCGCTGACCGGCCTGCTCGCGGGCCTGGCCGGCCTGATGCAGTCGGCGCGGCTGGAGGCGGCCGACCCGAACGCCGGCGTCGGCATCGAGCTGCAGGTGATCGCGGCCGTGGTGATCGGCGGCACCAGCCTGATGGGCGGGCGCGGCTCGGTGGTCAACACCTTCTTCGGCGTGCTGATCATCGCGGTGCTCGAAGCCGGCCTGGCCCAGGTCGGCGCGAGCGAGCCGAGCAAGCGGATCATCACCGGCGCCGTCATCGTGGTCGCGGTGATCATCGACACCCTGCGCCAGCGCCGCGCCGACCGCCGCAGCGGCGGCGGCCACTGACCGGCCAGCCGGCGACGGCCATGGCGACCATCAAGGACGTGGCGTCGCGCGCGGGGGTGTCGGCCACCACCGTGTCGCACGTCGTCAACGCCACCCGCCCCGTCAGCGACGCGGTGCGCGCCCGGGTGGACGAGGCGATCCGGGCCCTGGGCTACGTGCCCAGCGCGGTGGCGCGCAGCCTCAAGAGCAACACCACCCGCACGCTGGGCATGCTGATCCCGAACAGCTCGAACCCGTATTTCGCCGAGATCGTGCGCGCGGTCGAGGACCGCTGCTTCGCCGCGGGCTACACCCTCATCCTGTGCAACACCGACGACGCGCCGCAGCGCCAGAGCGTCTACCTGAAGGTGCTGGCCGAACGCCGGATCGACGGGCTGATCGTGGTGTCGACCGGCGACGACGACGCCCTGGTGGCGCAGCTCCACGGCCTGCAGATGCCGGCCGTGCTGCTCGACCGCGAGATCGCCGATCCCGGCTGCGACATGGTGGAGACCGCCCATGCCGAAGGCGCGCTGCTCGCGGTGCGGCACCTGACCGCGCTGGGTCACCGGCGCATCGCCTGCATCGCCGGGCCTGCGCACGTGACCGCCGGGGAGCAGCGCATCGCCGGCTGGCGCCAGGCGCTGGCCGAGGCGGGCGTCGCCTCCCCGGCCGA
>JAKOND010000233.1 GCA_022702125.1 Burkholderiaceae bacterium
CTGCCCAAGGGACGCCAGGCCGATTGCATCCTGACCGGCCGCATCGTCGACGAGGTCGCGGGCTTCACCTCCTGCGTGCTGGCGCAGAACCTCTACTCGGACAACGGCCGCGTGCTGCTGCTCGAGCGCGGCAGCCAGCTGACGGGCGAGTACGGCGTGACCAACCAGCTGGGCCTCGAACGCCTCTTCGTCACCTGGAGCCGGCTCCGGACGCCGGAGGGCATCGAGGTCGATCTGTCCTCGCCGGGCGCCGATCGCCTCGGCACATCCGGCGTGCCGGGTCACCTCGACAACCGCTGGGCCTCCCGGATCGGGGCGGCGTTCCTGCTGTCCTTCGTCAAAGACATCTCCGTCGCTGTCATCAACGCGCAGATGCAACGCACCCATTCCGGTTCGGGCACCGCGGTGAACGTGCAGACCGCCCCCGGCCAGAACACGATGAATGCCTCCTCTGCCCTGGCCGAGGAAGTGATCAAGCAGACGCTCAAGGTGCGGCCGCGCCTCACGATCAACGAAGGCGACCGAATCTCGATCTACGTAGCACGCGACCTCGACTTCACGCCGGTCTACGCCCTCAAGACTGCCAGCGCCGTCGGAACAACCAGGTTGCTCGCCAAATGAACGCTCCTAACGAAATCCTGAGCATCCGCAAGCCGGTGGTGTCTTCGAGCGCCGACCTGGCCGCGCCCGGTCTCGAAGGCTGGGATGACCCCCGGTACGGCGACCTCGACGACAAGATTTTTGGAGATGTGCTCGCCAGCGACACGGTGGTCCGGAGCTACCTGCGCCCGATCAAGCGCCACATGCTGGAGCACCAGGCCACCGAGATCTGGATCAACAAACCGGGCGAGCTGACCATCCAGCTCGAGACCGGCAATCTGACCGTTCAGGAGCCGGAGCTGAGTTTCGCGGCGCTGGAAGCCTTCGCCCAGGCTGTTGCGGTGTACTCACCGCAGCAGCAAACCGTGGGTGCCAGGACGCCGCTGCTCTCGGCCACGATGCCCGACGGGGAACGCATCCAGATCGTGTTGCCGCCGGCGGTGGAGCCCGGGATGGTCAGCATGTCCATCCGCATCCCGAAATCCGACGTGATTCCGCTGGAACGCTACCGCGCCAGCGGTGCCTTCTCGAAATTCGTCTGGGCCCGGCCGGAGAACCTGGCCGAAGCGCTGGCCGCGCTGACCCCGGACGACCGGCGCCTCGCCGAGCTGCTGGCCGCAGGCAACCTGCACGACTTCCTGATCGCCTCCATCCTGGCCAAGAAGAACACCGGCGTCATCGGCGACACCGGCTCGGGCAAGACCACGCTGATGAAATCGATGTGCCAGCACATTCCGCGGCACGAGCGCCTGGTCACGGTCGAGGACGTGCGCGAGCTGATGCTGCCCCTGCACGACAACCGCGTCCACCTGCTCTACTCGAAAAGCTCGCAGGGCGTGGCCCGGGTCACGCCCGCCGACCTGATCGGCGCGTTGATGCGCATGGCCCCGGACCGCGCGCTGCTGGCCGAACTCCGCAGCTCGGAGGCCTGGGACTTCCTCAAGCTGCTGACCACCGGCCACAGCGGCTCGATCACCAGCTGGCACGCCGAGAGCTGCGCCCTCGGCTCCGAGCGCTTCGTCTTCATGTGCAAGGAGAACGCCGAAGCCGCCACCCTCGGCCGGGAGGAGATCAAGCACCTCTACACCCTGACGATCGACATCGTGATCCACATCACACGCAAGATCGTCTACGACGCGGACGGCCGGCAGATCGGCTACGAGCGCTTCGTCGACGAGGTGTATTTCGATCCGTGGGCCAAGGCGCAGGCGCGCTTCGGCGACCGCAAGGCGGGGCAGGGGGGCCAGCCATGAAAGCCAAGACCGTCGCCGTGTCGCTGCTGGCTGCTACCTGGCTGGGTGCCGGCGCGTGGGGACTGCGCTATGCCGCAGGGGGCCTCTACTACATCGTCCACAAGGCCGACCCGCGCACGGTCCAGGCCGAGACCTGGCAGCAATACTGGGCACAGTACCAGGACGATCCGCAGGAACGCAAACGCTTGCAGGGCTCGATGGGCTTCGCTGCCTTCGGCACCTTCGTTCTGCCCCCGCTCCTGTACGCCTTGGCGACGAGCAAGTCGCGCAGCCTGCACGGCACTGCGCGCTGGGCGACGGCCGGCGAGATCCGCGACGCGGGCCTGCTCGGCGAGAACGGCATCATCCTCGGCAAGCACAACGGCAAGTACCTCATGATGGACGAAGCGAAGTTCGTCATGCTGGTGGCGCCGACGCGCAGCGGCAAGGGCGTGGGCACGATCATCCCGAACCTGCTCAACTGGAACCAATCCTGCATCGTCGTCGACATCAAGGGCGAGAATTTCGCGGTGACCTCGGGCTTCCGCGCGCGCCACGGCCAGGAGGTCTACAAGTTCGCGCCCTTCCACGAGAACTTCGAGACGCACTGCTGGAACCCGCTGTCTTACGTAAGCCGCGATCCGCGCTTCATGGTGGGCGAACTGCAGAGCGTGGGCTACATGCTCTACCCGAAGAGGGACGGCGACGGGGCGTTCTGGAACGATGCGGCGCGCAACCTCTTCGTGGCGGTCAGCCTCTATTGCGAGGA
>JAKOND010000312.1 GCA_022702125.1 Burkholderiaceae bacterium
GACCTTGGCGTAGCCCGACTTGTCCAGGTTGCGGATCTGCTGCAGGTGGTCGATGCGCGGCTCGCCCATGGCGCGGCCGGTGCGCGCATCGCACAGGAAGATGTAGTGCGAGATGGACGTCAGCCACGCGGTGGCGAAGGCGCGGCCCCGGAAGGCGGGCTCGCCCACCAGCACATGCCAGCCCCGGTCGTAGTCGGGCACGTCGTAGAAGGGCGCGATGCGGCTTTCCTTGGCCCAGTAGATCTCGAAGTAGGCGAAGGGCTGCCCGTCGAAGCAGGCCACCATGGAATGCATGTGCGGGTCGCGCTCGATGGCGCCCAGGTAGGCGCGGTGCCGGTCCAGGTCGCCGGCTTCTTCCCAGACGCGGGCCACGTCGGGGTCGTTCATCCAGCGGTGGAACATCGCCAAGTCGCGCTCCCCCTCGAAAGCGCGGAACGAGAAGGTCTGGCCGACCCACGGCACGTAGCGCTGGTACAGCAGGCCCTGCGGCCGGGGCGGGCGCACCGGGTGGCGCTTGCCGCCGGTGAGCGCATGGCGCAGCGCCATGGGGGCATGCACCTCGGGCAGCCACAGGCGAGGCCGCTGCCACAGCGTGTCGCGCCAGGCGCGCGCACCTGCAGCAGGCCTGCGTCCGTAGGGACCGCTTCGTGCGCGCGGCCATCGGGGTAGGCCACGAACCGGGTGGCGGCCGATGCGTCGGCGGATGTCATGGCGCTCCTCGGCGAACGTGCGGCGCCAGCAGCGCCAGGCCCTGGTGCAGGGCCGGGAACAGGCTGCGGTGGAAGTTGTTCCAGCGCAGTTCCAGGATCGTGTCGGCCGGGTCGATCTCGGTGCCGAGCACGTCGAAGATCACTTCGCCGGAATCGATGCCCGTGTCCACGTAGTGCAGCGAGGCGCCGGTCTTGCCCACCTGCGGCGCGGGCTCCGTCTGCAGCGTGGTCCAGTCGACGACCTTCCGGCCGTGCGCGCCGTGCAGCGCGTCGAGCGTGGCATGCGCCCCGCGCCGCCGGTAGGGCGATTCGGTGCGCGTGATGCCGGGGTGGATGTTGACGATGCGGCGCTCGAAGCGCGCGCCGGGGCGCACCAGGGCATCCAGGATGACGAGCAGTCCGTCGAGCACCACCACGTCGGCTTGAAGGGCGAGCAGCTTGTCCTGCAACGCCTGTTCGTAGGCCCGCTTGGCCGCTGGCCGCTCGGGCGCATCGGGTGCCAGCCGGCGGTAGGTGGAGGGCACGGGGTGCAGCAGGTCGCGCAGCGGCCGGCCCCGCACGCGCAGGCCGGGCGGAAAGATCCACGGCCGTCCCGGCTCCCAGGCGAAGCCGTAGTCGGCCAGCGCGGCCCGGTCCCGGAGCGATCCGGCGTCGTCGTCGTAGACCACGCCTTCCAGGGAGTAGTCCTCGCCCAGCGGCGAACCCTCGAGTGCCTCGGTCAAGTATTCGAGCGGCGATTTCATGTAGCGCTGCGCGCCACGGAAGTCCACGTTCTGACCGGCCTTGTCGGCAGCGGCGTTTCGAAGCGAAAGGATGTAGACGAGCTTGGCCTTGGGCATGGTTCGGGGCGATGCCGGACGCGGCCTCGCGCCATCGCGGGGACCTGTCCTGCGCCGCCTGTGTTTGACGGTGCGAATAGAGACAAGACGCAACGGCGCGCCATCCGTTCACGCGACTTGTTACACGGCATGCGGCACGGCGCCCTCGTCGGTCGCGTGCGCCCGAACCGTGAACAACGGCGGCCCTCGTCCGTCATTGCAGCAACGGCTCCGTGCAGGAGTTCCGCTTCCTTCGTCGCCCTATGCGCCGGCATGCCCCGGTGCCCCGAGCGTTACCCATTCCGCCATCGCCCTTCGCGGGCGCAGAGAGTTGGTTTGTCCGATGTCGTCTTCCGTGCCTACCGCTACCCCCTCCCGGGCCGACAGCCCCGCCGTGGAGATCGGGCGCCTGCTCAAGCCTTTCGCGCCGTGGCTGGCGCTGTCCGCCGTCACCGGCGTGGCAGCGGGTGCGGCCACGGTGGCTCTGCTGCGCACCATCAACCAGGTGCTCAACCAGGCGGGCGGCATGTCGGGCGGACTGCCGATGACCTTCATCGGCTTGTGCGCCCTGGCGCTCTTCGGGCGCATGGCGTCCGACGTGTCGTCCAACCACGTGGGCCAGCGGCTGGTGGCGCAGGTGCGCAAGGGTCTGGCGCAGAAGATCCTGTCCGCGCCCATCGACGCGCTGGAGCGCTACCGCACCCACCGCCTGATGCCGGTGCTGTCGCAGGACGTGGACATGATCAGCGACGTGGCCTTCGTGCTGTCGTCGATGCTGATCGCGCTGGCGGTGATGCTGGGATGCCTCGCCTACCTGGCGATGCTGTCGCCCCCGCTGTTCGTGCTGGTGGTGGCCATGCTCGCCATCGGCGCGACCGTGCAGATCGCGGCCCAGGCGCGCGCGGATGCCGGCTTCTGGAAGGCCCGGGAGCACGAGGACCAGCTGCACAAGGCCTACCGCGCGATCAGCGAAGGCGCCAAGGAACTGCGCATGCACCGCGCGCGCCGCGCGCAGATGCTGGGCGGGCGGATCGAGCGCATCGTGGACCTGATCCGCAGCGTCAACGGCCGCGCCATCAACCTCTACGTGATCGCCAACGCGTTCGGCTCCGCGCTCTTTTTCCTGTTGATCGCGGTGATCCTGGGCTGGGCCGCCTGGCAGAACACCGATCCGGCCGTGCTCAGCGGCTTCGTGCTGGTGCTGCTCTTCCTGAAGGGGCCGATCGACACCATCGCCAACGTGCTGCCCAGCGTGGGACGCGCGCGCGTGGCGTTCCAGCGGATCGCCGATCTGTCGACGCGCTTCGCCACGCCGGAGCCGCACCTGCACCTGGAGCATCCGGACGGTCCGGCCACGCTCCAGCGCAGCATCGGCATGCGCGGCGTGCGCTATGCCTTCGACGCAGCCGACGGTGGCGAACCCTTCGTGCTGGGGCCCATCGACATGGAGCTGCATCGCGGCGAAATGGTGTTCGTGGTGGGCGACAACGGCTCCGGCAAGACCACGCTCATCAAGCTGATGCTGGGTCTGTACGCGCCGCAGGAGGGCGAGGTGTTGCGCGACGGCGAGGCGGTGCGGCCGGATGCGCGCGACGACTACCGGCAGCTGTTCACCACCGTGTTCTCGGATTTCTACCTGTTCGAAGACCTGGTGGCCGGAGGGCCCGGCGGCGAGGGTTCGGCATCGCTGCCCCAGGCGGCATTGCCCTATCTCAAGCGGCTGGAGATCGACCACAAGGTCAGCGTCCGGGATGGCTCCTTCAGCACGCTGGATCTGTCCACCGGCCAGCGCAAGCGCCTGGCGCTGGTGCATGCCTATCTGGAAGGCCGGCCGGTGATGGTGTTCGACGAATGGGCGGCCGACCAGGACCCGGCCTTCCGCCATCTCTTCTACACCGAGCTGCTGCCCGAACTGCGCGCCAAGGGCCACCTGCTGGTGGTCATCTCGCACGACGACCGCTACTTCCATTTGGCCGACCGGATCATCGCCATGCGATCGGGCCGCATCGCCGAAATCCGCACCCGCGCGGATCGCGGGAGCCTCGCCGCCTGAGGCACGGCTCCGCCCGGGGGCGAAGACGCGATTCCCTGCGCTGCCGGTATGCAGGGCAGCGCCTCCGCCCCTCCGATCCCTCAACTCGTCCAAGGAAATGTCATCGCATGCAACCCATTCACGACCTGATCGGCATCGGCTTCGGGCCGTCGAACGTGGCGCTGGCCATCGCGCTGGAGGAGCAGCGCGAGGCGCATGGGCAGGTCGTCACGCCGTTCTTCATCGAACGGCAGCCGGCCTTCGCCTGGCACCCGCACATGCTGCTGGAGCATGCGCACATGCAGATCTCGTTCCTCAAGGATCTCGTCACGCTGCGCCATCCGCGAAGCCGCTACACCTTCCTGAACTATCTGCAGGAACAGGGGCGGCTGCAGGATTTCATCAACCTGAAAAGCTTCTACCCGAGCCGCCAGGAGTTCAACGACTACCTGCTGTGGGCCGCCAGCCATTTCGACGAGCTGTGCGCTTACGGAGAAGAGGTGTTCGAGGTCCTGCCCGAGCCGGACCGGCATGGTGCCGTGCAGGCGTTGCGCGTGCGCTCGCGTGATGCGGCAGGGGCCGTGCATGAGCGTTTCGCGCGCAATCTGGTCGTGGGGATGGGCGGCAGCCCGCGCATTCCCGAGGTCTTTCGCGGCCTGCGCGGCGAGCCACGTGTCTTCCATTCCAGCACCTACCTGCGCGACATCGCCCGTTGCGGCGATGCGCGCCGCATCGCGGTGATCGGCGCGGGCCAGAGCGCGGCCGAGATCTTCATGGATCTGCAGGGCCGCCCGCATGCGCCCGAGGTGGACTGGGCGATGCGCACCCGCGCCATCCGGCCTGCGGATGACAGTCCTTTCGTCAACGAAGTGTTCAACGCCGATTTCACGGACTACATGTTCGGCTGCTCCTGCGCGGAACGCCAGGCCCTGCTGCACGAATACGCGCATACCAATTACGCCGTGGCGGACATGGACCTGATCCAGCAGATCTTCAAGGTGTTCTACGAGCAGCGCGTGGTGGGGGCGCAGCGCCTGCGCATGCTGCGCCGGCACGAGGTCATCGCGGCACGCGCCGATGCGTCGGGCGTGTATCTCACCTTGCGCGACGGCGCCTCGGAGCACGAGCGGGCGGAGCGCTACGACGCGGCGGTGCTGGCCACTGGGTACGAACGCGCGATGCACCGCCAGGTGCTCGCTCCGCTGGCCCCGTACCTGGGCGATTTCGCGGTGGATCGCCACTACCGCGTACGGGCGACGGCAGCATTCGAGCCCGGCATCTTCCTGCAGGGCGCGTGCGAGGACAGCCACGGGCTGAGCGACACGCTGCTGTCGGTCACGGCGGTGCGCAGCGGCGAAATCGGAAGCGTCATCGCTGCCTCGCTGATGAAGACGGATGGCCCGGCGAGCGACGGCGGCAGTCGATCCGCCATGGCGGGCCGGTTCGCGACTCCAGCC
>JAKOND010000258.1 GCA_022702125.1 Burkholderiaceae bacterium
TGCGAGGTGTGCAGGGCATGCGCGACTTCGGTGAGGTTGAAGCCGCAGCGCACGGTTTCGCGCACGGAACGCAGTTGCTGGAAATTCATGGGAAGAACGGCGCCGGAGCGCGACGCGGAAGGACGAGATTGATTATTTGCCGGCGTTCTTAATCATCCAACAAATAAAAAAACATCTTTATATAAACAAATCTTCCATGAAAACAGATGCGAAAGCATGCCTTTTGAGCGATGACTTATAGAGATGTGTATTTCTAATATTTGTCAACCATATTTACAATTAAACATACTCAAAGGTCACTCGATGCCGTGTGCATCCCTTGATTACTGAACCAGTCCTCTGCAGCAGAAATTCATCAAGGCCCGCAGGGTCGTCCGCCGCAGAGAAGTCTGCGTAATCGCCGTACTGCATCTCATTCATCAAATGGTCAGGCCTGCATGGCAATAGAAACGTCCGTATCCGTGGACATGCGACGTGGCAGGACGAAACCGCAGCTTTGCGAATGGGTTTGTGCCTTGTTGTTCATGGGCGCAGGCGGCACCGCTTCCGCACAAGTGCCCTTATCGCCTCCCAGTCCCCTGCACGCCGTCGAAGAAGGGCTGCGGCGTCAGGAGGAGCGTGCCCGCGAGACCGCACCGCCGCCCGCGCACGACGTTCTGCAGCGCCCACAGCGGGTTGCGCCGCCCGCCCCCGGGCTGCCGGTCGAGACGCGGTGCTTCGTGGTGGAACGCATGGTCTTCACCGGGCCGGACGCCGCCGGGTTCGGCTGGATGCGAAATGAGATCGCTCCCTACCTCGGCCGCTGTCTTGGCGCTTCGGGTCTATCGCAACTCGTCGCGGCCCTCGATGCGCGACTGATCGCCGAGGGCTATGCCACCAGCCGGGTGTCCTTGCCCGAGCAGAACCTGGCTTCGGGCGAATTGCGCCTGCACCTGGACGTCGGCCGCATCGAAAGCGTGGTGCTGCGCGATCCTCGGCATCCGGACGGCGAACGACGCACCGGAGCCTGGCGGCTCGCCCTGCCGTTTTCCCCGGGCGACATCCTGAACATCCGTGATGTGGAGCAAGGCGTCGAGCAAATGCGCCGCCTGCCCAGCCAGCCCACCGACATCCGTCTGGAGCCGGGCAGCGTTGCCGACACCAGCCGCGTGGTCGTCGAGCGCACCGATGCCGGCCTGTCGCAGCGCGCACGGGGCGGATTCACCCTCGACAACGCGGGGCCGTCGTCCCTGGGACGATGGCAGGCCTCCGGCAATCTCACGGTGGAGAATCCGCTGGGCCTGGGCGATGTGCTGGGAACGAGCTTCAGCACCAACCTCCAGCGGCCTACCGGCACCCACCGCGGCCAGTCGCTGGCAGGCTACTACAGCCTGCCGTGGGGCTACGACCTGCTGACTTTCAACGCCTCGCATAGCCGCTTCGCGCAGTACGTACAAGGCACCACGGTGCGCTTTCTATCGAGCGGCTCCAGCGACACGCTGGAAGCCCGCTGGCAGCACGTGGCCTGGCGCTCCGCCTCGGCCAAGGCCGCGGTGCACGCTGCGGTCTCGACACGTGCGGCCCGCAGCTATCTCGACGATGTCGAGGTCGTGGTCCAGCGTCGCCGCACCACGATGGTGGATGTGGGCGCAAGCGCCAAGAAGCTCTGGGAACAGGCGGCCCTCGATGCCGAGATCAACCTGCGCCAGGGCGTGCCGTGGGCAGGAGCGCAGGACGATCTGTCCACCGCCCAGTCTGGTGGCCCGACGCTGCGTCCCCGGATCTTCTCGGCATCCGCCACCGTGAGCGCCAGCCTGCCCGCGTCCGCGTTGCTGCCGGCAGGCCTGCAGTACAGCGGCACCCTGCGTGGGCAGACCACGCGCGACGAGACCCTGGCAACCGACCAGTTCGCCATCGGAGGCCGCATGAGCGTTCGCGGTTTCTCGGGCGAAACGGTGTTGCTGGCCGAAAGCGGCCTCGTATGGCGCAACGAGATCGCCGGCCCCTTGGCGCCCCGCTGGGGACTGCAGACGCAGTGGTACGCCGCGCTCGACGGGGGGCGGGTTCACGGTCCCGGCGCGGCGTTCCTGCGGGGCCGCCAACTGACCGGCACCGCCCTCGGAGTGCGCGGCCGTGGCGGCGACATCGTCGCCGACGCATCGCTGGGCATGCCGCTCTCGCACTCCGCCGGTTTCCATGCCTCCTCGCCGGTTCTGACGCTTTCCCTGAGCTGGCTCTTCTGACGAGGTTTCCGGCCATGTCTTCCCTGCTTTCACGACGCGCGTCCCGGGCCCTCGCACCCCGCGGGATCGACCAGGCCTTCCACCAGGCCGTACGGCGCGACGCCGGCACTGCGGCACCACCGCCCCGCCCGCGTTTCTTGCGCGAGGCGGCAGTCCGCGCGCTGGTCGCGGTGTTCACGCTGCAGACGCTGACGACGCCCGCCTGGTCGCAGGTCGTGCGTTCTCCTTCGGCGCCGGCGAACCAGCGTCCGCTGGTCGATGCCGCCGGCAACGGGGTTCCCATCGTGCACATCGCGCCGCCCAACGCGGCGGGCGTGAGCCGCAACCAGTACGAGCAGTTCAACGTCGACAGCCGCGGACTGATCCTCAACAACAGCACCGCCACCACGCAGACCCAGCTCGGCGGCTATATCGCACGCAACATGCTGCTCGGCGCCACACCGGCCCGCATCGTGCTCAACGAGGTGGTGTCCACGGCGCCTACCGCCCTGCGCGGCACCATCGAGATCGCAGGACAGCGCGCCGACATCGTCATCGCCAACCCGAATGGCATCCAGTGCGACGGCTGCGGTTTCCTGAATGCCGCAGCGCGCGCCACGCTGACCACCGGCATTCCACGCCTGGACGGGCAGGGCGCGCTCCAAGGATTCGATACGGCCCGGGGGACGCTCACCGTCGGCGGCAAGGGGCTCGATGCCTCCGGCCTGGAGCGACTCGACCTCATCGCCCGCGGCATCATCATCGACGGCGAGGTCCTGGCGCAGAACCTGCGCGTGCTGGCCGGGAGCAACGACGTGCTCTACGGCACCCTCGCCGCCACGGCGCAGGCTTCCGGCAGCGCCGCGCCGCGCTTCGCGATCGACATCCGGAATCTCGGCGGCATGTATGCCAACCAGATCCACATGGTGGCGACCGAACAGGGGCTCGGGGTCAACAGCACCGGGCGCATCGCCGCGCTGCAGGGCAACCTGCGCCTGTCGGCGCAAGGCGACATCACGCTGCACGATACGCATGCGCTGCAGGGGATGGAACTGCGCAGTACCGGCGCTACGACCCTGACCGGCCTGACCTCGACCGCGCAGGGCGACGTGACGGTCTCCGCGCAGCGGCAGATCACCAACGGCGGCACGCTGCAGGCCGGCCGCGCCCTGCGGCTCGAGGCACCGCAACTCGCCAACAGCGGTTCCCTGGCGCAGCTCGCCACGGACCGCGATCTGGTGCTGTCCTTCGGCACGGGCCTCATCAACACGGGCACCGTCTACACGCCGGCCGGACTGCGCGTCGAAACGCCGGTGCTGCGCGGCGTCGCCACCGCAGCGGCGCCCGGGCGGTTGCTCGCGGGCGCCGGCATCACGCTCGCGGCACCCGAGATCGCGCTCGGCCATCAGCAGATCGCGGCCGGACAGGGCGTGGCGGTGCGGGCCCGCAGCTTGGCGCTGCAGGACAGCCTGGTCCAGGCGACCGGCGACATCACCCTGGAGGCTGCGTCCGCCATCGACGTGGCCCGGTCGCATCTGCAGTCGGACGCTGACGTGCGACTGGGCGCGCGGGCGCTCTCGGGCACCGGCGCCCGCTTCGAGAGCGCCGGTCGCCTGACGATCGGTGCCACGGACGGTCTCGCGCTCGAAGGCGCCACCCTGCGTGCCGACGCCGGCATCCAGGTCTCCGGGCAGTCCGTGACCGTGGCGGGCGCCGGCATGTCGTCCGGCGACCGCATCCAGGTGACCTCCGCCGAGGCGCTGGTGGCAGACAGGGCCAGCATCCAGGCCGGGGAGCGCGTCGATCTCGCCGCGACCCGGGGCATCGGCACGGCGGGCGCCGTGGTGTCCGCGGCGGCTATCGGTATCGACGCCGGCACGGCCAGGCTCGACAACGCGGGCGGGCAGCTGCTCGCCGCAGGCACCGGCGACGACGCACTGACCGTCACGGCGTCCGGCATCGACAACCGCGCCGGCCGACTGCACGCCAACGGAGGCTTCGTCCTCGACGTGCACGGTGGCGACGTGGACAACGCGGCAGGCGTCATCGCCGCGCCACGCGGCACCTTGCGCAACATCGAACGCCTGTCCAACGTGGAGGGTGTCCTGGCGATGCAGAACGACCTGGCCCTGGCCGGCACGGTGCTCGACAACACCCGCGGCACGGTGCAGGTCGGCGGCAGACTGGCGATCGCGACCGGCAACCGCCTGCTGGACAACACCGGCGGCCTGATGCGTGCCGGCGGCGACCTGACGGTCGACAGCGGCACCGCCGCATTGCGCAGCGCGGGCGGAAGCATCGCCGCGACCGGAGCGGCCACGTTGGCCGGTGCCGCGATCGACCTCACCGATGGCATCGTCGCGGCCGGTCGGGCGGCGGGCATCTCCGCCGGCCGGCTCGACGGCGCCCGTGCGCGCATCGGCAGCGGCGGTGCGCTGGCGATGGATGTCGCCGACGCCGCGGTGCTGAGCGGCGCCACGCTCGCTGCCGGTGCGAATCTCCGCCTCCACGCCGGTGGCGCCCTTGTCGCCGACGAGGCGACGGCATCGGCCGCGCAGAACCTGCGGATCTCCGCGTCGAGCCTCGATGGCGGGCGCTGGTCGGCGGGTCGCGATCTCACGGTGGCGACCGCAGGCGCCACCCGCCTCGCAGGCGGCACGCTGGTTGCCGGCGGCACCGTCGCAGTGACCGCACGCGGCATTTCCACCAGCGCGGGCGGCACCGTCGATGGCGCCGCCGTGCGCCTGGACGCGGGCGACCGATGGCTCGATAACGCGAAAGGCAGCATCGTCGTCACCGGCAACGCGGCCGACAGCCTGCTTCTGCGCTCCCGCCAGGGCATCGGCAACCAGGGCGGAGTCATCCAGGCCGCGGGCGGCGCCGTCCTCGATGCGGGTGCGCAACTCGACAACAGCGGCGGCGTTCTGCAAGTCCAGGGTGGTTTGGCGCTCAGGACGCCTTCCGTCGTCAACCGCCAGGGCACGGTTTTCAGCGGGCGAGGCCTCGCGTACGGGGGCGACAGCCTGGACAACACCGGCGGCACCGTGGCGACCCGGGGCGACCTGGACATCGATGCCGCGACGCTGGCGAGCGCCAGCGGCACGTTCTCGGCGGGCGGGCTGCTGAGCCTTCGGGCAGGCACCTTGTCCGCCTCCCGTGCACAAATCGGCGGCGGCGGCGGTGTCTCGATCGCAGCGGCAGGCGAGGCGGACTTGAGCGCCGCGACGGTTGCCAGCGGTGGTGCGCTCGGGATCAGGGCGGCGTCCGTCCATGCCCGTGGCGGGATGTTCTCCGCCGCCACCGACCTGGACCTGGACGCCGGCACGGTCCAGGGTGGCAGCTGGTCCGCTGGTGGCAATGCGAATGCCGTGCTTCACGGCCACGCGGACTTCTCCGACGGCGGTCTGCGGGCCGGTGGCACGCTGCACGTGCGCAGCGAGGGCCTGATCACCGACCGGGCCGAATTGGGCGGCACCACGGTCACCATCGATGCCGGAGCCGGCGGATTGCGCAATGCCGGCGGACGCATCGTCGCCTCGGACACCGGTGCGCAGGCGCTGAACATCCGCGCCCGGGGCATCGACAACCAGGGCGGCGCGCTCACTTCGGCCGGTGGCGCCACTATCGATGCCGGCGGGCATGCCATCGACAACACGGGCGGCACGCTGCAGGCGATCAAGACGCTGTCCGTCGTTGCCGATGGCATCACCAACAACGACGGCACCATCGCCTCGGGCGCTTCGATCGAGCTGCGAAACAGTCTCTTGCGGAACGCGCGCGGCACCATCCGTGCGGGCGGCAATCTGCTGATCGATACCCAGGACCGGCAAATCGACAACGCCGGCGGCCGACTGCTGGCGCTCGGCGATCTGGCCCTGCGCACCGGCACCGGTCGCATCGCGAGCGACGGTGGCACCATCGCCGCCAATCGGTCGGTCGATGTCGCTGCGCAGTCGCTGGATATCAGCCATGGCCGCATCACGGCCGGCACCACCCTGGGCGTGGTGCTCCGCGACCAGCTCGGCGCGGACGGCAGCACGCTCGCCGCCGGTGGCGACCTGACCGTGCAGGCCGGCCCCACGGCCATGGCCCGGGCCACCGTGCAGGCCGGCGGTCGCCTGGCGGTGGCGGGAAACGGCATCGCGATGGACGGTGCACGCCTCGCCGCCGTAGGCGACACGACGCTGAATGCCCGCGCCGGCGCGCTCTCCGCCAGCGCGGCGCTGGTGCGCAGCCAGACCGGTGCCGTCACGGTGGACGCGGCCTCGGTGGCGGCGGCTTCCCCGACGGCACCGGCCGGTGCACAGGGATTCATCGCGGCCACCGACGCGGTCCTGCATGCGGCGACCGGCGGCATCGACCTGTCCGGCAGCGCGGCCGTGGCCGGGCGCGACGTGGTCATTCGCGCCGCGGGCGATGTCGCCACACGCCAGGCTTTGGTCAGCGCCGGCCACGACGCGGCCCTGACCGGTGCCGCGCTCGACAATGCCGGCGGGGCCATCGACGCGCAGCACGGCATGGCCCTAACGCTCGGCGCCGGTTCCGTCCTCGGCAATGCCGGGGGCACCATCGCCACCCGCGGCGCGCTGTCGATCGATTCGGAGGCGTCGGCCGGGCTGGCGCTGCTGGACAACCGGAACGGCCGGATCGAGACCGCGTCGTCCCTGGCGCTGCGCGCGCAGCGCACCGACAACCGGGAAGGCTCCATCGTGGCGCTCGCCGGGCTCGATGCCCGCGGCGGCGCCATCGACAACACCCGGGGCACGCTGGCCGCGCAGGGCGACGTGGCGCTCGACACGCAGGGCGGCGCGCTCCTGGCCTCCGGTGGCCGCATCCTCAGCCAGCAGGGCCGCATCACGGCGACCGCCGGCGCGCTCGACCTGACCGGGGTCGAGCTCCGCGCGCGAGGCGACCTCACCTTGCGCGGCAGCGGCGATCCGGCGGACGGCCACCTCGCGGGCCAAGGCGCCCGCATCGTCTCCACCGCGGGCGCTGTCGATCTGCAACTGGGAACCGCCGCAGCGCAGTTCGCTGACGCGACCTTCCAGTCCGGTACCCGTACCGTGCTCGCGGCGGGCGATACCGGGCTGGATCGGACGCGTATCGACGCGGGCGACGACGTCGCCGTGCGCACGGCGACCCTGCAGGCACGGCAACTGGCCGTGCAGACACAGGGCACGTTGCGCATCGACGCCGGCGGGAGCGCGGACCTGGCCGCCACGCGCATCTCCGCCGATGGCAACGTCGCCGTGCGGGCCGCCAGCGGCCTCGCGCTCGGCGGGGGCGTGGTTTCGGCGCAGGCCGTGGATCTCGCGGCCGGTGCCAGTCGGCTCGACCTGTCCGGCGCAACCGTCCGTGCAGCCTCGCGTGCCGCCGGCAGCGTGTTGCGCCTGCAGGGCCAGGGGATCGACCATGCCAATGCACGCACCGCCTCCGGCAGCGATCTGCGCATCGACGCCGGCACGGGCGCCATCGACAACCGGGGTGGCCGTCTCACTGCAGCCGGAGCGTCCTCCGTCGCAGGCCGCGGGCTGGACAACCGCGACGGAATCATCGCGGCCAACGGCAGCGTCTCCATCGACGCCCGCACCGGCAGCGCTGCCAGCGCCGTACCTGCGCTCGACAACACCGGCGGCGTGCTGCGGAGTGCGCAGGGCAGCCTGCGGCTCGCGGCCGGCAGCCTCGTCAATGGCGCCAGCCTGATCTCCGCAGCGCAAGACCTGACGGTTGCTGCGGAGGGGACGATCGAAAATGCCTCAGGCACGCTCTCGGCCGGGCGCGATCTGGCCGTATCCGCGCGCATCGCACTCGACAACACGGGCGGCGGCATCGTCGCCGGGCGCCACGGCGATGTTTCGGCAGGTGCCATCGACAATACCGCCGGCCTGCTCGGCGCCAACGGCGCGCTGTCCGTCGCGACCACCGCTGGCGGCATAGCCAACGCGAAGGGCGCGGTGCAATCCGGCCAGGCGCTGGTCGTGCGGGCAGCCGGCGCTTTCGGCAATGCGCAGGGCCGTCTGCAATCGAACGCGACGCTCGACCTCGACAGCGCGGCTTTCGACAACGCACGCGGCACCGTCGCCGCGCAGGGGAAAGCGGCCTTCGCCACCGGCATGTGGAGCGGCGCGCAGGGCAGCGTGGCCGCCGGCGGCGCCCTGACCCTCGATACCCGCGGCGGTCTGCTCGACGCCAGCCGGGGCACGCTCGACGCTGGTGGCGCGCTTGCCTTGACCACGGGAACCGCCCGCCTGACCGAAGCGCGCGCGACCGCCGGCGGCGACTTCGTCCTGCGCGCCAGCGGTGATGTGCAGGTCGCACGTGCGCAGATCCAGGCCGGTGGCGATGCCACCATCGCCGCCGCCGGCAGCCTCGACCTGCGTCAGACGCGGGTCGCTGCCGGCCAGGACCTGTCCGTCGTCGGCGCGGGAGCGACCTGGAACAGCGGCGTCCAGCTGCGCGCCGGGCGCGATCTGTCCATGGGACTGAACAGCGCCATCGACTTCGCCACGTCCGATACCCAGTACCGGTTCGGCCGCGACCTGTCGGCGCGCGGCATCGGCATCCGCACGGCCGGCATCACCATCGCGGCCCGTAACCTGTCGCTCGATGCCACCAGCGGCCTGCTCGACAACACCGGCGGAACGGTTCAGGCCGCGGGCACGCTCGACGCACGCGGCACCGGCATCGCCAACCAGGGCGGGGTCTTCGGCGCCGACGGCAGCGTCACCGCGGACGCTGCGGGCGGCACCCTCGCCAACGGCAGCGGGCGCATCTTCAGCAACGGCGGCAATACCGCCATCGCCGGTGCCGTGGTGGACAACCACGGCGGGACGCTCAGCGGAGCCGGCGACCTGTCCATCGTCGGCGGCCGCTTCGACAACCGCGGCTCCCGGGCCGTCGCGGGCAATCGCCTTTCCGCCACGCTGTCCGGCGCGCTCGACAACAGCGCAGGCGGCCAACTCGTCGCCAACGCCGGCAGCCTGAGCCTGGCCGGCCGAGGCATCGACAACCACGGAGGCACGATGTACGGTGCCGGCGGCCTCGCCGTGGATGCGGGCGGCGGTGCGCTCGACAACGCCACCGGTCGGATCGCCACCGGCGGCAGTGCCACGGTCGCGGCCGGCAGCATCGACAACCACGGCAACAGCGTCGTGCAGGCTGCGAACGACCTCAGCGTCTCCGCGGCCACCCTCTCCAATGCAGCGGGCGGGCGCCTGTCCGCCGGTGCCGCCCTGACCGTTCAGGGACAGGGCGGCGGCACGACCGCTTTCGACAACAGCGGCGGCCAAGCCAGCGGCACGCGGGTCAGCGTGCGCGGCAGCCTGGACAACGCCGCCGGAGTGGTTTCGGGCCGGAGCAGCGTTGCTATCGCGGGTGGCGGCGTCGTCAACGACGCCGGCGTCATTGAGGCCGGCAATGGCGGCATGAGCATCGATACTGCGGGTGCCGCACTGTCCAATCGCAACAGTGGCGCCAATCGCGGCATCGTCAGCACCGGCGACATCGCCATCGCGGCCGGCACGCTGAACAACCAGCGCGGCTACATCGGCGCCAATGGCAGTCTCGTCACCGCTGCCCGCGGCATCGACAACCGTGGCGGGACGCTGCTCGCGCTCGGCAACGGCACCGTCACCACCGGTGGCACGCTCGACAACCGGGAAGGCGCCATCACCAGCGGACAGAACCTGGCCGTCAACGCGTCGCGCCTCGACAACTCCGGCGCTTCCAGCGTGGTCTTCGCCGCGGGCAACCTCCGGCTCAGCGCCGTCGA
>JAKOND010000270.1 GCA_022702125.1 Burkholderiaceae bacterium
CATGCGGGGTTCAGAGCGCGGCGAGCGCCTCCTGCAGCTCGCGCCGGCCGAGTATCTCGGTCATCACGCGCGGCGCCCGGCCGGGCGCGTGAAGCACGTAGACCGGCACGCCGCTGCGGCCGAGCGCCGCGAGCGCGGCGGTGATCGCCGGGTCCTGCCGGGTCCAGTCCGCACGCAGCAAGGCGACCCGGCGGGCGTCGAAATCGGCCAGCACCGCCGGATCGGACAGCGTCGTCTTCTTGTTGTACTGGCAGGTGATGCACCAGGCGGCGGTGAAGTCGACGAAGACCGGGCGTCCGGCCGCGTGCAGCGCCGACACGCGCGCCGTCGACCAGGGCTGCCAGCGTTCGCCGCCGGCATCTGCGGACGACGCGACCGCGGCGACCGGTGCAACGGACTGCAGGACGTTCGGACCGATCGAGAAGGCCGCCAGCGCCGTGATGCCCGCCATCGCGCCCGCGACGACGATGCGCGTGCGGCCCCGCAGGGTCAGCGACCAGGCCACGGCGGCCAGGCAGACCAGCAGCGCCAGCAGCGCGCCGGCGCCGTCGATGCCGCTTTGCTGGCCGAGCACCCACACCAGCCAGGCGACGGTGGCGAACATCGGGAAGGCGAGCAGCCGGCGCAGCGTGTCCATCCAGGCGCCGGGACGCGGCAGCAGCCGGGCCGTGGCCGGTACGAAGCTCGCGACCAGATAGGGCAGCGCGAGCCCGAGGCCCAGCGCCGCGAACAGCATCAGCGCCTGTGCCGGCGGCAGCCCGATCGCGAAGCCGAGCGAGGCGCCCATGAACGGCGCCGTGCAGGGTGACGCCACCACCACCGCCAGCACGCCCGAGAGGAAATCGTTGACCAGCGGATGCTTCGCCCGGACCGCACCCAGCGACGCCGGCGCCAGCATCCCGAACTCGAACAGGCCCGCGAGGTTGAGCCCGATCAAGGTGAACAGCGCGGCCAGCGCGGCCACCACCGCCGGCGACTGCAATTGAAATCCCCAGCCGAGCTGCATGCCGGCCGCCCGCAGCGCCAGCATCGCCGCGCCCAGCGCGAGAAACGACAGCAGCACGCCGGCCGTGTAGGCGAGGCCTGCGCGGCGGTGGCCCCGGCGGTCGGCGCCGTGGCGAGCGAAACCGACGACCTTGATCGCGAGCACCGGAAACACGCACGGCATGAGGTTGAGCAGCAGGCCGCCGAGCACGGCACCCAGGAGTGCGGCGACGAAGCCGCCGACCGGTGCCGGCAACGGCACGGCGGCATTGGCTTCGAGCGCGGCCTTCAGTGCCGGCGAGACCTGCACGGGCGCGGCGGTGGCCGGCCAGGTGCCCGCGACCGGCGCCTCGACGCGCCAGGCGATCGGCGCGCCGGCCCGTCGGTCGGTCTCCGCCAGCGCGACGACCAGCGGCATGACCGAAGGACTGGCGCTGCGCTGATCGGCCAGCGGGACCGTCGCCGTCCAGGTGTCGCCCTGCCAGGCCTGCGTCCAGTCCTTGCCGGACACCGCGGCGGTGCGGATGACGTCGCCGGTCTCCGGAAAGAGGTCGAGCGTCCTGCCGCGCGCCGTGGCGGGCAGGCCGTCGATGCGCACCCGCAGCGCCTTGCCGTCGATCGCGATCCCGGCGGGGCGGTCCAGCGCCACCGGCTGCGCGGCGCGGGCCGCTTCGAACGCCGCGTGCTCGAGCGCGGTCGAACCCTGCACCGGCAGCTGCAGCGCGAAATCGCCTTCCTCCGGAATGCACTCCTGGCGGCAGACCAGCCAGCTCGCCTTGAGGCGGACGGTCACGGTCTGCGGCCCGGCCAGCGCGGCCGGCGGCCTGAAATCCGGCCCGACGGTCAGTGGCACGGGCAGCACCACGGTGCCTTCGTACCCGTAATTGGCCAATGTTCCGATCGGGATCTTCCGGGGCACGGGCCAGGCGATGTCGCCCGCGACGATGCCCGCAGGCAGGGTCCATGCCAGCTCGGTCGGCAGGCCGGAGTCGCCGGCGTTCTTCCAGTAGGTGTGCCATTCGGGCTGGTGCGCGATGCGCAGGCCGAGGCGGACCGGCGCGCCGGGCGACACGCCGTCCGGCGCATCCGCGATCAGCTCCGCGCGGACGTGCGGGGTGGTGACGACCGACGACGCCCGCGCGGACCACCCGCCGGATGCCGGCTGCGCGTGGACCGCTGCGGGCACCGTTCCCAGGACCGCAAGCAGTGGCAGCAGCGGAAGGAGCGAGCGGCGCAGCGATCGGAACATGGCGTGGACGGCTTGGAAGGGGATGCGGGTGGATGTGCAGGTCATGCCGGGAATCGGAGCGGACGGCGGCGGAAAGGTTCAGCACGATGGTAGTCCCCGGTCGGACGGCGGGGTGCCCACGCGAGGAGGCGTCCGGCACCGACAGGTCGGGCGTCCGAGCGGCGCCATGCTCGGCCAATTCGCACCCGGTGCGTCCTGTTCCAGTCAGGTCAACATTCATCCGCAGGAGCCACATCCATGAATTCCATCGTCAAGACGTCCCGTCTGCCCCACCTCTGCGCGATCGCTGCGGCGGTCCTTCTCGCGACGGCCTGCGGCGAGACGGCCAAGCTGCCGTTCGAGGCCGGCGTCGGCCCGACGCCGCAATTGCCCGCGCCCAACAAGACCTTGATCCCGACGGTCAAGGTGGCCGAAGCCACCGGCTGGACCGATGCGGCCGGCCCCATCGCGCCGCAGGGCTTCAAGGTCACGGCGCTCGCGCGCCAGCTCGACCATCCGCGCTGGGTCCTCACGCTGCCCAACGGCGACGTGCTCGTGGCCGAGAGCAACAAGCCGCCCAAGGAGCCGGGTGCGCCGCAGGCCGAGAAGAGCCTGTTCGCCAAGGCGAAGGGCGTGGTGCAGGGCCTGGTGATGAAGCGCGCCGGCGCCGAAGTGCCCAGCGCCAACCGCATCACGCTGCTGCGCGACACGGACGGCGACGGCGTCGCCGAGACCCGCAGCGTGTTCCTGCAGGGACTGATGTCGCCTTACGGCATGGCGCTGGTCGGCAACGAACTCTTCATCGCCAACGCGAACGCCATCGTCAAGGTGCCTTACGTCGAAGGCCAGACGACCGCTTCGGCAGCGCCCGCCAAGGTCACGGACCTCCCGGCAGGCATCAATCACCACTGGACCAAGAACATCATCGCCAGCCGCGACGGCGCCAAGCTCTACGCCACGGTCGGCTCCAACAGCAACATCGGCGAGAACGGCATGGCGGCCGAAGAAGGACGCGCCGCGATCTGGGAAGTGGACGTCAAGACCGGCGAGAAGCGCCTCTTCGCCAGCGGGCTGCGCAATCCGAACGGCATGGGCTGGGAGCCGGACACCAATGCCCTGTGGACGGTGGTCAACGAGCGCGACGAGATCGGCAGCGACCTGGTGCCCGACTACCTGACCTCGGTGAAGGACGGCGCCTTCTACGGCTGGCCCTGGAGCTACTACGGCGGCAACGTCGACATCCGTGTGCAGCCGCAGCAGCCCGACAGGGTGGCCAAGGCGGTGTCTCCCGACTATGCGCTCGGCACCCACGTCGCGCCGCTCGGGCTGGCCTTCTCCAGCGCGCGCGGCATGCCGCCGGAG
>JAKOND010000278.1 GCA_022702125.1 Burkholderiaceae bacterium
GGCCCACCCCTGGCGGATGCGGTGAAGGTGGGAATCAAGGGCTGCAGCTGCTGCCACAACGTGCTGCTGATGGGTTGACGAGCCATAAGGGCGTGCAGCCGACCGACCTTCGAACAACCTTGGCGGGAGTCGTGTTAGCGAGTCTTAACACTCACAGCGCCGAAACTGCGTAACGTCTCGCTTGCGATTCAGTTCCGGCGCACGAAGAAATATTGCATGCCGACTCGCCGACGAGCCTAGGCTCCACCTGTAGGGGCTGGCGGTCATCGCAACTGCCGCCTAAAGCGCGGGATCGCGACAAGGGCCCCGCTGTGCAGAAGCATCACTTCAACCCAACCGCTTTCTTCAATGCGGAATCGACTGCGCTCGCCGGCATGAACCGCCGCAGGACTTTCAGAAGAGTAGCTTGTCCAGATGGGGTGTGTCGCATGCGCCAAGGCCCTAGCGCGGCGTCCACGATGGTGTCGGCGACCTTTGCCGGTTCTGGTGCATGGTTGATGTGATCGGCTACCGTGCGTGAAACGGTGATTCTCTCATCCGCGTATTCCCGGATTATCTTCTTGCAGTGTGGTGCATTGGCATCCAGATCGGTTTTGGTATATGAAGGCTCGACCAGCGATACCCTGATTCCGAATTTCCGGACTTCATGGTCCATGCTTTCCGATAAGCCTTCGACCGCGTGCTTGGATGCAGAATAAAGGCCCATGAAGGGTGCCGGCAAGAAACCCAATACCGAACTCACGTTAACAATGCGGCCGTTACCTTGGGCTCGCATATACGGCAAGACTGCCTGTGACGTGCGTAATACGCCCAATACGTTGGTGTCGAATAAAGAAGACGCTTCAAGAATAGAAGTTTCTTCGGCAGCGCCGACCAGATTGACTCCGGCGTTGTTGACGAGGATGTCAATGGAGCCACTCTCCTTGCGCACGAAATCAATGGCACCTTCGATAGAGGATTCGTCGCGCACATCCATCTCGACAAGCGTCACGCCGTCGATTGGAGTTGCTTTTGCCAGGCTGCGGACAGTACCGTATACCTTGTGTCCCCGCCGCATGAAGGTTTCTGCGGCGGCACGCCCAATACCGGAAGACACCCCGGTGACAATAACATTTTTGAGTTCGGGCATACGATTATTAAAATTAATGGTTTGGATTAATTAATCGGCCTTTGCAGGCACCTTGGTGAAGCCGAGTTTCTTCATCTCGGCGTCAAACTCCGGACCTTTACGCCACTGAGAATAGCGCTCTTGTGCGTTGTGATATTGCTCGGTAAGGCTGCTGTCATAGTTGATGGCGTCGAAGAGTGCTGCTGCACCGGATCGTTGCCAAAGCAACAAATCTGCCTTTCGCTCTGCGGCGACTTCCGGAGCTGATTTTTCTGTTGCCGGGCTTTCATTAGCCCATGTACAGGGGCTGAAAAGAGCAGCCACCAAAATAAACAAAGATGAAACAAGGGAACGCGATGCGATGGTTTTCATGAGGCTTCCGGGAATTAACTCGTTGAAATGGCTGTGTGGGCATTCGGTGCGTTCGGCGGGGCGGAATGGGTCCCGGATGCCCGGATACGGAACCAGATGGCGTACATCGCCGGCAGAAGAACCAGCGTGACGATGGTTCCCGCAAAAGTGCCGCCGATCAGGGTGTAGGCCAGCGTTCCCCAGAAGATGGAATGGGTCAGCGGAATGAAGGCCAGGATCGCGGCCAGCGCGGTCAGGATCACCGGACGGGCGCGTTGCACGGTCGCTTCCACCACGGCGTCGAAAGGCGAGAGTCCTTCCTGCTCGTTGTGGTGGATTTGCCCGATCAGGATGAGCGTGTTGCGCATCAGGATGCCCGACAGTGCGATCAGCCCGACCAGCGCATTGATGCCAAACGGCTGGTTGAACAACAGCAGCATTGGCACCGTGCCGATGAGGCCCAGCGGGCTGGTCGCCAGCACCATCACCATCGCCGACATCGACCGCACCTGCAGGATCACCACCAGCAGAGTCAGGGCGATCATGATGGGGAACAGCGGCAGCAGGGCGGCCGTCGCCTTGCCCGACTCCTCCACCGCGCCAGCCATGTCGATGCGGTAGCCGGCAGGCAGCTTGTCCTTCACGCCCTGCAGCTGTTTCTGCACGTCCTTCGACACGTCCGGCGGTTGCAGGCCGTCGGCGATGTCGCCCCGCACCGTCATCGTGGGCATGCGGTCGCGGCGGCGCAGCACCGGGTCTTCCATGCGCACATCGACGGTTCCGACCTGCGACAGCGGAACCCGCTGGCCGTTGGCGCCGACCAGGGTCAGGCCCTCGATGCGGGCCGGGTCCAGGCGCACGTTGCCGGCCGCCCGTGCCACCACTTGCACCGACCGGATGTCTTCGCGCAGCATGGTGACCGGCACGCCGCTCAACAGGAACTGCAGTTGCTGGGCCACACCGGCGGAGGTCAGACCGAGCGCCTGCAACCGGTCCTGTTGCAGGGCCAAATGCAGCGCCGGTGTGCGGTTGCCCCAGTCGAGGTTGACCATGCGCATCTTCGGATTGGCTTCCATCACCGCCTGGACCTGGCCAGCGATCTCCCGCACACGGGTGGTGTCCGGCCCGCTGACCCGGAAGGCGACCGGGAAGGGTGAGTACGGCCCGAACACCAGTTCGGTCACCCGCACCCGCGCCTGCGGTGCCAGCCCGTCGGCCACTGCCCGGCGCATGTGTTGCTTGAGGATTTCGCGCTGCTCCGGGTTGTCGGTCAGCACCACGATCTTGGCGAAGGACGGATCGGGCAGCTCGGGCGACATCGCCAGGAAGAAACGGGGTGCACCCTGGCCGACGTAGGCAGTGACGATCTTCGCCTCTGGCTGTGCGGACAGCCACTTTTCCAGCAAGGCGGTGGCGCGGTCGGTTTCCTCGATGGAAGTGCCGTAGGGCATCTGCAACTCGACCAGCACTTCCGGCCGGTCCGACGTCGGAAAGAACTGCTGCTTGACCAGGCCCATGCCCAGCACCGACGCCACGAACAGCGCGATCACGCTGCCCGCCACCCACCACTTGCGGCGGATGACACCGACCAGCACCTTGCGGAAGCGGTTGTACCGGGGCGTGTCGTAGATGGCGGCGTGGCCGCCCTCGACCTTCTGGATGTCCGGCAGGAGCTTCACACCCATGTACGGCGTGAAGACCACCGCCACCAGCCAGGACACGATCAGCGCGATGCCGACAATCCAGAACATGTTGCTGGTGTATTCGCCCGCCGTGGACCGGGCGAAACCATTGGGCATGAAACCGATGGCGGTGACCAGCGTGCCGGCCAGCATGGGCGCGGCGGTATGGCTCCAGGCATAGGCCGAGGCCTCGATGCGGTCGTAGCCTTCCTCCATCTTCACCACCATCATTTCGATGGCGATGATGGCGTCGTCCACCAGCAAGCCCAGCGCCAGGATGAGCGAGCCGAGCGTGATGCGGTCGAAGTCCTTGCCGGTCGCGGCCATCACCACGAATACCGCCGCCAGCGTCAGCGGCACTGCGGCGGCCACCACGATGCCTACCCGCAGCCCCATGCTGACGAAACAGATCAGGATCACGACGCCCAGCGCCATGAAGAACTTGAGCATGAATTCGTCGACCGACGACTTGATGTTGACCGCCTGGTCGGTCACCTTGGTCAGGGTCATGCCCAGTGGCAGGGCGCTCGATATGTCGGCGACTTCCTTCTCAAGCGCGGTGCCCAGTTCCAGCCCGTTCCAGCCGTCGCGCATGGTCACGCCCAGCAGCAGCGTCGGTTCTCCGTTGTTGCGGATGAGTGAGGTGGTCGGCTCTTCGTAGCCGCGTTCCACCGTCGCCACGTCGGACAGCTTGAGGCTGCGGCCACGAGCGGCGATGGGGGTGTCGCGGATCTTCTGCAACTGGTCGAACGGGCCGTCGACACGGATCAGCACCTGCGGACCCTTGGTGTCGATGGAGCCAGCCGGCGTCAGCAGGTTCTGGCTGTTCAGCGTGGCGAAGATGTCTTGCGGCGAGATGCCCAGCGTGGCCAGCCGGTCGTGGGAGAACTGCACGAAGATGCGCTCGGGTTGCTCGCCCAGGATGCGCACCTTCTTGACGCCGGCCACATGCAGCATGCGCTGCCTCAAAGTCTCGGCATCCCGCGCCAGCAGGCGCTGCGGCTCGCCCCTGGCCTTGAATGCATACAGCGCGAAGGTCACGTCGGCGTATTCGTCGTTCACCATCGGGCCGATGACACCGGCCGGCAGGGACGGCGCCTCGTCCGAAAGTTTCTTGCGCGCCTGGTAGAACTCCTGCTCCACCTGCGCGGGCGGCGTGCCGTCCTGCAGCGTCAGAACTGTGAAGGCCAGGCCCGGTCGGGTGTAGGTTTCGCTGCGGTCGTACCAGCGCAGTTCCTGCAGCCGTTTTTCCAGCTTCTCGGCCACCTGGTCCTGCATCTCCTGCGCGGTCGCACCCGGCCAGGCGGTCACCACCGTCATGATCTTGATGGTGAAGGCAGGGTCCTCGGCACGGCCCAGCTTGAAGAACGACATCACGCCCGCGATGGAAATCAGCAGGATCAGGAACAGCGTGATGGGGCGCTCCCGCACCGCGAGCGCCGACAGGTTGAAGCGGCTCATTTGCGCGCTCCGTCCTGAGATGCGTCGCCGATCAGTCGAACCGGTTGCGCATCTTTCAGCAGGTGTGCGCCGAGGGCCACCACCTGGTCGCCCATCTTCAGGGAGCCGCTGACCGTGGCTGAATCGTCACCCAGCGCACGGACCTCCACCGGCCGCCAGACCACATGCAGGGGCGAGCCTTCGACCAGCCAGACGCCAGCCCCCTTGCCCGCGTCGAACAGCGCACCTAGCGGCACCTGGAAGCCCGCATGGCCGGTGCTTGCCGCCGGAGCGATCCGCAGCGTGACGGTGGCACCCAAGGGTGCATCGGCCAAGGGGCCTTCCAGCACGTAACGCGCCTCGAAGGTGCGGGTTATACGGTCGGCGGCGTTGGAGAGTTGACGGATTTTTGCCGGTGTCGCCTGTGCGTCGCGGCCGTACAGGCTGGCCATCGCGGCCGAACCCGGCACGGGCCGGAGCGTCTCGGGCAGTTGCACCACCGCCTCGCGGCGTCCCGCGTTGGCAATGCGGATCACCGCCTGGCCTGCCGCCACCACCTGGCCCGGTTCGGCCAGGGTGTCGACCACCACGCCGTCTGCATCCGCATTCAGGACCGCATAGCCCGATGCGTTGCGGGCGACGGCTGCCTGCGCTTCGGCGGCACTGAGTTGAGCGCTCGCCGCATCCGCGGCGGCCCTGGCTTGGTCGTATGCAGAAGCCGATACCGCACCGGTGGCGACCAGGTCGCGCATGCGGGCTTCGTCATCGGCCGTCTGGCGCGCCTTTGCCTTCGCGGCCCCCACGTTTTCCTGCTGCGCACTGGCTGCCAGACGCAAGTCCACCGGGTCGATGCGCATCAGTGGCTGGCCTCGCCGGACGGTCTGGCCGGCGTCCACTAGGCGCTCCAGAACCTTGCCTGCGACACGAAAGCCCAGTTCGCTTTCGACCCGGGCCGCAACGACGCCTGTGAAGGTGCGCGTCGAGTCGCTGGCCGGTATGACCAGCGCCGTTCGGACCAGGGGCGCGGGTGTTTCCGAAGGTGAGACGGGTGGCTTGTCGCCGCATCCGTTCAGCACCAGAGGAGCTAACCCGGCAAATGCGGCAAACAACAAGGGACGGATCGTCATGAGAAAGGTTCCGACTAAAAAGTGGCCGGATTCTCATGAAAGTGACCAAATTAGTCAATGGTCACAAAATTCTCACGGTGAAAGACTACGCAGGATCAGGCTCGACAAATGGCCGGGGGCTTCGTCTAGCAGGTGCAGGTTGTGTTGCAGCAGAAGCGGGTGGATGTACGGCATCAGCACCAGGTAGATGGCTTGCGAGGTCTCGTCCAGCGGTGTCTTGCGTTCGAACTCACCGCTGTCGCGTCCCTCGCGGATCACGTCCGTGATGACCTTTTTCACCCACATCTCGTAGTCGGCCGCAGTGCGCCACCTTTCCCGCGCCGACGAGGCGGCGATGTCGTAAAGCTTGCGCTCGTCCGAGAACAGCTTTGCGCTGCCTGCCACGAGAGACCTGAACATGCGACGAAATCGCTCTGAAGCAGTCTTGGCTTCGGCCATGGCTGACTCGACTTCGACTTCGATTCCATGCAGGCAATTGAAGCAAATGACTTCGCCGATGGCCTGTTTCGAGTCGAAGAACTTGTAGATGTAGGCCTTCGAGAAACCGATGGCCTTGGCCAGGTCCGAGACGGTGGTTTTTTCGTAGCCGTAGAGCTTGAAATGTTGTTCGGCGGCTTCGACGATCTGGTCGCGAATGGTGTGGTCGAGTGGGCCGCGTGTGCTGCTGTCGGTAGATGCTGCGTTCATTCCTAGGAGCTTACAACGCTGCCGCAAACCTCACAACGAGTGACCAATATGTAATATAGTCACATCTTCGGGCTTTTGCCGGTCAGAAGGATGTTCATGTTTTCCCGTCGCTCTCTCACGGCATTGGCTTGCGCCAGCCTCCTTTTGTCCGGATGCGCTGTCGCACCGGACAAACCCCGGCCCGACACAGCGTTGCCGGACCGTTTCATGGGCCAGGCCGCACTGGACCAGCGCAATGCCACCGCCGACGTGGACCTCGCCCAGTGGTGGGACGGCTTCGGCGTGCCTGAAATGACCCAGCTCGTATCGCTGGCACTGACGCAAAACCTTGACTTGGCGCAGGCGTCCGCACGTTTGCAGCAGGCACGTGCGGGACTCGGCCTGGCCAATGCCGCCTTGCTGCCCTCGGCCAGCGTGAGCGGCCAGGCCGCGCGGGTGCACCAGTCGGTCGAAACGCCTTTGGGCCGGGTGCTCAACTCACAGCCCGGCTTCGACCGGTACGGAAGCTCTTACGAAGTCAATCTCAATGCGGGCTGGGAACTGGACGTCTTCGGTGGCCTGCGTCAGGAGCGCGAGGCCAGTCGGAGCGACTATCAGGCCTCGGAAGCGGGTTTGGTTGCGGTCCGGCTGGCAGTGGCCGCCCAGACCGCCGACCTCTACATCGCCCTGCGCGGCGTGCAGCGACGCCAGGCAATTGCCCTCCGACAGGTGGAGACCCAGCGAAGTCTGCTGACGCTGGTGAAGCAGCTGCACGGCAAAGGCCTCGCTGCCGATTTCGAACTGGACCAGGCCGAAGGTTCGCTTGCGCAGGTTCAGGCGGCAGTTCCGGCACTGGATGTCGCCCGGGAGCAGCTCATGAATGCGCTGGACGTGCTTCTGGGCAAGGCGCCCGGCACCTACCGTGCGTTGCTGACCGACTCGGCGACCTTTCCGACCGCACCCTCCATCAGCCGCATCGGCACGCCTGCAGAACTGCTGAGGCGGCGGCCCGACCTCATCGTGGCGGAGCACCGTGTGGCATCCGCCAATGCCCGTACCGGTGTGGCTCTGGCCGAGTATTACCCCAAGTTTTCGCTGGGCGCGATGCTCGGCAGCGCAAGCTCGATTTCGAGTGGAAACCTCTTCACGAACGGAGCATCCCAATCCGCAGGTTTGCTCGGCCTGCGCTGGCGCCTGTTCGACTTCGCGCGCATCAATGCGCAAATCGACCTCTCACGCGGCCAGGAGGCCGAGGCGCTGGCAACTTACCGTTTGTCGGTACTCCGTGCGACCGAAGAGGTTGAAAACGCTTTGACGGCACTGGTCCGTCGGGATGAACAAGCCGGTTATTTGTCGTCTGGCGAGAGGTCGCTGGCCAAGGCCCGCGACGCCTCGCGACTCCGCTACAGCAAAGGCGTGGTGAACCTGGTCGAGGTGCTGCAGGCTGACGACAGCCTGTTGCGCACAGAGGACGGACGAGCCCAAGCCGAGACGGAAGCGGCCCGGGCTGCAGTGGCCGCGTTCAAGGCGCTGGGGGGCGGGTGGTCGCCTGATGCGCGACCAAATTCATGAATCCACAGGCTCATTTTGAGGGGCGAGGTACAGCCACTGGGGGCCTTCAGTGACCGGCTTCAGGCTGCGGATTCAGCCCGTGCGCTTCGTCGACTTCCGCGACGGGCAACTACGAAAAGGCAAGGTGATCGCCTTGCGCGATGCGCAGGCGACCGTGCTGGAGCAAGGCACGAAGCGGACGTGGAAGCTGCCGTGCGTGGCCCTGCAGGGCGCCCCCGGTAGCGAGCGCGACGACGCGCAGGGCGACTACGAGCCCCCGCCGGAGCCGGCTGCCGCCGCTTCCAAGGCACGCGAGTTCCAGCGAGGCGCTACGGTCACCTTCGAGGATCGCGATGGACGAAGCATCACCGGGGTGGTCGTACGGATCAATCAGCGGACCGCCACGGTCGGCACGGGCGACGGTGGCAGCTGGCGAGTGCCGTTCCACATGCTGCGCCATGTTCTGGACGTCTGAATCGCGGCCGGGTTGCCCCCTGTGGACGACGTCAATGCGGTCTTGGGGCCACGCTTACCTACGCGCTGCGCCAGCCTGGCAAGGACCAGGCACTGGGGACTCGACTCATGGACGCCATCCGCAGCGACAACGGCGCGGAGTTCACTGCGCGCTCCGTGATGCGCTGGCTGCGCGACGAGGCTATCGGGCCGGCCTTCATCGCGCCGGGCAAGCCTTGGCAGAACGGCTTTGTGGAGAGCTTCAACGGCAAGCTGCGCGACGAGTTGCTCCACCGGAAGTGGTTCCGCACGCTGGCCGAGGCCAAGGTGCTGATCGAGGCCTGGCGCCAGTTCTACAACGAGCGCCGGCCGCACAGCGCCTTAGGCTACCG
>JAKOND010000290.1 GCA_022702125.1 Burkholderiaceae bacterium
GTCCAGCAGCGCGACGATCCTCTCGCGCATCGCCGGCAGGAATCCGGCGAAGAGCGGATGGTCCTCGGCGAAGCCGCTGCGCCCGGACATCGGCGCGACGAAGACCCGCGCCCGGTGCCGCTCGGCCAGCGCGCGCACCGCGTCCCAGGCGCCGTCGCGGTCCACCGCCGCGCCGACCACGAAGGCCGGCCGCGCGGCGCGGTCCAGCGCGTCGCCGATGGCCTGCAGCACCGACGGCTCCGGCCGGTGGGCGCGGCTCACCGTGCGCGGCGCCACCGGCTCGCAGGGGCGCGCCCAGTCGTCCGCCGGAATGGACACCAGCACCGGGCCCTGCGGCTGCTGCATCGCGAGGTAGTAGGCGCGGGCGATGGCCAGCGGCACGTCCTCGGCCCGCGCCGGCTCGATGCTCCACTTGACGTAGGGCTTGGGCAGCTCGGTCGCCTGGCCCGAGAACAGGAACGGGTCGAAGGGCAGGATGGAGCGCGCCTGCTGCCCGGCGGTGATCACCATCGGCGTGCGGTTCTTGAAGGCCGTGAAGACGTTGCCCATCGCGTGGCCGACGCCGGCGGCCGAATGCAGGTTCACGAAGCTGGCGTTGCGCGTGGCCTGGGCGTGGCCGTCGGCCATGCCGACCACCACCGACTCCTGCAGGCCCAGCACGTAGCGGAAGTCCTCGGGGAAATCCAGGAACAGCGGCAGCTCGGTCGAGCCCGGATTGCCGAAGACGGTGGTCATGCCGAAGGCGCGCAGCAGGTCGAGCACCGCCTCGCGGACGGTGGGGCGCGCGGGGGCGGCGATGTCGGCGGGGAGGGACGCAAGAGCGGCGTCCGGAACCGGGGGCGGGTCGTGGGCAGGCATGGCGTGGCGTGGCGTGTTGCGGGAAGACGGTCGGCGCGGCGGGAGGGCGGACGCGCGGGGCGCCCGTGCAGCGGTCTGCCGGCAGTGTGGGCCGGCCGCGTTCATTCATCCATAAAATGAACCGACTAAGCGGTATTAGAAATATGCATATCGACGATCTGGACCTGAACCTGCTGCGCCTCTTCGACGCGATCCACCGCGCCGGCAGCGTGAGCCGGGCCGCCGATGCGCTGGGGCTGACGCAGCCGGCGGCCAGCCAGGGCCTGTCCCGGCTGCGCGGGCTGCTGGGCGACGCGCTCTTCGTGCGGGCGCCGGGCGGCGTGGCGCCGACGCCGCGCGCGGCGCAGCTGGCCGGCGCGGTGCGCGGCGCGCTGGCGATGCTGGAGCAGGCGCTGGGCGAGTCCGGGCATTTCGATCCGCTGCAGTCGCGCCGCACCTTCGGCCTGCACCTGAGCGACATCGGCGAGGCGCGTTTCCTGCCGGGCCTGATGGCGGCGCTGCGCCAGCGCGCGCCCGGCGTGCGGCTGGAGAGCGCGCCCTGGCCGGCCGACCAGATCGGCGCCGCGCTGGACGCCGGCCGCATCGACATCGCCATCGGCTTCCTGCCGCCGGTGGCGCAGGCCGAGCGGATCGGCCACCTGGAACTGCTGACCGACCGCTACATCGTGCTGCTGCGCGCCGGCCATCCCTTCCTGCGGGACCGATCGCCCGGCGCGCCGGTGCTGCCGGCCGAACTGCAGGCGCTGGACTTCGTGGCGGTGCGCACCCATGCGGAGACGCTGCGCATCCTGCAGCTGCTGCGGCTGGACCTGCGGTTGCGCCTGGTGGCGGAGCATTTCATGGTGCTGCCGTCCATCGTGCGCGCCACCGACCTGGCGGTGGTCATGCCGCGCAACATCGCGCGCGGCTTCGCGGAGGACGGCGGCCATGCCCTCGTCGAGCCGGACTTCCCGCTGCGCGACTTCGCGGTGTCGCTGCACTGGAGCCGCCGTTTCGAGCACGACGCCGGCCAGCGCTGGCTGCGCGCGCTGGTGGCCGAACTGTTCCGCGAGCTGCGCTGACGCTCCACGGCCTCCGTCAAGAATCTGTTACCAAACATTCAGAAGGGTGACATATCGATTCAAAAGAATCGGCTCGTTCGCTGTCCGGATCTCCTTCGGGCAGGTGCCCCGCGAGTGCCCCATGAATATCCGTCATCGCATCATCCTCCTGATCGTCCTGGTGTTCGGCACCGTCGCCCTGGTCAGCGGCTACGCCATCTACCAGTCCCGCAGCAATTCCGAGGAAGTGCGCATGGTGACCGACCAGGTGGTCCCCAGCACCCTGAAGTCGACCGAGCTGATGGTCCGGCTCAAGGAAGTGCAGATCGCCGCCCTCGGACTGGTGTCCGCGCCCGACGCCGACAGGGTCCAGCAGCTGCTCGCGGACCTCAACGCCCGGAAGGCCGGCCTGCAGCAGTCGCTCGAAGAGCAGTCGCGGCAGGCCGACAGCGATGCCCAGCGCGGCCTCATCGAGGAAGCGCAGGAAAGCATGCGCAACTACTTCGACGCGATCAACGAGACCGCCAAGTTCAAGCTCGCGGGCCAGCAGGAGATGGCCGAGGCCTACCTGGGCGCGACCGTCGAGCAGTACCTGCGGGAGCAGGGCCAGATGATCGAGGCGGTGCAGGTGGAGAAGCGCCGCAGCAAGGACGCGGCCATCGCCGCCCTCAAGCGGCGCATGGCGAGCACCGGCGCCACCCTGACCGCGATCAGCGCCGTCGCGGTGCTGGGCCTCGGCCTGATCGGGCTGCTGCTGTACCGGCAGGTCGTCTATCCCATCGCCGAGATGGAGGCCAAGATGACCGAGATCGCCGCCAGCCAGGATTTCACGCACCGGCTCGCGGTCACCCGGCAGGACGAGATCGGGCGCTCGATGCGGGCCTTCAACACGATGGTCGGCAAGATCGAGGAGAGCACCGCGCTGGTCCGGCAGAAGGCGGCCGACATCCACGCCATGCTGCAGTGCATCCCGCAGGGCATCCTGACCATCGAGCCCGCGGGCACGGTGCATCCGGAGCACTCGGACTTCCTGTGCGTCATCCTCGAAGCCGACGACATCGCCGGGCAGCGGGTCATGGAGGCGGTGTTCCGAAAGACCGACCTGGGCGCCGACGCGCTGTCGCAGGTCGAGGCGACCCTGCAGGCCAGCATCGGCGAGGACGCGATGAATTTCGGCTTCAACGCCCACCTGCTGCCGACCGAGGTGACCATGCGCATGGCCGACGGCCGCCGCAAGACCGTCGATTTGAGCTGGGCGCCGATCACCGACGAGCACGGCATCGTCCAGCGGCTGATGCTCGCCCTGCGCGACATCACCGAGCTGCGCGCGCTGGCCCGGGCCGCCAGCGCCCAGAAGCGCGAGCTGGAAATCATCGGCGAGATCCTGCCGGTGCGGCACGAGAAGTTCCATGCCTTCGTCGAAAGCGCGACCCGGTACCTGGACGACGGCCAGCGCGCCATCGACCGGGTCGGCGGCGCCGCCCCGGACTCGGCCGAGACGGCCGACACGGTGGCGCTGCTGTTCCGCAACCTGCACACCATCAAGGGCAATGCCCGCACCTACGGCCTGCGCCACCTGGCCGACCGGGTGCACGAGGCCGAGCAGCGCTACGACGCGCTGCGCTCCGGCGAGGCCGAATGGTCCGGGGCGGAGGCGGCGCGGGACATCGCGGGGGTGCGCGCGGTGCTCGACGAGTACGCGCACATCCATGCCGTCAAGCTGGGACGCACCGGCCCGGGCCGGCGGGGCGACTCCGAGCGCTTCGTGCTGATGGCGCGCCAGGACGTGCGGGCGATGCTGCAGCGCCTGGACGGCGCCGGGCCGGCGGACGGATCGCTGGTCGATGCCCTGCGCGACATGCGCGAGATCCTGTGCGCCGTCGGCACCGAACGCCTGGCCGAGATGCTGCAGGGCGTGACCGACTCGCTGCCGGCGCTGGCGCAGGAACTGGGCAAGGAAGCGCCGCGCGTCACCATCGACGACCACGACGTGCGCATCCACAGCCAGTTCGGCGGCCCGTTGCGCGATGCCTTCATGCACATGTTCCGCAACGCCCTGGACCACGGCATCGAGCCGCCGCTCGAACGCATCGCGCGCGGCAAGCCGGCCGCCGGAAGCATCCGCCTCGCGGCCCGGCTGGAACCGGGCCGCCTGGTGCTGGAGCTGTCCGACGACGGCCGGGGCCTGAACCTGGCGGCCATCCGCCAACGGGCGGCGGAGCGCGGCCTGGTGCCGGAGGGCGGCGCGGCGGACGACGATGCGATCGCCGACCTGATCTTCGCGCCGGGCTTCTCGACCGCGGCGGCGGTCACCCAGGTGTCCGGGCGCGGCGTGGGCATGGATGCGGTGCGCGGCTTCATGGAGGCCGACGGCGGCAGCATCGCCATCGTGCTGCACGGCAGCCCGGGCAACGCGACCCGTCCGTTCGCCCTCGTCGCGACCCTGCCCGCGAATGTCGCCGTCCGGTCCTACGTTCCGAAGGTCATCGCCGCATGATGCTCGTCCTCGTCTTTTGCCTGGGCTGCCTGGCGGGCGGCCTGGCGCTGGCCCGGCCGCTGGCGCGGCAGCGCCGCGAGCTGCGGGCGCTGGCGGCGTGGAGGGCCGACGCCGAGGCCCGGGACCGGGCGCAGGCCCGGGCGCGGGCCGATGCGGTCGACCGCCCGCATGCGGCGGACGGCGCGGCGGCGGAGCGGCACGAACAGGCGCTGGAGGCCGTCCGCGCCCGCATGCGCGAGGAGCTGGAGGGCGGGCGGCGGTCGCTGGAGCGGCTGCTCGGCAGCCGGGGCGACGCGCTGGCGCACGCCGGCGCGCTGTCGTCCGCGCTGGCGGAGCTGCAGGGCGTGGAAACGACCTTCGACCGCTGGCACGACGACATGAAGCGCCTGCTCGACCACAACCGGCAGATGCATGCCAAGAACGACGATTTCTCGCAGATCGTGCGGCAGATGGTGATCGTCGGGCTCAACGCCTCGATCGAGGCGGCCCACGCCGGCCACACGGGGCGCGGCTTCGGCGTCGTGGCGAGCGAGATGCGCGGGCTGTCGGCGCGGGCCGAGGCGCTGTCCGCCGACTACCGCAGGGCCCTCTACGAGAACGACCTGATCACCACCACCACCTTCCAGGACATGCAGGCCAGCGGCCGCATGATCATCGGCGCCCTGCGCGGGCTGGACCTGACCAACCGCAAGGGCATGGAAGCGCTGGCGGCGACGGCGGAGGCCGCATGATCAGCGACCGCGCGGCGGCGAGCCTGGACCGCATGATGGCCCATGGCCTGCGCAACGCCCTGCCGGCCCCGGCCGGCGCCGAGGCGCGGCTGGAGCCCATCGACCGGGCCGCGCCCGGCGGCGACGCCTCCATGGTCGTGATGATGCTGGCCTCGCACACCTTCCGGCTGGTGATGGCGATGTACGCGCCGCGCGACCGGGCCACCCGGGCCTACCTGGAGCGGGTGGGCCGCATCACGGCGGGCGACGCGTCCGAGCAGGCCCTGCGGGACTCCCTCTCCGAGAGCGCCAACATGTGCTGCGGCACCGTGAGCCGCGAGATCGGCCGCTTCTACCCGCAGACCGGCATGTCCACGCCGCACCTCATCGACAGCCGCAGCGCGGATTACCTCGAACGGCTGGAACACCACCACCTGCGGAGTTTCCGCATGGAGGTGGGCGGCGCCCGTATCCAGGCGACGCTGTGCGCGCAGGCGCGCCGGACGATGGATTTCGACTGGGAGCCCGAGGCGCAGGCCGAGGTCTCCGGCGAACTCGAACTCTTCTGACCCAGGTTGAAAATGGCACAAATCCTCGTCGTCGACGACTCCAGCACCGTACGCAACGAAGTCGGTGGTTTCCTCCAGCAGAACGGCCTGACCGTGGCCTACGCGGTCGACGGCCGCGACGGCCTGGCCAAGCTGAGGGCCGATCCGGGCACGAAGCTCGTGGTCTGCGACGTGAACATGCCCAACATGGACGGGCTGACCATGGCCGAGAAGGTCCGCGGCGAGCTGGGCAACGCCGCGGTCCACATCGTGATGCTGACGACCGAGAACGCGCCCGGCATGAAGGAGCGCGGCAGGGCGGCCGGCATCAAGGGCTGGATCGTGAAGCCGTTCAACGGCAACGCGGTGCTGGCATCGTTCAAGAAGCTGGTAGGCGCCTGAGGCCGCTCCGGCCGTCGCCCGTCCGCGTTGCCGCTCCGGCCCTCGCCGGTTCAGGCCACTGCGGCGGCCGCGCCCTCGAAGGGCAGGCCGACGTAGTTCTCGGCCATGGTGGTGGCGGCCGCCCGCGAGCCGACCAGGTAGTCCAGCTCGGCGCGCTGCAGCTTGGCGGTGATGCCGCTGTCGTCCGGGAACTTGTGCATCAGCGAGGTGAACCACCAGGAGAAGCGCTCGGCCTTCCAGATGCGGCGCAGGCAGACCTCGGAGTAGCGGTCGATGCCGGCGGCGCTGCGCTCGCCGTAGAACTCGCGCAGCGCGTAGGCCAGGTGGCGCACGTCCGAGGCCGCCAGGTTCAGGCCCTTGGCGCCGGTCGGCGGAACGATGTGGGCCGCGTCGCCCGCCAGGAACAGCCGGCCGAAGCGCATCGGCTCGGCCACGAAGCTGCGCAGCGGCGCGATGCTCTTCTCGATCGAGGGGCCGGTGACCAGGCTCTCGGCGGTGGCCGGGTCGAGCCGGCGGCGCAGCTCGTCCCAGAAGGCGGCGTCGCTCCAGTTCTCGACCTTGTCGTCGAGCGGGCACTGCACGTAGTAGCGGGTGCGGGTCGGCGAGCGCATCGAGCACAGCGCGAAGCCGCGGTCGTGGTTGGTGTAGATCAGCTCGTGCGACACCGGCGGCGTATCGGCCAGGATGCCGAGCCAGCCGAAGGGGTAGATCTTCTCGTAGGTGCGGATCGCGCCCTCGGGCACGCTGGCGCGGCTGGCGCCGTGGTAGCCGTCGCAGCCGGCGATGAAGTCGGCCTCGACGGTGTGGGTGGCGCCGTCGCGCTCGTAGGTGATGCGCGGCGCGGTGCCGTCGAAGTCGTGCAGCGCGACGTTCTTCGCCTCGTACACGGTGGGCAGGCCGGCGGCGGCGCGGGCCTCCATCAGGTCGCGCGTCACCTCGGTCTGGCCGTAGACGGTGACGTGCTTGCCGCCGGTCAGCGCCGCCAGGTCGATGCGGTGGCGCGCGCCGCCGAAGCAGAGTTCGTAGCCGTCGTGCACCAGCCCCTCGGCATGCAGCCGCCGGCTCACGCCCGCCTCGTCGAGCAGGTCGACCGTGGTCTGCTCCAGCACGCCGGCGCGGATGCGGCCGAGCACGTAGTCGGCGCCCTGGCGCTCGACGATGAGGTTGTCGATGCCGTAGCGGTGCAGCAGCTGGCCGAGCAGCAGCCCGGCGGGGCCGGCGCCGACGATGGCGACCTGGGTGCGGTGGATGGTCATGGCGGGGGCGGTCGCGGCTGGGTCAGTCGAGGGAGATGTTGGCCTTGCGGATCACGCCGGAGAAGCGTTCCTGCTCGCTGCGGATGAACTGGCCGAACTGCTCGCGCGTCTGCGGGAACACTTCGTAGCCGAAGGTCTTGTAGCGCTCGGCGATGTCGGGCTCGGCCAGCGCGGTGGCGATGTCGGCGCGGATCTTCTCGGCCACCGACGACGGCAGGCCCTTGGGCGCGACGATGGCCGTCCAGCCCAGCACCCGCAGGTCGGCCGGCCCGCCGGACTCGGCCACGGTGGGCACGTTCGGGAAGGCGGCGACGCGCTCCGGCCCGGCCACCGCCAGGTAGCGGATGCGGCCGGCGCGCTGCATGGCGCCGGCGGTGGCGCTGGTGCCGAGCGCGAACGAGAGCTGCTGGCTGGCCACGTCGGTGTAGAGCTGCGAGGTCTCCTTGTAGACCACGTGCGTCATGTCGGTGCCGGTGAGCGACTCGAACATCTCCGAGCCCAGGTGCACCGGGTTGCCGATGGACCAGGAGCCGTAGGTGAGCTTGCCCGGGTGGGCCTTGGCGTCCGCGACGATGTCGCCGACCGATTTGTACTTGCTGTCGGTCGCGACGGTGAAGAAGAAGTAGGCCTTGAACAGCGGCAGCAGCGGGTCGAAGTCCTTGACCGGGTCGTAGGGCAGCTTCTTGAACAGCGCCGGGTAGGCCGAGAGGTGCACGTTGTCGACCTGCAGCAGGTCGTAGCCGTCCTTGGCGCCGCGCTTCCAGGCGTCGATGGCGATGAAGCCGTTGGCGCCGGGCCGGTTCTCGACGATGACCGGCTGCTTCCACATGCGCGAGAGCTTGTCGGCCACCTGCCGCACGACGGCCTCGGGGCCGCCGCCGACGGGGAAGGGGGTGATGATGCGGACCGGCCGGTTCGGGAAATCCTGCTGGGCCGCGGCCGGCAGGCAGGCGAGGGCGGACAGGGCGCACAGGCCCGCGAGGGCGCGTCGGGTGAATCGTGTCAAGGCATGTCTCCGTATAGTGGATGGGACTGTAGGCGCGGCATCCGCGCCCCGCAACGCGCGCGGGGCGATAGCCGGAATCGGCGTTGGCGATACTGCCCCGCCGCGCGCCGGACCGCCATGCCTGCAATCCCTGCAATCCCTGCCCCCGCCCGCTCCACCGCCCTGGTCCCCGCCATGCCCTCCGTCGCTCCGCCCCTGCCGTCCGGCCCGCGCGCCTCCGCCGCCTCCGCCGCTTCCGCGCCCTTGGAGCGCGGCCGATGACGCGTCCCGACATCGACCTCAACCTGCTGCCGATCGTGGTGGCGCTGTACGAGGAGCGAAGCGTCAGCCGCGCCGCCGAGCGCCTGGGCATGACCCAGCCGGGGCTGAGCACCGCGCTGGCGCGGCTGCGCCTGGCGCTGGGCGATCCGCTGTTCATCCGCGTCGGCGGCGCGATGCACCCGACCGACAAGACGCTCTCGATCCTGGAGCCGATCCGCAGCATGGTCGGGCTGGTGCGCGACCAGATCCTGGAGCCGGCGGCGTTCGATCCGGCCCGGGCGAGCGGCCCGGTGACGGTGGCGCTGTCGGACGTGGGCGAGATCGTGTTCCTGCCGCAGCTGCTGGAGACGGTGCGGCGGCAGGCGCCGGGCGTCTGGCTGCGCTCGGTGAGCCAGCCGCACGACCGGGTGGGCGAGGCGCTGGCCTCGGGCGCGGTGGACCTGGCGGTGGGCTACTTCCCCGACCTGGGCGGGGCCAACATCTTCCGGCAGCAGCTGCTGAGCCACCATTTCGTGTGCCTGCTGCGCGCCGGCCACCCGATGGCGGTCGGCCCGGCCCTGGCGCGCGAGGCCTTCCTGCAGCTGGAGCACGCGGTGGTGCGGGCGCCGGGGCGCAGCCAGGAGGTGTTCGAGCAGTTCCTGAAGGACCGGCGCATCGAGCGCAAGGTGGCGCTGACCACGCCGCACTTCCTGAGCCTGCCGGCCATCATCGCCCGCTCGGACCTGGTGGTGACGGTGCCGCACGCGGTGGGCATGGCCTTCGCGCGGCCGGAGTTCGGGCTGGTCGCGCTCGATCCGCCCTTCGACGTGCCGCGCATCGAGCTGCGCCAGCACTGGCACCGCACGTACCACCACGCGCCGCGCACCGTCTGGCTGCGCGGGCTGGTGGCGGCGCTCTTCAACGAGGACCGCGACGAGTGGAAGACCGGGGCGGCGCCCGGCGGGGACCGGAACGGATAGCCCGGAACAATACCGGCAGGATTCGTCTCCTGCCCGGGCGCCGCCTGGGCCGGCAGCTCCTGAAAACATAGCGCCCGGCCCGGAGGCGGCGCATCCGCCGGCGGCCCGTCGGGCATTACATCTGGTTAACGTCGGCGTCCCCGCGCGCCGCTAAGGTCGGCTGCACCGTCCCCCGCCAGGAGCACCCCATGACCACGCCCCGCGAACCCGCGCCGATCAACGACCAGCGGGAGGCCCGCCAGCTCGAACCGGACCCGCAGCTGCAACAGGTCGAGCGCATCGAGCGGACGGCCGAGGAGGCCGGCCTGTCCACCGACGAGGCGCAGGCCGCCGCCTGGGCCGAGGTCAACCGCAACGACCCCGAGGCCGAAGCCGCGCGCCGCAGCGCCGACCCGCACCACAAGCCCGAGAAGCACGGCCACGGCGACGTGTCGGTCGGCGGCTGAGCCGCCGCGCGGAACTCATGCTTCCAGGAGGGGCGTGCGCGTGGAGCCGGACGCGATCCGCCCGCGCCTGGAATGCGCTCCGCGCGTCTCGACAGGCGCCAGCGGAAGGTCGGCCGTCTCGGCCTGCAGCCGGAACACCCGCATGGTTCCCACCAGATCCTCGGCCTGGCGTTGCAGGCTGTTGGCGGCGGCGGCCATCTCCTCGACCAGCGCCGCGTTCTGCTGGGTGGCGAGGTCCATGGCCGATACGGCCGCGCCCACCTCGGCCACGCCGGTGCTCTGCTCGGCGCTGGCGGCGCTGATGGCCTGCACCAGCGCGGCGACACGCTGGATGGAGGCCACGACCTGGGCCATGGTGGCGCCCGCCTGATCGACCAGTTCCGTGCCCGCGCTGACCCGTTCGACGCTGCGGCCGATGAGCGACTTGATTTCCTTGGCGGCGTCGGCCGAACGCTTCGCGAGCGAGCGCACCTCGGCGGCCACGACGGCGAAGCCCCGGCCCTGCTCGCCGGCGCGGGCGGCTTCCACCGCGGCGTTGAGCGCCAGGATGTTGGTCTGGAAGGCGATGCCGTCGATCACGCCGATGATGTCGCCGATCTGCGCCGAGCTGTCCTGGATGTCGCGCATGGTCTGCACCACGCGGCCCATGGCGGTCCCGCCTTCTCCGGCGATGCGGGAGGCTTCCCGGGCCACGCGGCTGGCTTCGTCCGCGGTCCCGTTGTTGCGGCGCGCCGTCTCGCCGAGGGTTTCCGCCGAGGCGGCCGTCTCCTGCAGGGACGACGCCTGGGTTTCGGTGCGGGCCGACAGGTCGTTGTTGCCCTGGGCGATCTGCGCGCTGGCCGTCGCGACGCCGTGGGCACCGCTGCGGACCTGCTGCACCACACGGCCCAGGCTGGCCTGCATATGGGCCAGGCGGGCCATCAGGCTGGCGTCGTCGCCGGACCGCACGCGGATGCGGCCGGTCAGATCCCCGTCGGCCACGCGGGTCACCATGGCGGCGGCCTCCCGGGGTTCCCCGCCGAGCGGCTCGAGCACCAGGCGGTTGACCGCGGCCAGCAGCACTCCCGATACCACGACGATGCTCAGCAGTCCCAGGACGAGGGCCGTGACCACCTGCCGATGGACCGGCGCCATGATGTACGACCGGGGCACCTGGGCCGAGAAGACCCACGGCGTGCCGGTCTTGCCGATCTGCACCGGAACCAGCACCTCGAACACATCGCCGAGGCTGGCGTGCGCGCGCTCCAGCGATTGCGGATTTCCGGTCTGCATCGCCTGGTCCGCCAGCTGCCAGCTGGCGTCCTTCTCGTGCGGCTTGCCCACGCGCGCCGGATCCATGTCGCCCAGCACCACGCCGGCATGGGACATGAGGCTGGCGCGTCCCGCCTCCAGGACGCGCAGCCCGCCCACCATCGTCTGGATCGTGTCCAGGGCGATATCGATGCCGGCCACGCCCACGAACCGGTTCTGGACGAAGATGGGAACGACCAGGCTGGTGATGAGCACCTTCTTGCCCGCCACCTCGTAGTCGTAGGGCTCGATCACCACTTCCTTGCCGTTCTGCCTGGCGAGCAGGTAGTAGTCGCCGGGGCCCGGCTTGTCGTAGTCGGTGAGCACCTGCAGTTCGACCTTGCCGGAATTGCGGTACCAGTACGGAAGGAAACGGCCCGTGGCGTCATGCCCGGGCTTGTCGACGTATTCGCCGTCGCGCTTGTCGAAGGCGTCCGGTTCCCAGGCCGTCCATACGGCCAGCAACTGCGGCTGGTCCCGCAGCACGCCCTGGAGGAAGGCGTTCGCATCCGCCCGGTCCACGCGCTCCTGCCGCCTGAGTTCCTGCAGGCCGGAAGCGACCGTGCGCGCCACCGTCATCGCCTCGTTCAGCACGGTGCCGATTTCGCCGGCATGGAACCGCGCGGACGACTCGGTACGGCGTTCGACCTGGTCGCGCAGGGACTGCGTCGATTGGGTGACCAGGATCCCGACCGTGAAGGCCAGACCCGCGAGCACGATGAGCGCGACGCTCAGCAGCAAGCGCGCGCGCAGGCTCCACATTCCTATTCTCAACATATTGCATATCCTCCCGTTCCTGCCGCGATGCCCCGGATGGAGCGCTGGGCGGCAGCCGGCAGGGATCATATGTTTTTGTTACAAATAGAACAATATGTATCTTTCGCCGGGACGAACGGGGTCGCGGACGGTCGCCGCCGGGTCCGCGCGTCAGGCGATGCGCCCGTAGCGCCACACCGACAGGCCGGCGGCCAGCAGCGCCAGCGCGGCCGCCGCCAGCGCGAAGAGGGCCGAGACCTCGGTCTCGCGCCGCTCCACCGCCAGGCGGGAACTCAGCGTCTCGTAGACCTTCTTCAGGTCGGGCGCGTTGCCGGCGTAGAAATATTCGGCGCTGGTCTTGGCGGCGATCGACTTCAGCGTCTCCTCGTCGAGCGTGACGCGCATCGACCAGCCCTCGAAGCCCACCGTCTCGCCCTCGTTGGTGCCCACGCCCACGGTGTAGACCCGCACGCCCCGGTCGGCGGCCAGCTGCGCGGCCTGCAGCGGATCGACGCCGGTGGTGCGCCGGCCGTCGGTCAGCATCACGATCGCGGCCGAGGTGTAGGAGCCCGGCGGCACCGGCGCCGGCTGCTCGGGCACGCCCGGCATGCCGCGCCCCTCCAGCGGCGAGCCGCGCCCGCCGCCGCCGAAGCCGCCCCCGCCCATGCGGCTGTCGAGCGCCACGATGTCCAGCCCGCTGTGCGGGAACAGCGTGGCCAGCGACAGCATCAGCCCGTTGCCGGTGGCGGTGCCGCGCTGCAGCTGGAAGCTGTCGATGGCGCGCAGCAGGTCGTCGCGCGACTGGGTGGGCAGTTGCGCCACCTGCGCGCTGCCGGCGAAGGCGACGATGCCGACCTTGACCTGCCGCGGCAGGCTGGTGATGAAGGCCTTGGCCGCCTCCTGGGCCGCGACCATGCGGTTGGGCAGCACGTCGCTCGCGCGCATGCTGATCGAGACGTCCATCGCCAGCATGATGGTGCGCTGCTGCGAGGGCAGCGACACCATCGCCACCGGCCGGGCCGCGGCCAGCAGCATGCAGGCCAGCGCCAGCAGCAGCAGGGCGGGCGGGATGTGGCGGCGCCAGCCGGGGCCGCTGCCCAGCGCCTCGCGCACCACCGACAGGCTGGCGAAGCGCACCGCCAGCTTGCGCTGCCGGCGCAGCAGCCAGAGGTAGGCCAGCACTAGCAGCGGCAGCGCCAGCAGCAGCCACAGCAGGTCGGGCCAGAGGAAGTCCGGTGCCGAGACGGCCGAGCGCACGGCGAGCCAGCGTTCGGCCCAGGATGCGTTGAAGAAGGATTCCATGGCGCGTGCTCGGTCGGTGCGGGGTGGGGCGGTGCGGGGGGATGGGTCGGCGGGCGGGCGGGGCGGCGGGGGCGTCAGGCCACCCGGGACGGCGCGCCGCGCAGGCGCGAACGCCGTCGCCGCTGCTCGGCGAAGCGCATCACCGCCTCGGGCAGGCCGTCGTCGGTGGAAAGCTCGACCGCATCGACGCCGGCATGGCCCAGCGCGGTGCGCAGCGCGTCCTCGCGCGCGGCGGCGATGCGGGCGAAGCGCTGGCGGAACAGGCGGTCGTGGGTGTCCACCAGCAGCTGCTCGCCGGTCTCGGCGTCGCGCAGGGTGACCAGGCCGATGTCGGGCAGCGCCTGCTCCAGCGGGTCGTAGAGGCGCACCGCCACCACGTCGTGGCGCTCGGCCAGCCGGGCCAGCGGCCGTTCCCAGCCGGTCGGGCTGATGAAGTCCGACACCACGAAGACGGTGGCGCGGCGCTTGAGCGCGCGGCCGGCGGCGTCGAGCCAGGCGCCCAGCCGGGTGCCGGCCGCCGCGCCGCCCCGCGCGGCCGCGGGCTGCGGCTGCTGCAGCGCGTGCAGCAGGTGCAGCACCTGCGCCCGGCCGCCGCGCGAGGGAATCCAGCGGGCGCCGGCGTCGTCGCCCAGCAGCGCGCCGACGCGGTTGCCGTGGCGCGTCAGCAGCCGCGCGACCAGGCCGGTGAATTCGGTCTGCACCGTGCGCTTGGTGCGGGCGCCGGAGCCGAAGTCCACCGAAGCGCTGCGGTCCAGCACGAAGCAGGCGCCCATCTCGCGCTCCTCGGTGAAGACGCGCACGTGCGGCGCCTGCAGCCGCGCGGTGACGTTCCAGTCGATGTGGCGGACGTCGTCCTCGGGCTGGTACTCGCGCAGGTCGGCCAGGTCCAGGCCGCTGCCGCGCGCCAGGGTGCGGTAGTTGCCCTGCAGCAGGCCGTCGAGCCGGCGCAGCGCGGTCCACTCCAGGCGCCGCAGCAGCGCGTCGGCGCGCTCGGGCGCCTGGGGGCCGGCTCCGCCCGGGGCCGCGCCCGCGCGGGCGGGGGGGCTGCGGTCAGGCGGCGCGTTTCTCATAGTCGTGGTGCAGCGGCTTGGCCGGCGCGGGGAGCTGGGCGAGCAGGCGCTCGACCAGCGCGTCGGCGCTGACGCCCTCGGACAGCGCCTCGTACGACAGCGCCAGCCGGTGGCGCAGCACGTCGGGCACCAGGTCGGCCATGTCGCCGGGCAGGGCGTAGTCGCGGCCGCGCAGCAGCGCCAGCGCCCGCGCGCCCTCGGCCAGGTTGATGGTGGCGCGCGGGCTGGCGCCGTAGTTGAGCCAGCGGTCGAAATCCTTCAGGCCGTGCTCGGCCGGGCGGCGGGTGGCCGCCACCAGCCGCACCGCGTACTGCAGCAGCGACGGGTCCACGTACACCCGCCGCGCGGCGGCCTGCATGGCGGCCAGCTGGCCGATGGTGGCGACCGGCACCGCCGGCGGCGGCGGATCGACCGCGCGCTGCACGATCACGAACTCCTCCTCGTCCGACGGGTAGTCGACCAGCACCTTCATCATGAAGCGGTCCACCTGCGCCTCGGGCAGCGGGTAGGTGCCCTCGGTCTCGACCGGATTCTGCGTGGCCATCACCAGGAAGGGCGAGGGCACCCGGTGGCTCTCGCCGGCGATGGTGACCTGGCGCTCCTGCATCACCTCCAGCAGCGCGCTCTGCACCTTGGCGGGCGCGCGGTTGATCTCGTCGGCCAGCAGCAGGTTGGCGAAGACCGGGCCCAGCGCGGTGTGGAACTCGCCGGTCTTCTGGTTGTACATGCGGGTGCCGACCAGGTCGGCCGGCACCAGGTCGGGCGTGAACTGGATGCGCTTGAAATCCCCCTGCAGCGCCTGCGCCAGGGTGCGCACCGTCAGCGTCTTGGCCAGGCCCGGCACGCCCTCGACCAGCAGGTGGCCCTGCGCCAGGATCGCGACCATCACCCGTTCCAGGAACCGGTCCTGGCCGACGACGATGCGCTTGACCTCGAACAGCACCTGCTCCATGAGCGAGGCGTCGCCCGGCGTGTCGGCGGCATAGGCGCGGGAGTCGGTGGCTTCCATGGAGGTCCTTTCGTGCGGTCGTGCGGCGGTTCGTTGGATCGGCGGGCGTCAGTACGGCGGCATGCCGGCGGCGGCGGCGGCGTTCTCGATCGGCACCGCGAAGCCGATGCCGATGAAGGTGCGGGCCGGGGTCGGGTTCAGGATGGCGGTGACCACGCCCACCACCTCGCCGTCCATGGTGACCAGCGGCCCGCCGGAATTGCCCGGGTTGGCCGCCGCGTCGAACTGGATCAGGTTGGACATCTGCTGCTTGCCCTCCGGCGAGCGGAAGCGCCGCTTCAGTCCCGAGACCACGCCCGCCGACACCGAGGGGCCGATGCCGAACGGGAAGCCGATGGCCGCCACCTGGTCGCCCGGCCGCAGGTCGGCGGTGGAGCGCAGCGTGGCCGGCTCCAGGTCGTCGGGCACCTTCGCGGCCTGCAGCACGGCCAGGTCCTGGTCGGCCTGCACGCCGGTGATCCGGGCGGGCGATTCGGAGCCGTCGGCGAAGGTCACCTGGATGCGGCGCACGCCCGACACCACGTGCAGGTTGGTCAGGATGGTCCCGGTGGCGGTGACCACGATGCCGGTGCCGACGCCGGTCTCGACGTCGGCTTTGTCGTCCGGTGCGGGGCGGGCCTCGGCGGAGCGGGGCGGCGTCGCCTCGCCGCCGTCGGGCGGACGCGCCGGCGCGGGGCTGGGGGCCTTGCGGCCGGCGCGCCCGGCCCGGTGCGGGGCAGCCGGTTCCTGCAGGTCCTCGGGCGCCGAGTAGCCGGTCACGCGGACCACCGCCGGCCCCACCTTGGCGGCGGCGCGGGCGGCCTGCGAGGGCAGCACCGTCGTCTCCAGGGTGTGGCGCACCGCGGCGTCGATGGTGTCCTGCGTCAGCACCTGCGGCACCGGCCGGGTCAGCACCACGCCGACGGCGGTCGCCAGCGCGAGCACCGCCAGCGCGGGCGACGCCCAGGGGCGTGCCGCGGCCCAGGCGGCGCGCAGGCGGCCGGCGCGGACGGGCGGCGGCGCGGTCGGCCCGGCAGGAGCCGCGGAAGGAGAGGGCATCGCCGCCGCTTCCCGGATCGGGGGGGCCGGGGACCGGGCCCGCATGCCAGGGCGGCCGCCTTGCGACGGTGCGGACGGCGCCGCCGCAGGCGTATCGCCGATGGCGCCAGGGGCGTCCGTGTCGCCGGCGAGGGCGGCAGGGCGGCGGGAGCTGCTGTAGAGGGCGGGCCTGCGCATCCTGGTTCCTTGGTGTGTACAGCGGTGCGAAGCAAGGAACGCGCCGGCATCTATGGAAAACCAGGGAGAAAACTAACACGATTCGCCCGAAGGCGTTGCAGCAGCTTGTTGCCGACCGGCGGTCGGCCCGGGGCATCATCGCGGCATGCACTGGATCGACACGCACTGCCACCTCGACGCCCCCGAACTGCGCGACTGGGACGCGGCCGCCCGCCGGCGCGCCCGCGACGCCGGCATGGCGCTGTGCGTGATCCCGGCGGTGGCGGCGTCCAACTTCGGCGCGGTGCGCGACCGGGCGCACGCCTTCGGCGACGCCTACGCGCTGGGCATCCATCCGATGTGCACTCCGGGCGCGGACGACGGCGACCTGGCGCGCCTGGAGGCCGACCTCCGGGCCGGCCTGGCCGACGATCCGCGGCTGGTGGCCGTCGGCGAGATCGGCATCGACTACTTCGTGCCGGGGCTCGACGACGCGCACCAGCAGCGCATCTACCGGGCGCAGCTCCGGCTCGCGCGCCGCTTCGGCCTGCCGGTGCTGCTGCACACCCGGCGCTCGGTGGACCGGGTGCTGCAGCACCTGCGGCAGCTCTCGGCGGCCGGCCCGTCCGCCGGGGCGGGGCCGGCCTGGCGGGGCATCGCGCACGCCTTCACCGGCAGCCTGCAGCAGGCGCGCGCCTTCATCGACCTGGGCTTCAAGCTCGGCTTCGGCGGCGCGGTCACCTTCGACCGGGCCACGCACCTGCGCCGGATGGTGGCCGAGCTGCCGCTCGACGCCCTGGTGCTGGAGACCGACGCGCCCGACATCCCGCCGCGCTGGGTCTACCGCACCGCCGAAGCGCGCGCCGGCGGCCTGCCCCAGGGCGTGAACACCCCGGCCGAGGTGCCGCGCATCGCCGAGGTGGTCGCCGAACTGCGCGGCATGCCGGTGGCGGAGCTGGCCGGGGCCACCACCCGCAACGCGGTCGCGGCGATGCCCCGGATCGGCGCGCTGCTGTGACCACCGGGGCGACGCGTCCGGCCGATGGCGCGGCGGCGGGTCCGGCAGCGAGCCCGGTCGTTGCGCCAGTCAACGCGCCGGTCGAGGCGCCGGCCGGCGCGCGGGTGCTCCACGGCCTGCCGCCGATCGCCTCGCCCGGCACGCGGCTGCTGGTGCTCGGCAGTTTCCCCGGCGCGCGCTCGCTAGCGCTGCGGCAGTACTACGCCCATCCGCAGAACCAGTTCTGG
>JAKOND010000036.1 GCA_022702125.1 Burkholderiaceae bacterium
ACCTGCAGGTCATCTACACCAACGAACTCGATCAGGGCGCCTACATCTCGCAGACCCTGCGCACCGACGAGACGGTGGACGAGTTCGCCGCGCGCGTCGCCATCTACCGGATGATGCGCCCCGGCGAGCCGCCGACCGAGGACGCGGTGCAGGCCCTGTTCCAGCGCCTGTTCTACAACCCGGACACCTACGACCTGTCGCGCGTCGGCCGGATGAAGTTCAACGCCAAGGTGGGCAATGCCAGCTCGACCGGCCCGATGGTGCTGACCAACGAGGACATCCTGGCGGTCGTCAAGATCCTGGTGGACCTGCGCAACGGCAACGGCGAAGTCGACGACATCGACCACCTGGGCAACCGCCGCGTGCGTTGCGTGGGTGAGCTCGCCGAGAACCAGTACCGCACCGGCCTCGCCCGCATCGAGAAGGCGGTCAAGGAACGGCTCGGCCAGGCGGAACAAGAGCCGCTGATGCCGCACGACCTGATCAACTCCAAGCCGATTTCCGCGGCCCTGAAGGAGTTCTTCGGCGCGTCGCAGCTGTCGCAGTTCATGGACCAGACCAACCCGCTGTCCGAGATCACCCACAAGCGCCGCGTCTCGGCCCTGGGCCCGGGCGGCCTGACCCGCGAACGCGCCGGCTTCGAAGTGCGCGACGTGCACGTCACCCACTACGGCCGCGTCTGCCCGATCGAAACGCCGGAAGGCCCGAACATCGGACTGATCAATTCGCTGGCCCTCTACGCCCGCCTGAACGAGTACGGCTTCATCGAAACGCCGTACCGCCGCGTGGTGGACGGCAAGGTCACCAACGACATCGACTACCTGTCGGCCATCGAGGAAGGCAAGTACGTCATCGCGCAGGCCAACGCCACGCTCGACGAGCAGGGCAACCTGACCGGCGACCTGGTGTCGGTCCGGGAGAAGGGCGAATCCACCCTGGTGAGCGCCGAACGGGTGCAGTACATGGACGTGTCGCCGGGGCAGATCGTCTCGGTGGCTGCATCGCTGGTGCCGTTCCTGGAGCACGACGATGCGAACCGCGCGTTGATGGGCGCCAACATGTCGCGCCAGGCCGTTCCGGTCCTGCGTCCGGAAAAGCCGTTCGTCGGCACCGGCATCGAGCGCGTCGCGGCGGTGGACTCCGGCACGGTGGTCACCGCGCGCCGCGGCGGCGTGGTGGACTACGTGGACGCGACCCGGATCGTGATCCGGGTGCACGATGCCGAAGCCCAGGCGGGCGAGGTGGGCGTGGACATCTACAACCTCATCAAGTACCAGCGTTCCAACCAGAACACCAACATCCACCAGCGTCCCATCGTCCAGCGCGGCGACGTGCTGGCCAAGGGCGACGTGATCGCCGACGGCGCATCGACCGACCTGGGCGAACTCGCCCTGGGCCAGAACATGCTCATCGCGTTCATGCCCTGGAACGGCTACAACTTCGAGGATTCGATCCTGATCAGCGAACGCGTCGTCGCCGAAGACCGCTACACCTCGATCCACATCGAAGAACTGGTGGTCATGGCGCGCGACACCAAGCTGGGCGCCGAGGAAATCACCCGCGACATCCCGAACCTGTCGGAGCAGCAGCTCAACCGGCTCGACGAGTCCGGCATCATCTACGTGGGTGCCGAAGTCCAGCCGGGCGACACCCTGGTCGGCAAGGTCACGCCCAAGGGCGAGACCACGCTGACGCCGGAAGAGAAGCTGCTGCGCGCGATCTTCGGCGAGAAGGCCTCCGATGTGAAGGACACCTCGCTGCGCGTGGACCAGGGCAGCTCGGGCACCGTCATCGACGTGCAGGTCTTCACCCGCGAAGGCATCCAGCGCGACAAGCGCGCCCAGCAGATCATCGACGACGAGCTCAAGCGCTTCCGCCTGGACCTGAACGACCAGCTGCGCATCGTCGAAGCCGACGCGTTCGACCGGATCGAGAAGCTGCTGACCGGCAAGACCGCCAACGGCGGCCCGAACAAGCTGCTCAAGGGCACCAAGCTCGACAAGGCGTACCTGTCGTCGGTGGACAAGTTCCACTGGTTCGACATCCGCCCGGCTGACGACGAGGTCGCGACCCAGCTGGAGTCGATCAAGAACTCCCTGGAGCAGACCCGCCACAGCTTCGACCTCGCGTACGAAGAGAAGCGCAAGAAGCTCACCCAGGGCGACGAGCTGCCCGCCGGCGTGCTGAAGATGGTCAAGGTCTACCTGGCCGTCAAGCGCCGCCTGCAGCCCGGCGACAAGATGGCCGGCCGCCACGGCAACAAGGGCGTGGTGTCCAAGATCGTTCCGGTCGAGGACATGCCCTACATGGCCGACGGCACCCCCGCCGACATCGTCCTGAACCCGCTGGGCGTGCCTTCGCGGATGAACGTCGGCCAGGTGCTGGAAGTGCATCTGGGCTGGGCCGGCAAGGGCATCGGCCAGCGCATCGGCGACATGCTGCAGGCCGAATCCAAGCTGACCGAGCTGCGTGCCTTCTTCGAGGAGCTGTACAACGCGTCCGGCCGCAAGGAGGACCTGGCGCAGCTCAGCGACACCGACGTGCTGGAGATGGCGGACAACCTGTCCAAGGGCGTGCCTTTCGCCACTCCGGTGTTCGACGGCGCGGCGGAAGAAGACATCCGCAACATGCTCAAGCTCGCCTTCCCGGACGACATCGCGAAGGCCAAGGGCCTGACCGCGACGCGCACCCAGGCGAACCTGATCGACGGCCGCACCGGCGAACCGTTCGAGCGTCCGACCACCATCGGCTACATGCACTTCCTGAAACTGCACCATCTGGTGGACGACAAGATGCACGCGCGCTCAACCGGTCCGTACTCGCTCGTCACCCAGCAGCCGCTGGGCGGCAAGGCGCAGTTCGGCGGACAGCGCTTCGGGGAAATGGAAGTCTGGGCGCTGGAAGCCTACGGCGCCTCCTACGTGCTGCAGGAAATGCTGACCGTGAAGTCCGACGACGTGGTGGGCCGTACCAAGGTGTACGAATCCATCGTCAAGGGCGAACACGCCATCGAAGCCGGCATGCCGGAATCGTTCAATGTGCTGGTCAAGGAAATCCGTTCCCTGGGCCTGGACATCGAACTGGAACGTTCTTAAGTCATTGAAGGGCTAGAGTCACATGAAATCGCTACTCGACCTGTTCAAGCAATTCACGCCGGACGAGCATTTCGATGCCATCCGGATCGGCATGGCATCGCCCGAGAAGATCCGTTCGTGGTCTTTCGGCGAAGTCAAGAAGCCGGAAACCATCAACTACCGCACCTTCAAGCCGGAACGCGACGGCCTGTTCCGCGCCAAGATCTTCGGGCCCATCAAGGACTACGAGTGCCTGTGCGGCAAGTACAAGCGCCTGAAGCACCGCGGCGTGATCTGCGAGAAGTGCGGCGTCGAAGTCACCCAGACCAAGGTGCGCCGCGAGCGCATGGGCCACATCGACCTGGCGGCGCCCTGCGCGCACATCTGGTTCCTGAAGTCGCTGCCGTCGCGTCTGGGCCTGGTGCTCGACATGACGCTGCGCGACATCGAGCGCGTGCTGTACTTCGAAGCCTACGTGGTCACCGACCCGGGCATGACCCCGCTGAAGAAGTTCAGCATCATGACCGAGGACGACTACGACGCGAAGACGCGCGAGTACGGTGACGAGTTCACCGCCAAGATGGGCGCCGAAGGCATCAAGGACCTGCTCGAAGGCATCGACATCGACCTGTCGATCGAGCGCCTGCGCGGCGACCTGACCGGCTCCGAAGTCAAGGTCAAGAAGAACGCCAAGCGCCTGAAGGTGCTGGAAGCGTTCAAGAAATCGGGCATCAAGCCCGAGTGGATGGTGCTGGACGTGCTGCCGGTGCTGCCGCCGGACCTGCGTCCGCTCGTGCCGCTGGACGGCGGCCGCTTCGCGACCTCCGACCTGAACGACCTGTACCGCCGCGTCATCAACCGCAACTCGCGCCTGCGCCGCCTGCTGGAGCTGAAGGCTCCGGAGATCATCGCGCGCAACGAGAAGCGGATGCTGCAGGAAGCCGTCGATTCGCTGCTGGACAACGGCCGCCGCGGCAAGGCCATGACCGGCGCCAACAAGCGCGCGCTCAAGTCGCTCGCCGACATGATCAAGGGCAAGTCGGGCCGCTTCCGCCAGAACCTGCTGGGCAAGCGCGTCGACTACTCGGGCCGTTCGGTCATCACCGTGGGCCCGACGCTCAAGCTGCACCAGTGCGGCCTGCCGAAGCTGATGGCGCTGGAACTGTTCAAGCCCTTCATCTTCTCGCGCCTCGAAGCCATGGGCATCGCGACCACCATCAAGGCCGCGAAGAAGGAAGTCGAATCCGGCACGCCGGTGGTCTGGGACATCCTGGAAGAGGTGATCCGCGAGCATCCGGTGATGCTCAACCGCGCGCCGACGCTGCACCGCCTGGGCATCCAGGCCTTCGAGCCGATCCTGATCGAAGGCAAGGCGATCCAGCTGCACCCGCTGGTCTGCGCCGCTTTCAACGCCGACTTCGACGGCGACCAGATGGCCGTCCACGTCCCGCTGTCGGTGGAAGCGCAGATGGAAGCCCGCACGCTGATGCTGGCCTCCAACAACGTGCTGTTCCCGGCCTCGGGCGAGCCGTCCATCGTGCCGTCGCAGGACGTGGTGCTGGGTCTCTACTACGCGACCCGCGACCGCATCAACGGCAAGGGCGAGGGCCTGATCTTCTCCGACACCGGCGAAGTCCAGCGCGCCTTCGACGCCAAGCAGGTCGAGCTGGCCACGAAGATCAGCGTCCGCCTGACCGAGTGGACCAAGGACAAGGCCACCGGCGAATTCACGCCGTCGACCTCCCTGGTGCACACCACGGTCGGCCGCGCGCTGCTGTCCGAGATCCTGCCGAAGGGCCTGCCGTTCTCGAACATGAACAAGGCGCTGAAGAAGAAGGAAATCTCCAAGCTCATCAACGTGAGCTTCCGCAAGTGCGGCCTCAAGGAGACCGTCGTCTTCGCCGACAAGCTGCTGCAGAACGGCTTCCGCCTCGCGACCCGCTCGGGCATCTCGATCGCCATCGACGACATGCTGGTGCCGCAGGAGAAGCACGCCATCATCGACCGCTCCGAGCAGGAGGTGAAGGAGATCCAGCAGCAGTACGTCTCGGGCCTGGTGACCGCCGGCGAGCGCTACAACAAGGCGGTGGACATCTGGGGCAAGGCCGGCGACGAGGTGTCGAAGGTCATGATGGCCCAGCTGGCCAAGCAGAAGACCACCGACCGCAACGGCAAGGAAGTGGACCAGGAGTCCTTCAACTCCATCTACATGATGGCCGACTCGGGCGCGCGGGGTTCCGCCGCCCAGATCCGCCAGCTCGCCGGGATGCGGGGCCTGATGGCCAAGCCGGACGGCTCGATCATCGAGACGCCGATCACCGCGAACTTCCGCGAAGGCCTGAACGTTCTGCAGTACTTCATCTCCACCCACGGCGCCCGCAAGGGCCTGGCGGATACGGCGCTGAAGACCGCGAACTCCGGCTACCTGACCCGCCGTCTGGTGGACGTGACCCAGGATCTGGTGGTGACCGAGCAGGACTGCGGCACCCACCACGGCTACCTGATGCGCGCCATCGTCGAGGGCGGCGAGGTGATCGAGTCGCTGCGCGACCGGGTGCTGGGCCGCTGCGCCGCCGAGGACGTGCTGCATCCCGAGACCCGCGCGGTGCTGACGCCGGCCGGCACGCTGCTGGAAGAGGACCTGCTCGACGACCTGGAAGCCGCCGGCGTCGACGAGATCAAGGTGCGCACCGCGCTGACCTGCGAGACGCGCTTCGGCATCTGCGCCCACTGCTACGGCCGCGACCTGGGCCGTGGCGGCCTGATCAACGGCGGCGAAGCCGTCGGCGTGATCGCCGCCCAGTCCATCGGCGAGCCGGGCACGCAGCTGACGATGCGGACCTTCCACATCGGCGGCGCGGCATCGCGCGCGGCGGTGGCGTCCAGCGTCGAGGCCAAGTCCAACGGCACCATCGGCTTCAACCCCACGATGCGCTACGTCAGCAACACCAAGGGCGACCTGGTGGTGATCTCCCGCTCCGGCGAGATCATCATCCAGGACGACCTGGGCCGCGAGCGCGAGCGCCACAAGGTGCCGTACGGCGCGACGCTGACGATCAAGATCGACCAGTCGGTCAAGGCCGGCACGATCCTGGCGAACTGGGACCCGCTGACCCGCCCGATCATCACGGAGTTCGCCGGCCAGGTGAAGTTCGAGAACGTCGAGGAAGGCCTGACGGTCGCCAAGCAGGTGGACGACGTGACCGGCCTGTCGACGCTGGTCGTGATCGATCCGAAGCGCCGCGGCTCGGCCAAGGTGGTGCGTCCGCAGGTCAAGCTGATCGATGCGAACGGCTCCGAAGTCCGCATCCCCGGCACCGACCACGCGGTGACCATCGGCTTCCAGATCGGCTCGCTGATCCAGGTGCGCGACGGCCAGGACGTGGGTCCCGGCGAGGTGCTGGCGCGGATTCCGGTCGAAGGCCAGAAGACCCGCGACATCACCGGCGGCCTGCCGCGCGTGGCCGAGCTGTTCGAGGCGCGCTCGCCGAAGGACAAGGGCATGCTGGCCGAGATGACCGGCACGGTCTCCTTCGGCAAGGAAACCAAGGGCAAGGTCCGGCTGCAGATCACCGATCCGGAAGGCAAGGTCTGGGATGAACTGATCCCCAAGGAAAAGAACATCCTCGTCCACGAGGGCCAGGTCGTGAACAAGGGCGAGTCCGTGGTGGACGGCCCGGCCGATCCGCAGGACATCCTGCGCCTGCTGGGCATGGAAGAGCTGGCGCGCTACATCGTCGACGAAGTGCAGGACGTCTACCGCCTCCAGGGCGTGAAGATCAACGACAAGCACATCGAGGTGATCGTGCGCCAGATGCTGCGCCGCGTGGTGGTGGAGAGCTCCGGCGACTCCAACTACATCCAGGGCGAGCAGGTCGAGCGGTCGGAAATGCTCAACACCAACGACGCCCTGCGCGCCGACGGCAAGATCCCGGCCACCTACACCAACCTGCTGCTGGGCATCACCAAGGCCTCGCTGTCGACCGACTCGTTCATCTCGGCCGCTTCCTTCCAGGAAACGACCCGGGTGCTGACCGAGGCGGCCATCATGGGCAAGCGCGACGAGCTGCGCGGCCTGAAGGAGAACGTCATCGTCGGCCGCCTGATCCCCGCAGGCACCGGCATGGCGTACCACCAGGCCCGCAAGGTCAAGGACGCGATGGACGACGCCGAGCGCCGCGCCATCGCCGAGGCCGAGGCCGCCGAACTGGCGGGCCAGTCGTCGGATGCCGACGGCAGCGACGATGCGCTGCCGGCCTACAGCATCTCCGCGGCCGGCGAGGGCAACTCCGCCGACTGACCGTGGCGACCGCACGGTGCCCGCGTGGCGCCGTGCCGGCCGATCGCGCAAGCGCCCCAGTCCCGCCGCATGGCGGGCCTGGGGCGTTTTTTGTGGCTCCGCAGGCGCGGCCTGCGGCGCTTGCCTCCGCTGTCGCTTCCCGCCCGCGTACTACCTGCTCTTCCATGGTTTCGATATCCTGGGCCGGCTGCCTGCTGGTTCTTCTTGCGCTGCTGGTCGCCTGCTGGGCCGTCGGCGCGCGCCGACGGCTGCTGTGCCTGCATGCGGCGGCCCGCGCGGCGCACGACGCCTGGCGGACGGCGCCGGCGCAGGAGGCGGAAGCGGCCCGTGCCCGGTTCGAGGCCGCGGTCGCCGACCATGACGACGCGCTGGCGCAGCGGCCCGCGCGGTGGCTGGCACGCGTTCTGCGACGCACTCCCTGGGGACCCCTATGACGACATCTTCACCTTCCGAACGCGCGCCGCGCAACGGCGGAGCCGGCCCGGACGGCGACCACGGCATCGCGCTGTGGCAGCAGTTGCAGGCGACCGCCACCGCGCTGGTCGCGATCCGCGGCGGCCAGTCCGCGCCGTCCGCGCTGCTGGCGGTGGCGCCGCCGCTGCGCCCGGGCGTGCGCGCGCTCGTCTTCCACGTGCTGCGCTGGCTGGGCCGCGCCGAGGCGCTGCGGCGCAAGCTGGCCAGCCGCACGCCGGCGCCGCTGCCCGACGCGCTCCTGTGCACCGCGCTGGCCCTGGCCTGGCGCGAGGACGACGCGCCCTACGAGCCCTTCACCCTGGTCGACCAGACGGTCGAGGCCGCCAAGCGCAATCCGGCGACCCGGCCGCAGGCGAGCTTCATCAACGCCTGCCTGCGCCGCTTCCTGCGCGAGCGCGACGCGCTGCTGGCGGCGGTGGAGCACGAGCCGATGGCCTTCTGGAACCATCCGCGCTGGTGGATCGAGCAGCTCAAGCGCGACCATCCCCGGCGCTGGCAGGACATCCTGCGCGCCAACAACGCCCAGGCGCCGATGACGCTGCGGGTCAATGTGCAAAAGGCCTCGCGGGCCCGCGTGCTGCAAGCCTTCGATGCTATGGATATCGAAGCAGATCCAGTCGGCGAGGTCGGCGTGGTGCTGGGCCGCGCGCTGCCGGTGGAGCAGGTGCCGGGCTTCGCCGACGGCGAGGTCTCGGTGCAGGACGCCGCCGCCCAGCTGGCCGCGCCGCTGCTGCTGCGCGGACTGGAACTGGACCCCCGCCGCCGGGGCGGTCGGCCGCTGCGGGTGCTGGACGCCTGCGCCGCGCCCGGCGGCAAGACGGCCCACCTGCTGGAGTACGCCGCCGAGGCGGCCGGCACGGCCCCGGGCGGCCCGCCGCCGATCGAGGTGCTGGCGCTGGACATCGATCCGGCGCGCTGCGAGCGCATCCACCAGACGCTGGACCGGCTGGGCCTGTCGGCCCGGGTGCTGGCGGCCGACGCCCGCACGCCGCGCGACTGGTGGCCGCAGCACTGCGGCAGCCAGCCCTTCGACGCCATCCTGCTCGACGCGCCCTGCACCGCGTCGGGCATCGTGCGCCGCCAGCCCGACGTGCGCTGGCTGCGCCGCGAGAGCGACATCGCCCAGCTGGCGATCATCCAGGCGGGCCTGCTGACCACGCTGTGGGCGCTGCTGGCCCCGGGCGGACGGCTGCTGTACTGCACCTGCTCGGTGTTCCGCGCCGAGGGAGACCTGCAGATCGAAACGTTTGTTGCGCACAACACCGACGCGGTGCTGCTGCCGTCGCCCGGCCATTTATTGCCCACCGGCGGCCATGCGCGCGGTGCTGTCCCGGACAATCCGGCGGGTGACCACGACGGTTTCTTCTACGCGCTGCTGCAGAAGCGCCCCGCCTGAGCCTGGAGAGCCCAGCGGTCCGGCCGCGTCCGGGCGGCCCGCATCCGGTGCGGCGCGGGCGGTGCCGGACGGGGACCGCCGGCGTCTGCTGGCGGCGGCCGGCGCGCTGGCGCTCGCGGGTCCGGGCGCCACGGTCCCGGCGCGGGCCCAGAGCCGGGCCATCGACGTGCAGCAGCTGCGGCTCGAACGCGAGGACGACGGATTGTTCCTGTCGGCGATGCTGCGCTTCGAACTGCCGCCGCTGGTGGAAGACACGCTGCGCCGCGGCGTCCCGGTCTTCTTCGTCGCCGAGGCCGAGGTGCTGCGCGACCGCTGGTACTGGTCCGACCAGGTGGTGGCCGCCTCGGCCCGCTACCTGCGCCTGGCCTACCAGCCGCTGGTGCGGCGCTGGCGGCTGCATGTCTCGCCCACGCCGATCGGCAACGGCGGCCTGGGCGTGAGCCTGGCGCAGAACTTCGACGAGCTGGGCGACGCGATGGCCGCGGTGCAGCGCCTGGCGCGCTGGCGCATCGCCGACCTCGCGCAGCTCGACGCGGACGGGCGGTACACGGTGGATTTCCGCTTCCGGCTCGACGTCTCGCAGCTGCCGCGGCCGTTCCAGATCGGCATCGCCGGCCGGGCCGACTGGAGCATGGCGGTCGAGCGCAGCCTGCGGCTGGTGCCGCCCGAAGGGTCCTGAGCCATGCACCGCCCGACGGCGCCGCCGCGTCGCAAGGCCAGCATGCCGGCCGCGGACCCGGCGCGCTACACGCTGCTGCAGTCGCGCAACACCCGCCGCATCGTCTCGATCGGCGCGGCCGTGATCCTGAGCCTGGGACTGATGCTGCTGGTGCTGCTGACCCAGGCCACCAACAACCGCGCGCTCTACGAGCGCAACTACGCGCTGCTGTTCGGCCTCAACGGGGTGGTGGCGGCGCTGCTGTTCGCCACCATCGCCTGGGTCGGCGCGCGGCTGGTGGGAAGGCTGCGGCGCGGCAAGTTCGGTAGCCGGCTGCTGGTCAAGCTCGCGGCGATCTTCGCGCTGGTGGGCGTGGCGCCGGGCGTGCTGATCTACGTGGTGTCGGTGCAGTTCGTCTCGCGCTCGATCGAGACCTGGTTCGACGTGCGGGTGGAAGGCGCGCTGCAGGCCGGCCTGGTGCTGGGGCGTTCGACGCTCGACACGCTGTCGAGCGACCTGGCCAACAAGACGCGGGTCGCCGCCGAGCAACTCGAATCGGTGCCGGACGCCTCCGCCGGGCTGGTGCTGGAACGGCTGCGCGACCAGCTCGACGCGCAGGACGTGACGCTGTGGACGGCGCAGGGCCAGCTCATCGCCAGCGCCGGCTCGTCGCGCTTCGACATCAACCCCATGCGCCCCGGCACCCAGCTGCTGCGCAC
>JAKOND010000084.1 GCA_022702125.1 Burkholderiaceae bacterium
GGGGCGGGTCCGGAAGCCGGCGAGGCCGCCCGCCCCGCCGGAAAGCGCCGTGGCCGGCCCGTGGCGGAGGACGCGGCCGGGAGCGCGCTCGACGGCAACGTCCTGATCATCGGCTTCGGCCGCTTCGGGCAGATCGCCGGCCAGGTGCTGCTGGCGCGCGGCCTGCGAATCACCATCATCGAGCACGACACCGACATGATCCGCTCGGCCGCCAATTTCGGCTTCCACGCCTACTACGGCGACGGCACCCGGATGGACGTGCTGCACGCCGGCGGCGCGGCGCACGCCTGCGCCATCCTGGTGTGCACCGACCGCAAGGAGACCACCAGCCGGATCGTGGAGCTGGCGCGGCACGCCTTCCCGCTGGTGCCGATCCTGGCGCGGGCCTACGACCGGCAGCACGCGATCGCGCTGCTGCAGGCGGGCGCGGCGGTGGAGATGCGCGAGACCTTCGAGTCGGCCCTGGCCTTCGGCGCGGCCACGCTGCGCGAACTGGGCACGCCCGAGGACGCGATCGAGGCGCTGGCCCGCGACATCCGCCAGCGCGACGCCGAGCGGCTGCAGCTGCAGCTGGCCGCCGGCGGCGACATCACTCGCGGCCGCCACCTGATGCACGGCAACCGCTGGGTGCCGACGCCGCTCACCAGGCCGGCGCGGGAAGGCCGGGCGCTGAACGTGGAGGCGGCCGAGGCGATCCGCGAAGGCGGGGAACCCGCCACCGCCCCCGCGCTCCGAAAATAGGAGCGCCTAGCGAAGGTGGAATGCGGGCTGCGAGGGGTTTTCGTCCCTGGTTTCCGCGGGCCGCCTCAGTCGCGCGGCAGGAAGGGCTGGCCTTCGTGCGACACCAGCAGGTCGTGCATGTCGCTGGCGTGCTCTTCCTCGTCGGCCAGGATCTTCTCCAGCATGATCCGGGTGGTCGGGTCCTTGTCGCCGAAGTAGCGGATCAGCTCGCGGTAGTGCTCGATGACCAGGCGCTCGGCGATCAGGTTGTCCTTGATCATCTGCACCAGGTTGCCGCCCTGGCCGTACTCGGTGGCGGCGCGGGAGGCCAGGCCCTCGGGGTCGAAGTTCGGCGTGCCGCCGAGCTGGTCGATGCGCTCGGCCGCCATCTTGGCGTGCTGGCGCTCGGACTCGGCATGCTCCTCGAACTCGGCGGCCACGCTCTTGCTGGTGATGCCGTCGGCCGCGATGGCGTGCATCTGGTAGCGCAGCACGCAGACGATCTCGGTGGCGACCACCGTCTGCAGCAGCTCGATGGCGGTGTCCACGTCGCCCTGGTAGGTGGGCGTGACCGGGCCGTCGTCGATGGACTGGCGGGCGCGCTCGCGCAGGGTCTTGACGTCGGTCAGGAAGGCGGTTTCGGTGGTCGGGGTGTCGGACATGGAGGGTTCTTTCATCGTGACATATTGGTTTTTGCGAGATCGATCACTTCGTCGCCGCGACCGCTGAGCACGGCGCGCGCGACCCACATGCCGAAGCCCTTGGCCTGCGCGGCCTCGATCTTCGGCGGCATGGACAGTTCCTGGCGATTGACGACCACGTCGACCAGCGCCGGGCCGTCGTGGGCCAGCGCCTCGCGCAGCGCGGCCTCCAGCAGGCCCGGGTCCTCGACCCGGATGCCGTGGACGCCGGCGGCGCGCGCCATCGCGGCGAAGTCGGGGTTCTGTAGCGCCACGCCGGTCTCCAGCAGGCCGGAGGCCTTCATCTCCAGCTCGACGAAGCCGAGCGAGTGGTTGTCGAAGACCACTAGCTTGACCGGCAGCCGCTCCTGCGCGAGCGTGAGGAAGTCGCCCATCAGCATCGCGAAGCCGCCGTCGCCGGCCAGCGCGATCACCTGCCGGCCGGGGAAGGCGGCCTGCGCGCCGATGGCCTGCGGCAGCGCGCCGGCCATCGAGCCGTGCACCCAGGAGCCGACCAGCCGGCGCCGGCCGTTCATGCGCAGGTAGCGCGCGGCCCAGACGGTGGGCGTGCCGACATCCACGGTGAAGACCGCGTCGTCGCTGGCGATCTCGCTGAGCAGCCGCACCACCTGCTGCGGATGGATCGGCGGCTTGCCGGCGGTGCCCCGGGCGAGTTCGTCGAGTTCCTCGCGCGCCTTGGCGTAGTGGCGCAGGCAGGCGTCGAGATGGCCGCGGTCGTCGCGCGGCGCGAGCCGGGGCAGCAGCGCGCGCAGCGTGGTCTTCACGTCGCCCACCAGGCCGAGGGCGATCGGCGTGCGCAGGCCGAGGTTCTCGGGCCGCACATCGACCTGGATCACCTGCGCCTTCTCGGGGTAGAACTGGCGGTACGGGAAGTCGGTGCCGAGCATCACCAGCACGTCGCAGTCCTTCATCGCGTAGTAGCCCGACGAGAAGCCGATCAGCCCGGTCATGCCGACGTCGTAGGGGTTGTCGTACTCGACGTATTCCTTGCCGCCGAGCGCGTGCACCACCGGCGCCTGCAGCGCGCCGGCCAGCTCGATCAACTGCGCGTGCGCGCCCAGGCAGCCGCGCCCGGCCAGGATGGTGACCTTGCCGGCCCCGGCCAGCAGTCCGGCGGCGAGGTCGAGCTGCGCGTCGTCGGGCCGCACCAGCGGCGGCGCGGGCAGCAGGGCGGCGCGGCTGGCGATGCGGTCCTGCGCCGCGTCCTGCATCGCCACGTCGCCCGGGATGACCACCACCGCCACGCCGCGCAGGCCGACGGCGGCGCGGATGGCGGTCTCCAGCACCCGGGGCATCTGCTCGGGGCTGGACACCATCTCGCAGTAGACGCTGCACTCGCGGAACAGCTCCTGCGGATGGGTCTCCTGGAAGTAGCGCGAGCCGATCTCGGCCGAGGGGATCTGCGCCGCGATCGCCAGCACCGGCACGCGGCTGCGGTGGGCGTCGAACAGGCCGTTGATCAGGTGCAGGTTGCCCGGTCCGCAAGAGCCGGCGCAGACCGCGAGCCGGCCGCTCAGGTGCGCCTCGGCCCCGGCGGCGAAGGCGGCGGCCTCCTCGTTGCGCACATGCACCCAGGCCATGTCCTCGTGCTGGCGCAGCGACTCGGTCAGCGCGTTGAGGCTGTCGCCGACCACGCCGTAGATGCGCTGCACGCCGGCGGCGTGCAGGGTGGCGATGAAGGTGTCGGCGACGGTGGGACGGGACATGGGACGGGCTCCGGGCGGGGGCGTGCAGGGCGGACGGGGTCGCGGAAACGACGCGGACCGATTGTTGGACCGGGCCGCGGCGCGGCCGGTAAGCGCCCGTCACGTCGGCGAGTCGGACAGGGCGCAATCCGGAACTGGGTATGGTCCGGGTACGGTCCTCGGCCGCGGCCTGCCGGCCCGCCTTCCCGGAGCGGTCCGGCGGCACGGCGGAAAACCGACCGGAAAACAGGCTGCCAGCCCAGATGTTTCCCGGGCTGGCAGCGACCGAAAACATAGCGGATCACCACCGAAGGAGCGAGAGCATGAGCAGCAAGGGATTGCGACTGTCCGAGACATGGTTCCGCCGCGGCCTGTGGCTGGTGGCCCTGGTGTTCGCCGGCTTCCTCACCGGGCTGGGCGGCACGCTGGTGGGCGACCTGCCGCAGGTGGTGCCGGCGCACACGCTGGACGACTTCGTCGA
>JAKOND010000104.1 GCA_022702125.1 Burkholderiaceae bacterium
CGAGCCCTGACCTGCCGGGGCATCTCCGAGCGCCGGGCCTGCCAGATTCTGGGCCTGAGCCGGCGCTTGAGCAGCTACGCGCTGCGTCAGCCGGGCAAGGACCAAGCACTGGGGAATCGGCTGCTGGATGCAACCCAAGATGTGCTGCGCTTTGGCTACCGTCGCATGACCCGGTAGACCCGCTTGAGGTTGATCGCCGGGGCCTGACGTGCCTCGCGCTTGCGACGCAGCACGCCCCAGGTACGCCGGTAGCCGTAGCTGGGAAGGTCAGCCACAGCTTCACGCAGTTCGACGACCAGTTGCGCATCAGCCCTGCTGCGTGTTGATCGACCATCACGCCAGTACGCAGGGCGTGCCCGTCGTGCCGAGGCTGCAGAGCGCGCTACGCCGAGGACGTCACAGACCGGCTTCATCGGTCGTCCTCCGGCAACAAGGGCGAGCGCGCAATCCAGTTTTTTGCTCGGCCGAACATCCGGGCGGCGCTGCACCAGCAGGTGGTGGCACCAACGTTGCTCATCGCAATTGAGCTGCAGCCGCCACAGCGGGGCCAGCACCCAGTAGTACAACCGAGCCGCTAAATCGAAGCATGACTAAGACAGGGAAATGGCGCATTGCGCATTGGAAGTATCGACTTGGGTTTGACCAGGCCATCACTCCACGAAACGACTCGTGGATGCGTTCTTCAGGAATACCCCAATGCCCTAGGACGACTGCACACGTACTATTGTATTACGGTATGTCGATTAGCGATTTGCCGAAAAGCTGAAGTTCTCAGCTCCCGATACGAAAAGGAGGAGTCATGCATCTCACACGTCGCAACGCATTGGGGATAATGGCAGCGTGGGCCGCCAGCTCGACTTCGCTCTCGCACGCCCAAGGCAAGCCGGTGCGGGTCATCGTGCCCTGGAACGCCGGCGCGGCAGCCGATGTCCTGACGCGGTCCATCTGCCATTCGATCTCCCGCACCAGCGGTCGCGCTTTCATCGTCGAGAATCGTCCTGGCGCCGCAGGCCGCATCGGCACCCAGGCCGTCGCCAATGCGGCTCCCGACGGACAGACGCTGCTCATGTCGAATGCGGACACGCATGCCCTGGCGCCGTTCATCTACAAGAACCTGCCCTACGACGTTTCCAAGAGCTTCGTTCCCGTGACGCTGTTCGCCCGCGTGCCCTTCGCCCTGGTGGCCGGGCCGTCGCGGCCCGGCATCGTCTCCACTGATACCTTCGTATCGGCCGCGAAGGCCGCGCCCCGCTCCCTGACCTACGCCTCCTGGGGACAGGGCAGCACCTCGCACGTGGGGATGGAGCTCCTGGCGCGATCGTTGGGCATCGAGTTGAACCACATCGCCTTCCAGGGCCAATCACCCGGCCTGCTGGCTGTGGAAGGAGGACATGTCGACACGATGCTGCTGACTGCGGGCGGGGCGGATGCCGCTGCAAAGGGAGGACGCGTCAAGCTGCTGGGCGTGGCGGCCGACAACCGCCTGGAGCTGATGCCCGGGACCCCGACCCTGCGCGAACTGGGCATCAACCAATCGATCGGCAATTGGTTCGCGCTGCACGCACCGGCCGGCACGCCCGCAGACCTGGCGAAAGAACTCTCGAGGCTCGTCGCCGATTCGATGCGCGACCCTACGGTGAAGGATACCTTCCGCCTGCAGGCGGCCGTGCAGGATGTGCAGGGACCGGAATCGCTGTCGAAGTTCATCCTGGCCGAGCAGGACCGCTGGGGGGGCGTCATCAAGGCTGCCAACATCTCCATCGAATGATCGGCGCATCCGGCCTGCGAGCCCATGCCTGCACATCTCCAACCACGTGGTACGCGGCCGCGAACCGAGCCAGGTCGACGCAGCCGCAGAACGAACACGCAATCGCTGTGGGAAGACCGATTCCATGAATCCATCCATCGATGCAGCGCGATCCGGCGCCACCACGCGCCTGGCCGAATTCGCCTGCAGCACGCGCTGGGGCGACATTCCACAAGATGTGCGGCACCAAGCCCTTCGTGCGCTGGTCAACTACTTCGCCGTGGCCTTGGGCGGCAGCCGCGATCCGACGATCGATGCGGCGGTGCGGGTCTTCTCGGGCATGCGTGCGGGAACACAAGCCCGGCTGATCGGTCGCACGGAGCGCTTCGACCCCTACAACGCCGCAGCGATCAATGCGATGGCGGCGAATGTCTACGATTTCTGCGACACGCACATCCCGACCATCGTCCACCCTTCGGCGCCGGTGTTTCCTGCGCTGTTCGCATTGGCCGAACGCACGCCGGCGCACGGACAGGATCTGCTGTGCGCATTCGTGGTCGGCGCGGAGGTCGAATGCCGCATCGCCAATGCCATTTCGCCCTACCACTACGCACGCGGATGGCATATCACATCGACCTGCGGGGTGTTTGGCGCTGCCGCTGCCGTAGCGAGCCTCGGCAAGCTGGAAGCCCCGGTGCTGGCATCGGCCTTCGGCAGCGCAGCGGCACAATCTTGCGGGCTCGTCGAAACCCTGGGGAGTTCTGCCAAGAGCATCAGCGTGGGCAATGCCGCACGCAACGGCATGCTGTCCGTGGCATTGGCCGAGCAGGGGTTCGAGGGGCCTCCCGCTCCGCTCGAAGGCGACCGCGGTTTCCTGCACGTCGTATGCGACGCTCCCGACTTTTCTGCGCTGGAAGGCGGAACCCCTGGATGGCAACTGCTGGCCAACGCCTACAAGCCCTACCCCTGCGGGGTGGTGCTGAACCCGGTCATCGACGCATGCCTGGCGCTCTACGCGCACTTCGACCTCTTTGCAAGACCGCTCCAGGGCGTCGAATCCATCCTGCTGACCGGGCATCCCCTGCTGCGCCAGCGGACCGACCGCCCTGGCGTTTCCAACGGCCGGCAATCCCAGGTCAGTGCACAGCACGCGGTGGGGGTATCGCTCCTGCGCGGCCGCGCAGGACTGGAAGAATTCAGCGACGCGGCCGTGCGCGACGCCGCCGTGCGGGCCCTAGGAGCCAAGGTGCGCTTCCAGGACGACGCACGCATGACGGTCGACGAAGCACGAGTGCGCATCCGCTTCGCCGACGGATTCGAATGGGAGGAGCGCATCGATGCCGCACGCGGCAGCCTCCAGCGCCCGATGTCCGATGCCGAACTGGAGCAGAAACTGCGCGACCTCTGCGAATACAGCGGTGCGCGGGTCCAGGTCCCGGCCCTGGTCGATGCCCTGTGGCGCCTCGACCGGACACCGGACGCCGGTAGCGCAATGGCCCTCGCCGCGCCGTCCTCCTGAGCGGCGGACGAAGGCGCTCCGGCTACTGCAGCTGCAGTCCTTTCTCTTTCACGACCTTCGTCCATTTATCGGCTTCCCCAGCGACGAAGGCCCGCGCTTCGGCTGGACTGGTGCCTTGGACATCGAGACCATCCCGCTCGATCAGCTGGCGCATGGCGGGGCGTCGCATGGCTTCCAGCGCGGCCGCGTGGAGCCGCTGGACCACTTCCGGCGGCGTCTTGGCGGGCGCTGCCAGCACGAACCAGTTGAGCGCCTCGAATCCGGGAAGGGTTTCGGCCACGGTGGGCGTATCGGGCAACGATGCCATGCGCTTGGCTCCGGTGGTGGCGAGAAGCTTCAACCTCCCGGACCGCACATGCACCAGAGAAGATGCCGGGTTGTCGAACATCAGATCGACTTGGCCGCCTATCAGGTCGGCGAAGGCGGCGCCCGCTCCCTTGTAAGGGACCTTGGTCAGCTCGACCTTGCCGAGGGACGAGAAGAGTTCGGTCGCCAACGATTGCACCCCGGTGCTGCCGCTGAGCGCGAAGTTCACCGGCTTGCCGCTGCGCGCGGCCTGCAGGACGTCCGGCACGCTGGATACCGGATAGCTGGCATTGGCGACCAGCACCTGCGGGGTGGTCGCGAGGATGGTGATCGCTTCGAAATCCTTGACCGGGTGATAGGGCACCTTGGGATAGAAGGCGGGCGTGGTGGCGAAGGCGGCCGAACTGATCAGCAAGGTGTATCCATCCGGAGCCGCGCGCGCCGCTTCGGTCGCACCGATCTGGCCGGTGTTGCTCGGCTTCACATCCACGAACACGTTCTGCCCCAGCACGTCCCCCATTTCCTTGGCCAGGGGCCGTGCCAGCGCATCGACCCCGCCGCCGGCGGCGAATGGCACGATCAACCGGATCGGCTTGTCCGGATAACCGGCGGCGGATGCCAGCGGCAGGACCCCGAGCAGCGCGGACAGCAGGACGGCGCGTCGAACCTCCATCATCGATTCCATGAATGTCTCCATATTTTGTATTACGGTCATTCATACGTTAATCTATTGTCATACGATATGTCAATGCAGTAGGACTACGGCACGGAGGACGTTGTTTCGCCTGCCGTCCGTACGCTGGTTTCGCCGCTCGTGCACAGCCGGTTGCCGAAGATCGGCCTCTGACTGCCTGTCCGTGTCGCCCGTTCCGTCAGCACAGGGCCGTCGCCGGGTTCGAAAGACGGGTAGGGGTTCGGCCGGTCGTGCCGCTCCCGCCCAGGGGCAGAGCGGAGGAGCTGGCGCAAATCCCGGCGACACATCCATCGCGGTTAAAGCTGGCGCCCCGCACTTGGTAGGAAGTCCGGGATGCCGGGGCATCGGCCCGTTCCGCGAGCCGCTCGCTCGATCGTTCGAAGGATCCGGGGTTGCGTGGCGTCCATGCAGGTTTCGGACGGTGTGCAGAAAGCGATGCGAGCACTGCGCTTCCCGCCCGCGAATTCCATACCGGCAGCCGTATCCCGATGCATCCGATCGAATCGTGCGCTGGTGCGGCCGGACCGTTCAGGCGGCCCGCATGAGGCCCGACGGCGGTCGGACGGCCGTGGCCCGCATGCCATTCGCTCCCTCAGGACCGATCTACCGTCCCGAGCAACCAGCGCGAGAACTGCGCATACGGCCGACGGCGCGCTTTGGCCAGTTCGCAGACCAGGTAGTAGCCATCCCCGCTGCGCGCGATTTGGGGCAAGGGCTGGACCAGCCGGCCCGAGGCGAATTCCGTAGCCACGTAGGCACGCTGCGTCACGACCACGCCCAGGCCCTGCGCCGCTGCCTGCAAACACAGCGCGGCGTTGGCCATGGGGACAACGCGGGCATGCTCACCGAGTTCGAGTCCCACCATGCGCAGCCATGTTTCCCAACTGGTGGGCGCGATCATGGAATGCAGGAGCTTTTCGCCCAGCAGGTCCGCCGGCTCGCGAATGCGCGCCGCCATGGCGGGCGCGCAGGCGAGCACCAGCTCGTCCGGGAAAAGGAGCTCGGCATGCAGGTCCCGCCATTCGCCGCGGCCGCGCCGCACCACGAAATCGGCGTTAACCAACTGGGTATCGTCGGCCCGTGCCACGGTGGCGATTTCCACGTCGATGTCCTGGTGCTCGGCGTAGAAGCTCGCCAGCCTCGGCATCAACCACTGGATCGCCAGGCTGGGGATCACTTTGAAGCGGATCGGCTGGTGCTCTCCAGCGCCCATGGCTCGGTCGACCAACGTTTCGAGGCGAGAGAACGCTTCGGTGGCACCAGCGGCCAATTCGAGCCCGACATCGGTGAATTCCACGTTGCGTCCCGCCTTGGTTAGCACGCGTGCGCCCAGTTCGGTTTCCAGCCGACGGATTTGATGGCTGACGGCACCCGGGGTGATGTGGAGTTGCGCCGCCGCGCGACCCATGCCGCCGCAACGGTGGATGGTTTCGAGCACTCGCAATGGGCCCAAGATGTTTCGTAGATCTGCCATGGTCCGATGCTTGAAAAAAGCTAAACATTGACGACAAGATTTGAACAGACGCCGATCGTCCAACGGCCTAAATTGATCGCTCACCCACGGTCCCATTGAGGCAATGATGAGAAAACTTAGCGTTTCGCGTGCCTGCGCAGCCTGGGCGCTGGGCCTGTTGGCCGCTGCGGCGGCACTGCCTGCGGCCGCGCAGAAGATCTACCCGGACAGGGCCGTCCGGCTGATCGTTCCGTTCGCCGCAGGCAGCGCGGCCGATACGCTGTCGCGGCTTGTCGCCAATCGGCTCGGCGAGCGCTTGGGGCAGCCGGTGGTGATCGATAACAAGGCCGGGGCCGGCGGCACGATCGGCACTGCGGACATCGCGCGCGCCGCGCCGGACGGCTACACCCTGGGCATCGCGGCGCAAGGCACGCTCGTCAACAACCTGGCGCTCTACGCCCGGCCTGGATACGACCCGCGCAAGGATTTCGCCTATCTCGCCCATATTGGCGACGTGCAGAACCTGCTGGTGGTCAGGAACGACGCGCCCTACGCCGATGCTGCCGCCCTCTTGGAGGCGATCCGGACGCAGTCCGACGAGCGTTTCCGCTATTCCTCGAGCGGCACCGGCACCAGCCACCACGTAGCGGGCGCGTTGCTGGGACGCCATCTCCACCGCAAGCTGATGCACGTTCCCTACACCGGCGCGCCGCAGGGGTTGACTGCCATCCTGTCGGGCGACGTGGACTTCGGCCTGTACAACCTGCCGGCCGCCTACGGGCTGGTGCGATCGGGCAAGCTGCGGGCCCTCGCGGTGACCGGCCCTGCCCGGGCCGCGGTCCTGCCGCAGTTGCCGACCCTGGCGGAAACCGGGCTCGATGGTTATTCGGTCACCCTGTGGTGGGGAGTGATAGCGCCCACCGGCCTGCCGGAGGCCATCGCGCAGAAACTCAACGACGACATCAACGCGGTCATGGCGCAGCCCGATGTGCGCTACCGCATGGCCGAGCAGGGTTTCACCCTGCCACCGCTGCCGGGCAAGACACGGGAACAGTTCGCCGAGCTGGTGCGGACCGACATCCAGGCATCCCTTCCCCTGCTCCGGCAGATGGGCCTCACGGCCAGCGAGTGAGGACGTCCACGCATGACCACCACGCTCTGCGAACAGCTGGCCGACCTGGCACTCGGCACGCCGCCGGCCGCGATCGATCCCACGGCTCTCGAACGAGCCCAGATGGTGCTCGCGAGCACATTGGGCAGCGCAGCGGCCGGGCATGAAATTGAATCGGCCCGCATCCTGCGCGATCTCGAACTGTCCGATGGCGGTGCCGGAAACGCCACCGTGTGGTTCAGCGATCGCAAGCTGCCGCTGCGCGCTGCGGCACGGGTCAATGCCGTCGCCAGCGATGCCGCGGCATCCGACGACAGCGACCTGCGCAGCATTGCGCATATCGGCACGGTCGTTTCGACCGTCTCCATGGCACTGGCCGAGGTCTGCGGCTCCACCGGGGAAGACGTGCTGGCGGGCATAGTGCTCGGTTACGAGGTCGCCGGCAGGATCGACGAATCCCTCACCCCCAACCGGATGCAGCGCGGCTTCCACGGCTCGGTATCGACAGTCTTCGGCGGTGTCGTCTCCGGAGGCCTCCTGCTCGGACTCGATCGCACCACCCTCGCGCACGCCCTGTCGCTCGCCGCGACCTCCATCGGAGGCATGGCCATGGCCGCCGACACCAGCTGGGCGAGGGAATACCATGCCGGCCTTTCGGCCAGCACCGCCGTCAATGCGCTGCTGGCCGCGCGCGCAGGCTTCCGCAGCGAACTGGCGGTGCTCGAATCGCCACGCGGATTCCTCCAGGCCCTGGGCGCGCAGGACGTGAAGGCCGTCACGGCAGGCTGGGGCGACGACTGGGACATCCTCACCGACATGGCGGTCAAGTTGATGCCGGGCGCGCATCCCTTCCATGCCACCGCCGAAGCGGCCTCCGACGCCGCTGCCATGGCGCGGACCGAGGGTCCCTTGCGGCTGGAGGACATCGCGGCCGTCGAGATCTCCGCCGCGGTCCAGTGGACGCATTTCCAGGGAGACCCCCATCCGCGCAACCTCGTGGACGCCGCGCACAGCATCGTCTATTTCGTGGCGGCGGCCATCGTCGACGGCGCCTTCGGCTGGCAGCACATGGACGTCGGGAAAATGGCCGATCCGGACATCGGCGCCCTCCAGGACAAGGTGGTCTTCGATCCGGACCCGCCCCCCCTTCCGGACCGGTTCCCGCACCGCCACGGCGGCGCGGTGAGCATCACGCTGGCTAATGGCCGACGGTTCCGCGCCGAATGCCGTTCTCCCCGGGGCTCCGGACCGCGCGGCGTGGCCTGGAACGACATCCACGACAAGCTCCATCACCTCATGCCAGCCTGCGGACTGCAGAAGCCGGCGATCGACAGATGCCTGCAGGCGCTGCGCGAGTTGCGCCCGGCCCCGGGACTCGACCGCCTGGTCGAGACCATCCGCATGGTGAATGCGGTTCCAACCTAGACACAAAGGAGACTCCCATGCCCAAATTGCTTGCCAGCCTGATCCTGTGCGTGCTGGCGGTGCTGGCCATGCCGCCGGCCGTCGCGGCCGATCCGTTCCCATCGCGTCCCGTCAGCATCATCGTCGGAGTGGCACCGGGTGGAAGCCTCGACGCGCTGGCGCGCCTGGTGGCCGCCCAGCTATCGGTGGAACTCAAGCAGACGGTCATCGTGGAGAACGTCGTCGGTGCCGGAGGCTTGGTGGGTTTCCAGCGCTTGACCAAATCGGAGCCCAACGGCTACACCTTGATGTTCAGTAACAGCTCGATGGTGCTGATTCCGCTGATGTTCCCGAAGGCCGGTCTTGATGTCGTGGAAGACACCACGCCGATCGGCCAGGTCGCCAACGTACCGATGGTGATGGCCGTGAGCAACAAGAGCGGCATCCAGGACCTCCCTTCGCTGGTGGCGCGCATGAAGTCTGGCGGGCCGCAGATCAACCTCGGCTCGGGCGGCCCGGGCACCACATCCCACCTGGCCGAAGCGATGTTCGTCCGCATGGTCGGCGGCCAGGGCGAACTGGTCGCCTACCGCGGCTCCGGGCCGGCGCTCGCCGATGTGATGTCCGGCACCATCGACGCGATCATCGACCAGACCGTGACCCTAACCTCCCTCCACCAGGGCAAGCGCCTGAAGGCGCTCGCGGTGTCCTCCCCCCAGCGCACGACGCAACTGCCAGACGTCCCGACCTTCGCGGAGGCGGGCGTGCCGCAGTTCGACATGCAGATCTGGAACGGACTGGTCGCCGCGAAGGGCACCCCTCCCGCCGTCGCCGAGGTCCTGCAGAAGGCATTGCGGCGAATGGTCGAGTCGCCCGAGTGGCGCGAACGCATCGGCCAATTAGGCGCCGACGTGCCTCCGCCCGCCGAACTGGGGCCAGAAGCATTGCGCAGCACGTTGCAGCGCGATCAGAAGAAGCTCGCCGGCATGGCGGGCGAACTGGGTCTCCAGGCTCGCTGAGCCACGCATTCATCCATCCAACACCAAGGAGTCGCAAGTGGAAAACAAAGTCTACGGTTTCGTCGGACTGGGCAACATGGGAGGCCCGATGGCTGCCCGGCTGATGGCTGCGGGCCATGCCCTGCAGGTATTCGATCCCAATGCGGCGGCCGTGTCCGAGGCGGTCGGCCGGGGCGCCGTGGCGCAGCCGTCGCCCCGCGCCGTGGGGGATGCCTGCGACGTTGTCTTCCTGAGCCTGCCCGACGGCAAGGTGGTGCAGGCTGTGGCGGGGGGCACGGACGGACTGGCTGGCGCATCGCGGGCCAGGACGGTGGTGGATCTCTCCACGATCGGCCCCGAGGCAGCGCGTGGAGCGTTCGCTACCCTGGCGGCGAGCGGCATCGTCTATGTCGACGCGCCGATCAGCGGCGGCGTGGGCGGCGCGGTGAAGGGAACGCTGGCGGTGATGGTCGCCGCGCCCCGGGCGCTCTACGACGAGTTGCTGCCGGTCCTGCAGACTTTCGGGACCGGCTTCTACATGGGCGAGGAAGCCGGCCTGGCGCAAGTGATGAAACTGGCGAACAACCTGCTGTCGGCCACGGCCGTGGCCATTACCGCCGAAGCGATGGCCATGGGGGTGAAATCCGGCCTGGACGCCCGCACCATGATCGACGTCATCAATGCCGGCTCGGGCCGCAACTCCGCCACCGTCGACAAATTCCCCAAGGCGGTGCTGACCGGCACTTTCGACGTCGGTTTCGCTGCCAAGCTGGCCCACAAAGATGTCCGCCTGTGCCTGGCCGAAGCCGAGGCCATCGGCGTGCCGATGATGGTGGGCTCGGCAGTGCGCGAGATGCTCGTGGCCACCATCGCCGTCTGCGGCCCAAGGGCCGATTATTCGGATGTGGCCCGCGTGGTGGAGGACTGGGCGGGCACGAAGATCCGCGGCTAGCGCCGGCGCGGCGACTCAGGCCGCGTACTGCACCGGCCTGAGCGGCGGCAGGTCGAGCCGGACCGCAACCCCCGACGCGTCGCCCTGGGCCGGGGGGTAGCGCAGGAATACCTGGGGATCATGGCCCGGGACGATATGGTCGGGTGAATCGGCCAGGCGCCGGAGGGTGTCGAAGCCTTCGAGCATGTCGCCCACATGGAAGGCCAGCGTGAAGGGCCGGTCGGTGTTCACGTTCTCGTAGAAGTGGGAGACGTCCGACGCGAGGACCACCCAGCCGCGCGCCGTGTGCACGCGCAGGCATTGCAGTCCGTCCGTATGGCCGCCCACCCGGTGCAGGGTGATGCCCGGATGCAGCTCGGCCTCGCCGTCGTGGAAGCGAAGGCGCTCCTTGTACAGCAGGCGCACCATCTCGCAGACATCGTCGGCCTCGTAGCTGTGGCGCTGGCCGTGGTGGCACATGTAGCGTCCGGTGGCGAAGGCCATCTCGCGCTCCTGCAGATGGAACATGGCCGCCGGGAACCCGGGCAGGTTGCCGGCGTGGTCGTAATGCAAGTGGGTGATGACCACGTCGGGCACCTCGTCCGCGTCTACGCCGCACCGCTCCAACAGTTCCATCGGAGAGCCCAGGAACCGGCGGTTGCGGCGCTCGGCCATCTCGGCGGTGAAGCCGGTGTCCACCACCACGGTGCGGCCGGCGCCCCGGATGAGCCATACGTAGTAGTCCATCGGCATCGGCGCCTCGTGCGGATCGCCGCCGATGAAATGATCGCGCCGCAGGCCGTCACGGGTCGCGTAGCGCATGGCCGTGATCTCGTAGCAAGGCAAAGACGCTTCCATGTCAGCCCCTGCCGCCGGGCGCGGGGCCGGACCACTGCTCGACGAACCGCACCAGCGAGGTCATGTCCATTGATGCGCCGTTCTGCAGGTAGGCGGACTGCCAGAGCTGCCGCGACTGCCCGCCCACCCACATCGGGACGCCGAGCTTCTGGCACTCGTCCACCGCCAGGCCGATGTCCTTGCAGACGCTGGAGATGGGGAAGCCGAAATCGAAGCCGCGCCCGAGGACGTACTTCGGAAACTTGTCCGAGGTGGCGTTGTTGCGGCCGCTGCCGGCGTTGAAGACGCTCATCATGGTCTCGGGGTCCAAGCCGCCGCGCACACCGGCGACGAAGGCCTCTGCGGTCACCGCGAATGCCGTGGAGGACAGCATGTTGTTCAGCAGCTTCATCAGCTGGGCCTGCCCCGGCTCGGTTCCCACCACGAAAGGTTTTCCGAACACCTGAAACATCGGCATCACCGCGTCCACCGCCTCGGCCTTGCCCGAGACCATGACCGCGAGCGTGCCCGCCTTGGCACCGGCGGCCCCGCCGCTGATGGGCGCATCGATCATGTCGATGCCGCGGGCCGCCAGGGTGGCCGCAACCTCCTGCGTCGCTGTGCTGCCGACCGTGGAGAGGTCCACCACGATCCTGACTGCGCTGCCTTCCGCGATGCTGCCCGTCCCAGCCAGCACCTGCTTGAAGATCGCCACCGTCGGCATGCTGGTGAATACGATGGATGCCTCGTCGGCGACCGCTTTGGCGCTGGCGGCGGCCCGGGCGCCCTCCGCCACCAGTTCGGCCACCGCGTCCTGGTTGAGGTCGTGCACCACCAGGCGGTGCCCCGCCTCCAGCAAGCGCCGCGCCATCGGGCGTCCCATCACCCCGACGCCGACGAAGCCGAGGGTCTTGTCTCGATCCGCTTGTTCCATATCCGGTCTCCTTTGCATGCCTATCGATGAAATCCGTGTGGTCAACCCGCGAGCCAGCCGCCTTCCATGGGGAGCATGGCGCCGTTGATCTCGTTGCCCGCTTCGCCGCAGAGGAAGACCAGCAGTTCCGCCACGTGCGCCGCCTCGACGAATCGGAGCGAGGGCTGCTTACCTGCCAGGAAGCGGGCCACCGCCTCTTCGTAGGGGACGCTTTCTTCCCCCATCAGCTTGCGGATGCGCTCCTCCGCGCCGGGCGTGTGCACCGCGCCCGGGCATAAGGCATTGCAGGTGATGCCGTCGGCCGCGGCCTCGACAGCCACCGACCGGGTCATGCCGAGCAATGCACTCTTGGTGGTGACGTAGTCGATGCGGTTCGGCGTGCTACGCGAGCCGTACACCGAAGACATGTTGAAGATGCGGCCCCAGCGGCGCAGACGCATGCCCGGCAAGGCCAGCCGGGTGGTGTGGAAGGCTGCCGACAGGTTCACCGCCAGGGCTCGGTCCCAGTGCTCCACCGGGAAATCGTCGATGGGTGCGATGTGCCGCACCACCGCGTTGTTGACCAGGACGTCCACCCCGAAACAGCGCGTCAACTCCTCCATCAACGCAACGACGGCACCCGGATCGGCGAGGTCGGCGCGCCGGTACAGCACGTCGGCACCGGTGTCGCCGGAGATCTGCGCGCAGAGAGCCTCCATCGAATCCTCGGGCTCCAGGCCGTGCAGGAAGACCCGGCATCCCGCCGCGGCCAGCGCGCGGCCCATCGAGAGTCCCAGTCCGGCGCTGGAGCCGGTCACCAAGGCGGTTTTCCCCGAGAGAATTTTCCGGTTCGTCATCTATGCTTGTCTCCGCCAATGCATTGTTTCGACTGATTGTATTATGAGAATACATTGGTTGTTCAGCATTGCGCCGGCGTGCCGATAAAATCCGGTTTTCGGACTGACCGAGCCAAAAAAACCATCCATGCCTGCGACCGCCAAGATCCCACCGCCCGAACGCGACTTCCGCGTCGTCCGAGTCGCCGCCCCTTTGCGCCAGAGCGTGGTCGAAGGCATCCGCCAGGCAATCGCCACCGGTCGTTTCGTGGCGGGCGAACGCCTCACTGAAAAAGAACTCTGCGAAATGATCGGCGTCAGCCGCACCCTGGTGCGCGAGGCGTTGCGGCAGCTGGAATCGGAAGGCCTGATCGACGTGGTGCCCAACCGCGGCCCGGTGGTAGCCCGGGTTTCGCTGGCGCAAGCCGAGCAGATCTACCAAGTGCGCCGGGAACTCGAGGGCCTGGCATCGGAGCTCTTCGCGCTGCATGCCACCGAAGAGCAGCAGAAGGACCTCAAGAAAGCCTTGAAGAATCTCAAGGCCAGCATCAACAGCACCGATCCGAGCGTGCGCGTCGCCACCAAGAACGAGTTCTACGCATGCTTGCTGCGGGGCAGCGGCAACGAGGCCCTCGGCCAAGTGCTGGGACTGCTGAATTCGCGGGTGACCCTGCTCCGAGCCACATCGCTGCAGCACAAGGGCCGCTCGCAGCAGAGCGTGATCGAATTGACCGCGCTGGTGGACCTGCTCGTCGCGCGCGACGCCAAGGGTGCGCGCCAGGCCGCCATCCTCCACGTGACCAACGCGGCCGAAGCCGCGTTGAACGTGCTGCGCGAGCATCTGCAACAGACCTGAAACGCCCTCCCTGCACGGGTTCCTACTTGCCCGGCCAGAGCGGCTTGGCGACCGCGTTCTCTTCGGGGAAAACCGTGACCGGCACGCCGTTCTGCCACTGGATCACCGTCAGGGTCGCCCCTTCCCGGTGGCCGGCCGCGTCGAACTTGATCCGTCCTCCGGGGAAATACGGCGAACGGCCTTCATCCAGGCCGCGGATAGCGACGGCGACCGCTTCGCGATCCGCCTTGCCGGCCTTTTCCAGCGCCGATTTCATGATCCACATGTCACCGTAGGTGGAAATCGCGTTCTGCGTCATCCACGGCTCCTTGTACTTCGCCTTCATGCGCCGGATCAGGTCTTCCTGCCCCTTGGCCCCCCAGTTCCCCACCGCCGACATCACGCCGTTGAGGAGCTGAGGACTGATGGTGCCCAACACGTCGGGTTCGGCGATGGCGATGCCGAAGGAAATCATCGGCGTGCGCACATTCATCTCGTTCATCTTCTCCAGCAGCAGCTTGGAGTCGGAGATGACCGTCGGCAGGAAAAACACCAGGTCCGGCTTGCGGGCGCGCACCTGCTGCACCAGGGAGGACGCATCGGACAGCGGCGGAGTGAAAGTCTCGTCGACCACCAGCTTCAGCTTGTACTTGTCGAGCAGACCTTCCTTCATCGCCTTGACCGACGACAGCGACGCGGCGGTATTGTCGGTCAGTACGGCCACCGTCTGCGGCCGTTTTCCGGAGGCCTTTTCGGCCAGGTCCAGGATGGAAGGCAGCGCGATGTCGGCCTGGCGGCCCGCGGTGGCCGACGTCTGGAAGATGTACTTGAAGCCGCGGTTGGTGATCTGGTCCGAGTAGGACAGGGTCAGCATCGGCAGCTTCGCCCGTTCGGTGACCTCGGTGACCGCCAGGGTGAAGGAGCTGAGGTAGGCGCCCGTGGCCACGGCCAGGTCGGGATATTCCGACACCATGCGCTGCGCCGCGCTCTTGGCCTTCTCGGTGGAATCGCCCGAATCCACCACGACCAGCTTGAGCTTCGCGCCGCCCATCGATCGGATGCCGCCTTGCTGGTTGATGTCCTCCAGCGCCAGTTCGGCGCCCATTTTCATCACCTGCCCGAAGCGGGCGTAGATGCCGGACATGGGAGCGATGAGCCCCACCGACACCGCCGCGGGATCGGCCGCCAGGGCGGTGGCGCCGGCGGCCAGAAGGCCGAGGCCCGCCAATACGCTCCGGGTCACCGTGCGTCGCTGGATTCCGTTCGTCTGGGTCGTCATGCTTGTCTCCTGTCGTAGTTGCTGTGCCTTCACATGCCCAGGTACGCGCGGCGCACCCGGTCGTCCGCCTCGAGGGCGTGCCGGTCGCCCTCCATCACCACCCGCCCGGTTTCGAGCACGTAGCCGTGATCGGCCGACTGCAGCGCTTCGGCAACGCGCTGTTCGACCAGGAGGATGGTGAGTCCCGCATCGCGGCGGATGTCCATCAGCCGCTCGAAGATGAAATCCGCGATCGCCGGCGACAGCCCCATGGAAGGCTCGTCGAGCATCAGCAGCTTCGGCGATGAGGCCAGCCCGCGTCCGATGGCGACCATCTGCTGCTCGCCGCCGGACAGCGTTCCGGCGAGTTGCCGCGAACGCTGCGCGAGCACGGGGAACCATTCGTGGATCCGCTCCAGGTTGCGCGACCAGTCGCGGCGACCGGCCCCCGTGTAGGCGCCCATCTCCAGGTTCTCCCGCACGCTCATCGAGGCGAACACCTGCCGGCCTTCGGGGACATGGGCGATGCCCAGGTGCGGCCGCGCATGGGCCGGCACGGCCAGCAGGTCCTGGCCTTCGAACCGGATCGACCCGGACGCCGCGGGCAATGTGCCGGAGATGGTCTTAAACAAGGTGCTCTTGCCCGCGCCGTTGGGACCGACCACCGAGACGAACTGCCCTGCTCCCACGCGCAACGTCACATCCTGCAGCACGGGCAGGGCGCCGTAGCGAGCCACCAGGTCCTGGATCTCAAGCATGGTTCGCGCTCCATTTCTTGCCGAGATAGGCCTCCACCACCCGGGGGTCCCGGGTGATCGATCCGGGCTCGCCCACCACGAGCACCTCGCCATGGTCGAGGACGACGAATTCATCGACAAGCCGCACCATGAGTTTCATGGTGTGCTCAATGATTACGATGGTGACGCCCTCCGCGGACAGCGATCGGATGGCGGCGACGACCGCCTCCGATTCCTCGAGTCCCAGGCCAGCCAGGGTCTCGTCGAGCAGCAGGATGTCCGGCTGGCCGGCCACCGCGCGCGCCAGCTCCATCAACCGCAGCTCCCGAGTGCTCAGCGACGACGCGAGCTGCCCGGCGTACGGGCCCAGACTTAGCCGTTCGATCGCCGCGTCGGCGAGCCGCTGCGCATGATCTTCTGAATCGGCCTTCACATAGGCGCCCACCTTTACGTTCTCGGCGACGGTCAGGCGCATGAAGGGACGCATCACCTGGAAGGTGCGCCCGACGCCCGCCGCGCACAGCACGTGGGGCTCGCGGCCAGCCATGTCGATGCCG
>JAKOND010000107.1 GCA_022702125.1 Burkholderiaceae bacterium
GGTGGCGCCGTGGCCCCAGGGCATCACCGGCAGCGGCAGGCGCGGCTCGCGGTCGACCGGCAGCGCGCAAGCCACCGAGACGCAGGGCAGGCCCAGGTGCTCGGCGACCAGGCCGCCCGCTGCTTCCATCTGGTCGGCGAGCACCGCCTCGGTGCCCAGGTCGCGCAGCACCCCGGGCGCCTCGGCGCACAGCATGTCGGTGGCGGCCGCCACGTCGCCGATCACCCGCCGCAGCCCGCGCGGTCCGCCCGGCCGCGCCGCCCGCGCCACGATGGCCGCCAGGCTCCCGGGCGGATGGCTGTTCGCGCCGACCGCCCGGAAACCGATGCGCGGGCTGCGCAGCAGCGCGCGCGCATCGGCCTGCTGCACCCAGTCGACGCGGTGGCCGCGCGCCACGAGCGCGTCCGAGAGGGCCTCCAGCGCACGCACGTGGCTGGTGAAGGCGGGCGCGATGACGGCGAAACGGGTCATCGACCGCGTGGGGAGGAACCGGGCCCGGACCGGATACGGACAATCGATGGCATGGCGCGATGGGAAGAATGCGGTTCGGGGGGACGGCACCCGGCGGTGCGGGGATGATTTCCGCCTATTCTGGGTGCTGCGGCCGCCGATCATGTCAGCCGATACCGCGAAATCATCCTCCGGTATACCCCGACTGTAGGCTTCCACCTGCAGCGGGACGGGGCTTCCCGTTATATAAACCCGTTCAGGTGACGCTGCAGGCGAACGGCGATGCGCGGCGCGTCCCCGGTGCCTGCGCATGGCGGCACCGTACACGCAAGCCATCCCCCTCCTCCCACGAGACCGTGCCGACGCCACTCCACGCCGCTTCCAGCCCCGCCCTCCAGCAGGTTCGCCTGCTGCGCAGCCAGATCGACCAGCGGCTGGGCGAACTGCTCCCCCCACCGGAGCACGCGCGCGACCTCGTGGGCATCGCCATGCGCGAAGGCACCCTGGCGCCGGGCAAGCGCCTGCGCCCCTTGCTGCTGCTGCTGGCCGCGCGCGGCCTCGGCCAGCCCACCGGTCCGCTGCTGGACCTGGGCTGCGCGCTCGAGATGGTGCATGCCGCCTCGCTCTTCCTCGACGACCTCCCCTGCATGGACGACGCCCGCCTGCGGCGCGGCCAGCCGACGGTGCATGTGCGCTACGGCGAGGACGTGGCGATGCTCGGCGCGGTGGCCCTGCTCAGCCACGCCTTCCGGGTGGTGGCCTGCCAGTCGCACCTGGACCCGCTGCTGCGGACCCGGCTGGTGGTGGCCCTGTCCGAATCGGTCGGCACCGACGGCCTGGTGCGCGGCCAGTTCCACGACCTGCACGACGGCGCGCAGCCCCGGCCGGCCGAGGCGATCGCCGTGTCCAACCAGCTCAAGACCGGCTCGCTCTTCACCGCCGCGCTGGACATGGCCGTGCTGGCCGCCGGCGCCGGCGCCGCCATCCAGGAGGCGCTGCAGGCCTTCGGCACCGAGCTGGGCCATGCCTTCCAGCTGATGGACGACCTGATCGACGCGGAGATGCCCACGGCCCTCAGCGGCAAGGACACCGGCAAGGACCGGGGCAAGTCCACCCTGGTGACGCTGCTGGGCGCCCCGGCCGCGCGGCAGCAGCTGGCCCGCCACCTGGAGCAGGCCGAGGCCCATGCGACCCGGGCGCTCGGCCCCGGATCGGACCTGTCGCAGCTGCTGCGCATGGTCTTCGTGGACCAGCCCGCCCCCGCCGCGCACGCCGCCTGAGCCGCGCCGCGGCCCCGCGTGGGGCGGCTCCGATGGGTCTGCGGGTTTGCCTCCTACACCCCCCTCGCGCAAGAGGCAGAGCATGAGGGCATGCGCAACTTCCTCGTCACCGTGGCTGCCGTGCTGCTGGCCCAGACCGCCTGGTCGGACGGGACGGCGGACGCGTACCCGCATGCGCCGGAACCCGCGCAGTGGCAGGCGGTGGCGGCCGAAGTGCATGCGCATCCGCTCTTCCGAGGCATCGACCTGGAAATCGAGTCGCGGCCGGCCTTCCTGCTGGGCAACAGCCCGCTGGCGATGCGCCCGCCCCCGTCGCAGGACGAACCCTGCACCCTCTTCATCGGCACCGAACCGCATGCCGCCTGGGCCCGCATCGCCCCGCTGCTGCGCGACGCGGACGACCTGAACCACTTCATGCGGCTGGCCGTGGCGCACGAACTGGGGCATTGCCTGCGCGCCGTGCGGCGCGATGCCTTGCGCGCGCTGCTGCAACCGGCGGTCGCCACCGCCCGCCGGCACGACGCCTACTGGCAGGACGCGGTGTCGCGCGAGGAGGCCTATGCCGACGCCTACGCCCTGGCCTATTTCCAGGACGCGTCCGCCGCGCACTACGCCCGGGCCTTCGCGCTGCTGCGGCAGGTCCGCATCGAGCCGGCCTTCGACAGCCCGTACTACCGCGTGGACGCGCTCTACCGGCACCTGGCGCGCGACGGGTTCGGGCGCCGGGGCACGCTGTCGGTACGGGTCGAGCAGGCGGTGCGGGCGGCGGGCCTGGCGTCGCGCTGACCGCGCGGCACCGGACGGCGCAAAAAAAGGGCCTGCATCGCTGCAGGCCCAACATCCAAGGAGACACTCACAAAAAAATCGGGGGACGCCGCCGCGGCGGCGTCCGAGGCCTCAGCGGCTGTAGGCGGTCTCGCCGTGCGAGGTGATGTCCAGGCCTTCGCGTTCGGCTTCTTCCGAGACCCGCAGGCCGATGACCACGTCCACCACCTTGTAGGCGATCAGCGAGACCACGCCGGACCACACCAGGGTGATCAGCACGCTCTTGATCTGGATCCACACCTGGTGGCCCATCGCGAAGGTGTCGGGCGTCAGGCCGCCGGTGCCGCCCAGGCTGGGCGCGGCGAAGACGCCGGTCAGGATGGCGCCCAGGATGCCGCCCACGCCGTGCACGCCGAACACGTCGAACGCGTCGTCGGCGCCCAGCATGCGCTTCAGGCCGCTCACGCCCCACAGGCAGACGATGCCGGCCAGCAGGCCCAGCACGATCGAGCCCATCGGGCCGACGAAGCCGGCCGCCGGGGTGATGGCCACCAGGCCGCCGACCGCGCCGGACGCCGCGCCCAGCATGGAGGCCTTGCCGCGGTGCAGCGCTTCGCCGCCGATCCAGGACAGGGTGGCCGCGCCGGTGGCGAGGATGGTGTTGATGAAGGCGAGGCCCGCGACGCCGTTGGCCGCACCGGCCGAGCCGGCGTTGAAGCCGAACCAGCCCACCCACAGCAGCGAGGCGCCCACCATGGTCAGCGTCAGCGAGTGCGGCGTGAAGGCTTCGCGGCCGAAGCCGGTGCGCTTGCCCACCACGTAGGCGCCCACCAGGCCGGCGATGCCGGCGTTGATGTGCACCACGGTGCCGCCGGCGAAGTCCAGCGCGCCGTCCTTGCCCAGCAGGCCGCCGCCCCAGACCATGTGGGCCATCGGGATGTAGCTGAAGGTGAACCAGATCGCGCAGAAGGCCAGCACCGCGGAGAACTTGATGCGCTCGGCGAACGCGCCGACGATCAGCGCGCAGGTGATGGCGGCGAAGGTCAGCTGGAACGACACGAACACGTACTCGGGGATGGTCGGCAGCGCGCTCGACAGGCCGTCGACCGCGATGCCCTTCAGGAACAGCTTGTCGAAGCCGCCGTAGAAGTTGCCCTCGCCCGAGAAGGTCAGGCTGTAGCCGTAGACCGCCCACAGGATGGCGATCATCGAATACACCACGAAGACCTGCATCAGGATCGACAGCATGTTCTTCGAGCGGGCCAGGCCGCCGTAGAACAGGGCCAGGCCCGGCACGATCATCAGGATGACCAGCAGGGTCGAGGTCAGCATCCAGGCGGTGTCGCCGGCGTTGAGCGTCGGGGCGGGGGCCGCGGCGGGTGCGGCGGGCGCGGCTTCGGCGGCGCCGATGGGCGACGGTGCGGGGGTGACTGCGGCGGCGGCGGGCGCCGGCGCGGCTTCGGCGGCGGCGGCGGCCGGCGCGGCGGCCGTGTCGGCGGCGGGCGCGGACTGCGCCCAGACGGCGGCGCCCGTCAGCAGGCTCGCGCCCAGCAGCAGGGAGGCAAGGATCTTTTTCATGGTTGTTTCTTTCGAACCGGTGCGGAAATCGTTCGGTGCGTGCGGATCGGCAGGCGGACGGGACGGCTTACAGCGCTTCGCGACCGGTTTCGCCGGTGCGGATGCGGACCACCTGCTCCAGCTGGTGCACGAAGATCTTGCCGTCGCCGATCTTCCCGGTGCGCGCGGCGGTTTCGATGGCCTCGATCACCTGCTCGACGAGTTCGTCGGCGATGGCGGCCTCGATCTTGACCTTGGGCAGGAAGTCGACGACGTACTCGGCGCCGCGGTAGAGCTCGGTGTGGCCCTTCTGCCGGCCGAAGCCCTTGACCTCGGTGACGGTGATGCCCTGAACGCCGATGGCCGAGAGGGCCTCGCGCACTTCGTCGAGCTTGAACGGCTTGATGATGGCGGTGACGATTTTCATGATGGAGAGATGGTTGGCGCGGTGGATCGGTGGCGCGGCGCGGGCGGCGGCCCGGCCGCCCGGAAGCCGCGTCAGAAGGTGTACTTGATGCCGGCGACGGCGCCCGTCTTGCCCAGGAACTTGCCGTTGGCGCCCGAGGCGTAGAACGACTTGTCGGCGTTGGTGCCGACCGCCGAGACGAAGGCGCTCAGGCCGTTGCCGAAGTCCTTGCCCAGCGCCAGCGAGTAGTCGGTGTACGAGGCGTAGCCGTTGTTGCGGAAGTACTGGCGGCCCACGTGCGGCGTCAGGCTGAAGCCGTTGCCCAGGTCGAAGGCGGCGGCGGCCTCCAGGTAGCCGCTGCCGCGGCTGTCCGGCACGCCGAAGGTCTCGCGGCCCACGCTGTGCGAGTACTTGACGGTGAAGATCTGGTAGGTGACCGAGCCGTAGAGCTCGGTGGTGTTGGGCGTGGTGGCGAAGTTCTCGCGGGGGTACTGGTAGCGCAGCACGCCGACGTCGTAGGCGAAGTCGTCGTTGATCTTGCCCTTGTAGCCGCCGTAGAAGTCCAGCTCCACCGGACCGCGGCCGCCCGGGATGTCCTTCAGGATGCGGATGGTCGAACCCCAGAAACCGACGTAGAAGCCGCTGCTGTGCGCGAAATCGATCCCTCCCTGCAGGGCCGGCTTGAGGCGGGTCTGCGAGATGCCGCGGAAGCGGTAGTCGGTCACCGCGCCGACGTTGAAGCCCAGCGTGTAGTCGGGCGTGGCCTCGGCCGCGACGGGCGCGGCGGTCTGCGCAAAGGCGGCGGTGCCGAGGATGCCGGCCAGGGCCAGGGTGGTGCGGGCCAAGGTGGACAAGGTACTGCTCATGTCGCGTTCTCTCCGGGAAGGTGATTTGAAGGGTCGACTCTTTTGGTAACTGAACGAACGGGTTGCAGGAAACATGCCAGCCGGTGCGTGCGGTGGCCGGCCGGGCAGCGTTGCAGGGTCCGGGCATGCGGCCCCGCGGCCCGGAACGCCCGCCCATGCACGCAACCGGTGCGATCAGGCAGGGAGGCTCGCAGCTTTCCATGACGGACTTGCGATCCGATGCACCAACATCGCGATCGAAACGCCTCGCGAAGCCATGCGCATGCGCCGCTGCGCACCGAAGGTGCATGCGGCCCACCTATGCACCAACAATGTGCACCGCCGGTGCCATGGCGAACTGCGGGGCGACGCTTGTGACCTGGGAAACCTTTGGACACAATCTGTCTTTTCGTACAGCCTGCATTCCCCATGAGCATCGCCATCGTCCAGGGCCGCGCCCTGCAGGGCCTGGAAGCCACCGCCGTCACCGTCGAGGTGCATCTGGCCAACGGCCTGCCGAGCTTCACCCTGGTGGGCCTGGCCGACGTGGAAGTGAAGGAGGCGCGCGAACGGGTGCGCTCGGCGCTGCAGAACAGCGGACTGGACTTTCCCTCGAACAAGCGCATCACCGTCAACCTGGCGCCGGCCGACCTGCCCAAGGATTCGGGCCGCTTCGACCTGCCGATCGCGCTCGGCATCCTGGCGGCCAGCGGGCAGGTCGATGCGGCGCGGCTGGCGGGATGGGAGTTCGCGGGCGAGCTGTCGCTGTCGGGCGCGCTGCGGCCGGTGCGCGGCGCGCTCGCGATGAGCCTGGCGCTGCGCACCGGCGGCGTGCGCACGCGGCTGGTGCTGCCGACCGCCAACGCGCAGGAAGCGGCGCTGGTGCCCGACGCGCGGGTCTACGGCGCGGCCCACCTGCTGGACGTGGTGCGGCAGTTCCTGCCCCCCACGCCCGAGAACCCGGAAGGCGGCGCCGCCGAACCGCCCGCCGGCGCGGACGACGGCTGGGCCTGCATCGCCGGCGACGCGCCGGTGGCCAGCGCGCAGTATCCCGACCTGGCCGACGTCAAGGGCCAGGCCGGCGCCAAGCGGGTGCTGGAGATCGCCGCGGCCGGCGGCCACAACCTGCTGATGGTCGGCCCGCCCGGATCGGGCAAGTCGATGCTGGCGCAGCGCTTCGCCGGGCTGCTGCCGCCGATGTCGGTGGACGAATCGTTGCAGAGCGCGGCCATCGCCAGCCTGGGCGGGCGCTTCTCGCTGGAGCGCTGGGGCCTGCGGCCGACCTGCAGCCCGCACCACACGGCCAGCGCGGTGGCGCTGGTGGGCGGCGGATCGCCGCCGCGTCCGGGCGAGATCTCGCTGGCGCACCACGGCATCCTGTTCCTGGACGAGCTGCCCGAGTTCCCCCGCGCCGCGCTCGAAGCGCTGCGCGAGCCGCTGGAGACCGGCACCATCACCATCGCGCGCGCGGCGCGGCGCTCGGAATTCCCGGCGCGCTTCCAGCTGATCGCCGCGATGAACCCGACGCCCTGCGGCAGCGCCGGCACGCCCGCGCAGCCCTACCGGTCCACGCCCGACCAGATCGCCCGCTACCAGGGCCGGCTCAGCGGCCCGCTGCTCGACCGCATCGACCTGCAGATCGAGGTGCCGGCGCTGCCCACCGACGAGCTGCTGCAGGCCCCGCCCGGCGAAGGCACCGCCGCCATCCGCGACCGGGTGGTCGTCGCCCGCGACCGCGCGCTGCAGCGCCAGGGCTGCGCCAACCAGATGCTGCAGGGCCGGGCGCTCGACGCGCACCTGGGGCTGGCCGACGCCGCCCTGCCCCTGCTGCAGAAAGCCGCCGCCCGCATGGGCCTGTCGGCCCGCGCCACCCACCGCACGCTGCGGGTGGCCCGCACCATCGCCGACCTGGCGGGCAGCGACGCGGTGCAGCCGGGGCATGTGGCCGAGGCGCTGCAGTACCGGCGCGCGCTGCGCGGGCAGGAATAGGCCGCTTCGCGTTCAGGCCGGAATCGCTACAAAATCAATCGCATCATGCCCAGTCATCGACCGGGCTGCCGCAGGATCCGGCATCAGATCCGGGCAGATGCGTCTGTGCCCGGGGCCCATGCGCTCCGGCGCTCGATCGCTCCGGCTCAGTCCGGGGATCGCCGCACGCGGCGCACCGTTTGGGCCAATCCTTCCCACGCCGGCTGCCCCGGCGCGAAGCGCTGGCGCAGGTAGCCGGCCAGGTCCGCGATCTGCCGGTCGTCGAGCGCGTCGCGGAAGCCGGGCATGAAGCCGACCTCGCGGGTGGGCGGGTGCTGCACGCCGTCGAGGATGGTGCGCAGCAGGTTGTCCGGGCGGTCGGCGTGCAGGTTGGTGTTGAGGGCCAGGGGCACGTTGGCGCCCAGCAGGGTCGGGCCGTCGCCGTCGTGGTGGCAGGCGGCGCAGGCGGACTGGAACAGGCGCTGGCCCGCGACGCCGGGCAGCGGCTGGCGCGCGGCGGCGTCGGCGACGACCCGCCAGGCGTCCGGCGGCGCACCGGCCGGCGCGCCGTTCGCGGTGCCGGCGGCGGGCGTCGTTGCCGGCGCGCTCGCGGGCGTCCCGTCCGCCGCTGCCTGGAACGACGCCAGGTAGGTCGCCATCGCGCGGATGTCGGCGTCGGGCAGCTGCCGCAGCTCGTGGACCACCGGCGCCATCGGGCCGCCGGCGGTGCCGTGCTCGGCGCTATGGCCGGTGCGCAGGTACCGGTAGAGCGACGCGGCCGACCAGGGCACCGGCGCGGCCGACAGCGCGGTGAGCGCGGGGGCCTGCCAGCCATCGACCATCGCGCCGGAGAGATGAGCGGCGCCGGTCCGCTCCGCGCCGAAGGCGTTGCGCGGGGTGTGGCAGGCGCCGCAGTGGCCCAGGCCCTCGACCAGGTAGGCGCCGCGGTTCCATTCGGCGTCGCGCGCCGGGTCGGGCCGGTAGGGCGCGGGGTCGTGGAACAGCGCGTTCCAGCCGGCCATGAGCGGCCGGAACCCGAAGGGGAAGCGCATCTGCGGCGCCGGGGTCTCGGCGCGGACGGCCGGCTGGCTCATCAGGTAGGCGTAGAGCGCGGTCAGGTCGTCGTCGCCGGTCTTCGCGAAGGCGGTGTACGGGAAGGCCGGGTACAGGTGGCGGCCGTCGCGGGAGACGCCCTCGCGCATCGCCCGCTGGAAGGCGCTGAACGACCAGGCGCCGATGCCGGTGGCGGCGTCCGGCGTGAGGTTGGTGGTGTGGAGCGTGCCGAAGGGCGTGTGCATCGCCCGGCCGCCGGCGTTGGGGATGCCGCCCTCGGCGGTGTGGCACACGGCGCAGTCGCCGGCGGCGGCCAGCAGCCGGCCGCGTTCGATGGTGGCGGCGGTGTAGACCGGCGCGCTGCCGGGCGCGGGCGGCGCCACCGGCGCGATGGCCGGCCGCCAGCCCAGCAGCGCCGCGCCCAGGCCGAGGCCGCCGGCCAGCAGCGCGCCGGCGCGTCGCAGCAGGCCGCGCCGGCGGGGCCAGGGCGCGCCGGCCGGCAGGCGCAGCGCCGCGAGGAATTCCGGCCGCACGACGAAGCGCCGCTTCGGCGCCGGCGCGGCGGGCGCTCCGGTGCCGGCAGCGGCGGGATCGACCCGCGCCGCGAGGTCCGGCCCGGCCGGCGGCAGCGCGGCGTCGCGGGCCGCCAGCGCGGCGCGCACCACCTCGGGCGTGAAGGGCGGCTCGCGCAGCCGCACGCCGGTGGCGTCGAAGATGGCGTTGGCGATGGCGGCGGTGCCGGGCACCGAGGACGATTCGCCCGCGCCCAGCGACGGCTCGCCGGGGCGCGGCATGTGCAGCACCTCGATCACCGGCACCTCGCGGAAGCCCAGGATCGGGTAGCTGCCCCATTCGCGGCCGGTGACGATGCCCGGGTCCGGCGCGTCGCGCGGCGCGAATTCGACCTTCTCCTTCAGGGCGCGGCTGGTGGTCTGCAGCACGTTGCCGTGGATCTGGTGGTCCACCCCGGCCGGGTTGACCAGCAGGCCCGCGTCGTGCCCGACCACCACCCGGCGCACGTGCACCTCGCCGGTGGTGCGGTCGACCTCCACGTCGGCCACCCAGGCGGCCCAGGCGGCGCCGAAGCCGGGCCACTTGCTGTGCACGTAGCGGGCGTAGGCGAAGCCCTGGCCGCGCAGGAAGTCGCCGTCGGGCGGCTGCGACCGCGGCGCGGTGCGCGGCCGCCACTGCGCTTTCTCGGCGGTGGCGCGCACCAGCTCGGCCGCGCGCGGGTCGGGCAGGTGCCGCAGCCGGAACGCGACCGGGTCCGCGCCGGCGGCGGCGGCCAGCTCGTCGATGTAGCTCTCGTGGGCGAAGGAGCTCGGCAGCGCCGAGACGCCGCGCAGCCACGAGGCGCGCACCAGCGGCGCCATGTCGTGCACCGCCACCCGCAGGTGGTCGTAGGCGTAGGGCGGGCGCGCGGTGCGGTCGCCCATCTCGTAGGCCTGGGCGACGGGCTCGACCGTGCGGGTCAGCAGCAGGGCGAGCGTGGGCGCGCCGTTGGACGGGTAGCGGCTCTGGAAGTCGTAGCCGGCGACGCTGCCGTCGGCGTTGAGGCCGCCGCGCACGTCCATCAGCTGGGCGGCGCCCTTGGGCTCCCACTGGTGCTCCTGCGCGCGGGTGAGCTGCACCCGCACCGGGGCGCCGGCGGCGCGCGCCAGCAGGGCGGCGTCGGCGGCCACGTCGTCGGCGCAGTTGCGGCCGTAGCAGCCGGCGGCCTCCATGCGCACGATCTCCACCGCCGCGTCGGGCAGCCGCACCAGGCGCGCGATGTCGGCGCGCAGCACGTGCGGGCTCTGGGTGCCGGCCCAGACGACGAGCCGGTCGCCCGTGCCGCCGCCCTCCCCCGCCGGCAGCCATTCGGCGACCGCGCAGGACGGCCCGATCGACGCGTGCAGCTGGTACGGCCAGACGTAGGTGCGCTGCATCGGCAGCGCCGCGCCGGCGAGCGCGGCGTCCACGTCGCCCTCGTCCACCAATTGGCGCCGGGTGGACGGGTGGTCGCGCAGCGCCCGCGCCGTGTCCGACAGGTCGGGCATGCCGGGCCAGGGCTTCCAGCGCACGGCCAGCTCGCGCAGCGCCTGCTCGGCCTGCTCCTCGCGCTCGGCGACGATGCCCACGAAGTCGCGCACCACCACCACCGCGCGGATGCCGGGGATGTGCGCGATGGACGCCTCGTCCACCGCATCGAGCGTGTTGCCGATGAAGTCGCCGTGGTCCGCGCCGGCGTAGGGCGGGCGCACCACCCGGCCGTGCAGCATGCCGGGCCGGCGCATGTCGTGGACGAAGACCAGCTCGCCCGCGACCTTGTCCGGGATGTCGGTGCGCGGCTGCGGCGTGCCGACCAGCCGGTAGGCGGCCGGCTCCTTGACCGGCGCGGCCGGGTCGAGCCGCAGCACCGCATGGCCGCCCGCGACCAGCTCGCCGTAGCCGAGGGCGCGCGCGGGCTCGTCGCGGACGTGGACCGCGCCGTCGCGGGTGTCGAGCGCCCCGGCCGGCAGGCCCAGCCGTTCGGCCGCGCGCGCCACCAGCCAGGCGCGGGCCTGCGCGGCGGCCAGGCGCAGCGGCTGGGCATGGATCTGCAGCGAGGCGCTGGCGATGGTGGCGCCCTGGTTGGGCGCGCGGGCGGTGTCGCCCAGCACCATGGCGAGGCGGTCCATCGGCAGGTCGAGTTCCTCGGCCGCGACCTGCGCCAGCGCGGTCCGGATGCCGGTGCCCAGGTCCACGTGGCCGTTGAGCGCGGTGGCGCTGCCGTCGTCCCAGACCGCGACCAGGATCTCCACGCCCTCGGCCGGGTCGCCCGCGACCAGCGCCGGCTGGCCGGGCACCGGCGGGGGCGCGGGCGGCGGGTCGCGCACCACCAGCAGCACGCCGTCGGCGGCATGGAAGTCGGCCCGGGTGCGGGGCGCGTCGGCGCGGCGGCCGGCCGGCGGCGTCATGGGGCGGCGTCCTGGTCGTGCGCCGGGCGCGCCGCGGCGGCGGCGTGGGCGGCCGGGGCGGGCGCGCGGACGGGGGCCGGCGCGTCGGCGCGATCCGGCGCGGGGTGGCGGGCCGGGTCCGCCGCATGCGCCGCGGCCGCATCGTCGTGGGCGGCCTCGGGACCCGCGGGGACGCCGGGACCGGTCCCGGCCCCGGCGGCGCGCAGCAGCACCGCCGCCCGCCGCACCGCGCGCACGATCTCCACATGGGTGCCGCACCGGCAGAGGTTGCCCGACAGCTCGCGGCGGATGGCGGCCTCGTCCGGGTCGGGCACCCGCGCCAGCAGCGCCGCCGCCATCATCACCATGCCGTTGAGGCAGTAGCCGCACTGCGCGGCCTGCGCGTCGACGAAGGCCTGCTGCACCGGATGCAGCCGGCCCCGGCCGCCCAGCCCTTCGAGGGTGGTGACGCGGCGCCCCGCCGCGCCGCGCGCCGGGATCACGCAGGCCCGCGCCGCCACGCCGTCGACCAGCACGGTGCAGGCGCCGCACTGGCCCAGGCCGCAGCCGTATTTCGGGCCGTTGAGGCCCAGTTCGTTGCGCAGCAGGTGCAGCAGCGTGGCCTGCGCGCCGACCGCGGGCGCGACGCTGCGGCCGTTGACGACCAGGGCCACCGGCCGCGGCGCGCCGGCGGCCGGGGCGCTCACGACGCGGTTCCGGCGATGTCGGCGGACCGGATGCGCTTCACGCCCGCGGCGGCCATCCGCTTCCAGGCGGCCGCCAGCGAGCCGTCGAGGTCGATGGCCCGGGTGGCGTCCTCGACCACGAAGGCCGCGAAGCCCAGCCTGCGGGCGTCGAGCGCGGTCCAGGCCACGCAGAAGTCGGTCGCCAGCCCGGTCACGTAGACGGTCGTGACGCCCCGCTCCTTGAGGTAGCCGGCCAGGCCGGTGCGGGTGCGGCGGTCGGCCTCCTCGAAGGCGGAATAACTGTCCACGTCGGCATGGAAGCCCTTGCGCACGATGAGCTGCGCGGTGGGCAGACGCAGGTCGCCGCGCAGCGCCGCGTCCTCGGTGCCCTGCACGCAGTGGTCGGGCCAGAGCACCTGGGTGCCGTAGCGCAGCGTCGTCGTCTCGAAGGGCTTCTTGCCGCCGTGGGCGCTGGCGAAGGAGGCGTGCCCGGCGGTGTGCCAGTCCTGGGTGACCACGATGTTCGCGAAGGCGGGCGCGATGCGGTTGATGACCGGCACCACCTCGGCGCCGCCCTTGACGGGCAGCGTGCCGCCGTCGACGAAGCAGTTCTGCACGTCCACGACGATCAGCGCGTCGCGCGGGCCGGGCCGCAGGGGAGCGGCGGCGCGCAGCGGCAGGGCCGGGACGAGCAGGCCGGCGGCGGCGGCCCGCAGCAGGGTGCGGCGTGCAGGGGATGCGGTCATGGCGGGGCTCCAGGGCAAGGGTGGACGGCGGGGATCCGGGATCGGATCGGGGGACCGGGGTTGCGGGGGGGGGGGGGAAGGGGATCGGAAGG
>JAKOND010000324.1 GCA_022702125.1 Burkholderiaceae bacterium
ACCGAGGCCTTTGGATCGTGCAGCGAACTGGCGGCACTGGCAATGCCGTACCGGTTTTCTGAATACTCAGAAAGTATTATTCCGGCAGGATTCGTCGACCGGGAGGGCTTGCATCGTTGGCATTGCACCACGGCGTATGAGCCGCAGTCCGGAAAATCGCACGGGTCCATCCCATTGCTCGCGTCAGTGCAAGCGGGAGCGCTTCAGGGGCAATATTTTTGGACGTGGTGAATCGATGCCGTCAAAACCCGAACCATGACAGGATACCGCCGCCATCTCCGGAAGCACGGGGCTGCGATGCTTCGGCATCCGTCAAAAGCCAGACGTACTGCAATTCTCCGGTAGCGTCCCGGACATAGTTGACCTTTCGGCGTTCGCCCACCAGCGTGGCCGAGGTCACCAGCAGATTGGCAGTGCTCCGTATGCGGACGCCCGGTGCGAGCCGGACCGGTTTGCCGTCCAGCAGGGCATCGGGCGGCTGCACCACTTCCAGCCGGCCACGCAATGCAGCCTCGGGAAAATCGCGGATCGATACTTCCTGCGTACGGCCGATGCCCGGCACCATACAGGCCGAGACAACCATCGGCATCAGCCATAGGATGCGATATGCGGCGCGAGAAAACAGGCGAACCACTGTCTGGCAAGCCAGCGTCTCGTGCAGCAAATCGGTACGGCGGGTCATGGTGGAGGCTCCGGCCAGGGGCGAAAGGGCAATCGCCAAAGATTCTAGGCGTTGCTGCCCCACTCGATGCCATGAGCTCGCCGCACACCGAACCGTCATCGGATCGGGTTGGAGGAGCCAGAAGACTGGGGAAGAGAACCACCGCACGAGCATGCGGGGGAAGGCGGGTCATGCCTGAACTGACTGGACAGGGACCTGCATTAGAAATCCTGGTCGGGGTGAGAGGATTCGAACCTCCGGCCTCTACGTCCCGAACGTAGCGCTCTACCAGGCTAAGCTACACCCCGATGCTTCCGGCTTGCGCTGCCGGAAATTTTCAACCTCAGGCACGACGGCCGAGAAGCTGAGCCGCTAATTGTAGCAAACCTTCCGCATAGGGATTGTCTTTTTCAAAATTCAACGCTTCGATCGCGTCCATCGCCCGTTGCGCTTCCGCCGCCGCGGCCTGCCGCACGCTATCCAGCGCACCTGTCTCGCGGACGATGTCCATGATGCTTTCCAGGTCGCTGCTGTCGCCGCCTTGCTCGATCGCCGTGCGCACCAGCTGCGCCTGCGCGGGCGTACCGCGCTGCATGGCGATGATCAGCGGCAGCGTGGCCTTGCCTTCGCGCAGGTCGTCGCCCAGGTTCTTGCCCATCTCGCCAGCATCGCCATCGTAATCCAGCAGGTCATCGATGACCTGGAAGGCGGTGCCGAGCGCCTGCCCGTAGACGATGCAGGCCTGCTCCACCGCCGGCGGGGCGTCCGCGAGCACCGCCGCGATCCGTACGCTGGCCTCGAACAGCTTGGCCGTCTTCGAACGGATCACCTGCAGATAGCCGGCCTGGTCGAGGCTGGCGTCGTGCATGTTCATCAGCTGCTGCACCTCGCCCTCGGCGATCACGTTGGTGGCCTCGGCCAGGATGCGCATCACCTCCATCCGGCCTCCATCGACCATCATCTGGAAGGCACGGGAGTAGAGGAAGTCGCCGACCAGCACGCTGGCCGGGTTGCCGAAGCTCTCGTTGGCCGTGGGGCGGCCGCGGCGCAGGGTGGATTCGTCCACCACGTCGTCGTGCAGCAGGGTGGCGGTATGGATGAATTCGACCACCGCGGCGAAGTCGAAACGCTCGGTACCCCGGTGGCCGAGCGCGCCGCACATCATCAGCAGCAGCGCCGGCCGCAGGCGCTTGCCGCCTGCCGCGATGATGTAGCGCGATACCTCGCCCACCAGCGGCACCCCGGAATTCAGCCGCCGGCCGATCACGCGGTCTACCTCCCGCATGTCGTCGGCGATCAGTGCCAGGATGTCGGCGGTGGTGCGGGGAACGGCTTCGGTGGTCAAGGGGTGCGGTCGGTGGGACAGGGGCCGGCGCGAAGGCCGGAGGAGTCGCGCAGGATTATAGGAAGACGCAAGGCCTGAAACGCGCGCGCGGTGGGTGCCGTGCGCGTCGGGGCTTGCCTTGCAAGAACGTTGTTGGCTATAATCTGCGGTTCTGCGGAAATTCTTCCGTGGAAATTTCCTACCCAAGAGGTTGATATGTACGCGGTCATAAAAACCGGTGGCAAACAGTATCGTGTTGCTGCTGGCGAGAAAATCAAAGTAGAACAGATTGCTGCGGACGTAGGCCAGGAAATCGTGATCGACCAAGTCCTCGCCGTCGGTAACGGCGAAGAGCTCAAGGTCGGCACGCCCCTGGTGTCCGGCGCCACCGTCACGGCTACGGTCGTTTCGCATGGCAAGCACGACAAGGTGCACATCTTCAAGATGCGCCGTCGCAAGCATTACCAGAAACGTCAAGGCCATCGCCAGCAGTTCACTGAACTGCAAATCGGTGCGATCGCCGCTTAAGGAGCAAGGTCATGGCACAGAAAAAAGGCGGCGGCTCTACGCGAAACGGTCGTGATTCCAAGCCGAAGATGCTGGGTGTCAAGGCCTTCGGCGGCGAACTCATCAGCGCCGGCTCGATCATCGTGCGCCAGCGCGGCACGCGTTTCCACGCAGGCACCAACGCCGGCGTGGGCAAGGACCACACGATCTTCGCACTGGTCGACGGTCACGTGTCCTTCGGCGTCAAGGGCGCGCTGAACAAGTCCGTCATCAGCGTGATCCCGGTCGCCGCCGAATAAACTTCGCGCGACTTCGGCTGTCGGCGACTCCGGTCGCCGGGCCCTCTGCCTGAAGCCCCGCCTTGCCGGGGCTTCTTGCGTTACGGGCCGGCCTATGCTCCCATTTCCCCCTTCAGACTGGACCAGCCCATGAAATTCGTGGATGAAGCGTATATCGACGTCTCCGCCGGCGACGGCGGCAACGGCTGCGTGTCGTTCCGGCACGAGAAATACAAGGAATTCGGCGGTCCCAACGGGGGCGACGGCGGGCGCGGCGGCCACGTGTTCGCGGTGGCCGACTCCAACCTCAACACGCTGGTGGACTTCCGGTATTCGCGCCGGCACGACGCCCGGCGCGGCGAGCACGGCATGGGCTCGGACATGTACGGCGCCGCGGGCGAGGACATAACGCTCAAGGTGCCGGTGGGCACCATAATCAGCGATGCCGAGACCGGAGACGTGCTCTACGAGATGCTGGTTCCCGGCGAGGTGGTCACCATCGCCAAGGGCGGCGACGGCGGATTCGGCAACATGCGCTTCAAGAGCGCCATCAACCGCGCGCCGCGTCAGAAAACGCCCGGCTGGCCCGGCGAGAAGAAGAGCCTGAAGCTCGAACTCAAGGTGCTGGCCGACGTCGGCCTGCTGGGCATGCCCAACGCGGGCAAGTCCACGCTGATCGCGGCGGTGTCCAATGCCCGCCCGAAGATCGCCGACTATCCGTTCACCACGCTGCATCCGAACCTGGGAGTGGTGCGCGTCGGGCCGGAGCAGAGCTTCGTGATCGCCGATATCCCCGGCCTGATCGAGGGCGCGTCCGAAGGGGCCGGCCTGGGCCACCAGTTCCTGCGCCACCTGCAGCGCACCCGTCTGCTGCTGCACGTGGTGGACATGGCGCCGTTCGACGACACCGATCCGGTGGCGCAGGCCAAGGCCATCGTGGGCGAGCTCAAGAAGTACGACAAGGCGCTGCACGACAAGCCGCGCTGGCTGGTGCTCAACAAGCTCGACATGGTGCCTGCGGACGAGCGGGCCGCCCGGGTCAAGGACTTCGTCAAGCGCTTCCGCTGGAAGGGCCCGGTGTTCGAGATCTCGGCGCTGACGCGCGAAGGCTGCGAGCCGCTGGTGCAGTCCATCTACCAGCATGTGCATGCCCAGCAGCAGGCCGAACTGCCGCCGGTGGAGGTGGATCCGCGCTTCCCGCTGGGGCAGCCGCCGGCCGCCGGCGATGGCATAGCGGAGCCGGTGCGATGAGCGCCCTGGCGGAGCGCGGCCCCGCGGAGGCGCGGCAGGCTGCGCCATCGCCGGTGCAGGGGCTGCTGCAGGCGCGCCGCATCGTGGTCAAGGTCGGCTCCAGCCTGGTGACCGACGAAGGCCGGGGGCTCGACGAGCAGGCCATCGGCGAATGGTGCCGGCAGCTGGCGGCGCTGATGACGGCCGACGGCGTGCGTCGCGAACTCATCATGGTGTCGAGCGGCGCGATCGCCGAGGGCATGAAGCGCCTCGGCTGGTCGACCCGGCCGCGCGAGATCCACGAGTTGCAGGCGGCCGCCGCCGTGGGGCAGATGGGCCTGGCCCAGATGTACGAGACCAAGCTGCGCGAGCAGGGCCTGGGCAGCGCGCAGGTGCTTCTGACCCATGCCGACCTGGCCGACCGCGAGCGCTACCTCAATGCCCGCTCGACGCTGCTGACGCTGCTGCGCCTGGGCGTGGTGCCGGTCATCAACGAGAACGACACCGTCGTCAACGACGAGATCAAGTTCGGCGACAACGACACGCTGGGCGCGCTGGTCGCCAACTTGGTGGAAGCCGACCTGCTGGTCATCCTGACCGACCAGAAGGGCCTCTACACCGCCGATCCGCGGCGCGATCCGGCGGCCACGCTGGTGCGCGAGGGCCGGGCCGGCGATCCGGCGCTGGAGGCCATGGCCGGCGGCGCCGGCTCCAGCCTGGGGCGGGGCGGCATGCTGACCAAGATCCTGGCGGCCAAGCGGGCGGCGGGCTCGGGCGCCTCCACCGTGATCGCCTGGGGCCGCGAGCCGGACGTGCTGCTGCGGCTGGCGGCGGGCGAGGTGCTGGGCACGCTGCTGGCGGCGCAGACCGCCAAGCAGCAGGCGCGCAAGCAATGGATCGCCGACCACCTGCAGCTGCGCGGCGCGGTGGTGGTGGACGCCGGCGCGGTCGCCAAGCTGCGCGACGAGGGCAAGAGCCTGCTGCCGATCGGCATGGTGGGCGTGGAGGGGGATTTCTCGCGCGGCGACGTGATCGCGGTGCGCACGGTCGAGGGCGAGGAGATCGCCCGCGGCCTGGCCAACTACGCGAGCGCCGAGGCCCGGATGCTGTGCCGCCGGGGCTCGGCCGAGTTCGAGCGGCTGCTGGGCTACGCGGCCGAGCCGGAGATGGTGCACCGCGACAACATGGTGGTGCGGCGCTGAATCCCCCCAGCGGCCGGTACGCGCCGCCGGGTGCCGCCGGACGCGGGGCGCCTCAGGGCGAGACCAGGGGCACCGACTGGCCGCGCTGCAGGCCGCGGGCGATGTTGGCCGGCGTGCCGTTGGGCGAGCTTTCTCGGCAGAGGCCGCCCCGGGCGATGTCCTGCGGATAGCGCTGCGACAGCCGGGCGAGCGGCTGCCAGCCGCTGTCGTCCAGCATGCGCCAGCCGTCGGATTCGCGGTAGCGCGCGTACAGGCGGTATTCGCCCTTGGCGCAGAGGATGCCCTCGTACATCACGTTGAGCGCGCCGGCGGGGCTGGCCGCGACGACCACGTAGCGCACCACCCGGTCGTCCTTGCCCACGCTGATGGTGGCCGGGTCCACGCCGATGCGCAGCGACGACGGACTGCCGGACGGCGTCACGTCGATCAGGCGGTTCAGGTCGAAGGCCGGCGGCGCCGGTACCTCGCCTTCGAGCCAGGGCGCGTCGTCCGTCAGCAGCCCGGCCCGCGACATGCCGGGGGCCAGGGCGCAGGCCGCCGCCAGCATGCCGGCGACCAGGGCCTCGCGATGTCGGGAAAACGCCGGACGGCGCGGTGTGTCATCGGGACGCATGGCGGAAGGCTCCGGGCAGGGCTGCGCCGGACGATGCGGCAGGCGAGGGCAGGTTGGGCACGGTGTCGGATGACGCATCCTGCGCGGCCGGCAGGGCGGCCGACGGATCGGGGTCGAAGACGGCGCCGGGCGGCAGATCCAGGTGCACGCCGCAATGCAGCAGCGAATGCGGCGCGGCTTCGCCGTCGCGGGTGCGCATGCTGCTGCGCAGGTAGCGGTTGCGCTGCTCGTTGTGGCGCGGCAGGAAGCGGGCCAGTTCGGTCAGCGCCATCTCGTAGACGCCGCGCTTGAACTCCACCACCACGTCGAGCGGCACCCAGTAGTCGTTCCAGCGCCAGGCGTCGAACTCGGGGTGGTTGGTCGCGCGCAGGTTCAGGTCCCAGTCGTGGCCGGTGAGCTGCAGCAGGTACCAGATCTGCTTCTGGCCCTTGTAGTGGCCGCGCGCGTCGCGGCGGATGAAACGGTCCGGCACCTCGTAGCGCAACCAGTCGCGGGTCCGGGCCACCACGCGGACGTGGTTCGGATGCAGGCCCACTTCCTCGTGCAGCTCGCGGAACATCGCCTGCTCGGGTGTCTCTCCCCGGTCGATGCCGCCTTGCGGGAACTGCCAGCTGTGGGTCCGTATGCGTTTGCCCCAGAAAACCTGGTTCTTCTGGTTGAGCAGGATGATGCCGACATTCGGGCGGAAGCCTTCCCGGTCGAGCATAATCTAACCCCAAATTTTTACATTGAGTCCATTATGCACGGCACCCCGCCGGCAACAAGGGCCCGGTGTGAATCCCCCCGCTCCTGTCGCACGCGCGTGCGGCACGCGTCCTGTTCGAGGCCTTCCGGCCCTCCGTGTCGAGACCCCATGAAAGCATCCCAGTTCCTCATCGCCACCCTCAAGGAAGCGCCTGCCGACGCCGAGGTCGCCAGCCACCGGCTGATGATGCGCGCCGGCATGATCCGCCGGCTCGGCGCCGGCATCTACAACTACATGCCGATGGGGCTGCGGGTGATCCGCAAGGTCGAGGCCATCGTGCGCGAGGAGATGAACCGCGCCGGCGCGGTCGAGATGGCGATGCCGGTGGTCCAGCCCGCCGAGCTGTGGCAGGAGACCGGCCGCTTCGACAAGATGGGCCCCGAGCTGCTGCGCATCCGCGACCGCCACGGCCGCGACTTCGTCGTCCAGCCGACCAGCGAGGAGGTGGTGACCGACGTGGCGCGCCAGACGCTGCGCAGCTACAAGCAGCTGCCGAAGAACCTCTACCAGATCCAGACCAAGTTCCGCGACGAGCGCCGGCCGCGCTTCGGCCTGATGCGCGGCCGCGAGTTCGTCATGAAGGACGCCTACAGCTTCGACCGCAGCCCCGAGGCGGCGCAGGCGAGCTACGAGGTGATGAAGGACGCCTACCGCCGCATCTTCGACCGCTTCGGGCTGCGCTACCGCGCGGTGGCGGCCGACAGCGGCGCCATCGGCGGCGACCTGAGCCAGGAATTCCAGGTGATCGCCGCCACCGGCGAGGACGCCATCGTCTACTGCGCCTCCGGCGACTACGCGGCCAACATGGAGAAGGCCGAGGCGCTGGCGCCCGCCGGCCCGCGCCCGGCCGCGACGCTGCCGCGCACCGAGGTGCCGACGCCGGGCAAGAGCACCTGCGCCGACGTGGCCGCGCTGCTGGGCACGCCGCTCGCCACCACCGTCAAGTCGCTGGTGCTGGCGACCGACGAGACCGACGAGCACGGCACGGTCGCCAAGACGACCGTCTGGCTGCTGCTGCTGCGCGGCGACCACGACCTCAACGAAGTGAAGGCCGGCAAGCTGCCGGGCATGGAGGGCGGCTTCCGCTTCGCCACCGGCGCCGAGATCGAGGCGCACTTCGGCTGCGTGCCGGGCTACCTCGGCCCGCTCGACCCGAAGCGGCCGGTGAAGGTGGTGGCCGACCGCGAGGTGGCCGTCCTGGCCGACTGGACCTGCGGCGCCAACCGCCCGGACCACCACGTCACCGGCGTGAACTGGGGCCGCGACCTGCCCGAGCCGGACCTGGTGGCCGACATCCGCAACGTGGTGGCCGGCGACCCGTCGCCCGACGGCCGGGGGCCGCTCGCGATCGAGCGCGGCATCGAGGTCGGCCATGTGTTCTACCTCGGCACCAAGTACAGCCAGGCGATGGACGCGACCTTCCTCGACGAGTCCGGCAAGCCGAAGCACTTCGAGATGGGCTGCTACGGCATCGGCATCACCCGCCTGCCGGCGGCGGCCATCGAGCAGAACCACGACGCGCGCGGCATCGTCTGGCCCGACGCGATCGCGCCGTTCACCGTGGTGATCTGCCCGATCGGCATGGACCGCAGCGAGGCGGTGAAGGCCGCCGCCGAATCGCTCTACGCCGACCTGCTGGCGTCGGGCGTGGACGTGCTGCTCGACGACCGCGGCGAGCGGCCGGGCGCGATGTTCGCCGACTGGGAACTCATCGGCGTGCCGCACCGGGTGGTGCTGTCCGACCGGGGCCTCAAGGAAGGCCAAGTCGAGTACCAGCACCGGCGCGACACCGAGGCCACGTCGGTGGCGCTGGCCGATATCGCGGCCCACCTGAAGGGCCGGATCGCGGCCTGATGCGACCTGCCAGCCCGGACGGCGCGACGATGCGGATCGACCGGAGAATCCTGCTCCAGCGAACGTCTTGCCTGGGCTTGGCGCTCTCTTTTTCGCAGCAAGCCAGCGCCGGCAGCCAGCTCGAGGAGCCGATGGCCGACGCGGTGCGCAACGCGTTGAGCGCGGCCGTCGCCAACAGCGCGCCGCCGGTGCCCGACTTCGACACCACCGAGGCGCGCCTGGCCTACGTGCGCTGGCTGCGGACGCAGAGCGACCGGCTGCGGCGCCGCATCCCGGAACTGGAGGCGCGCCGCGAGTTCCTGCAGACCGCCTGGTACGAGTCGCGCCGGGCGCGCCTGGACACCGGGCTGGTGCTGGGGCTGGTGCAGGTCGAGAGCAATTTCCGCAAGTTCGCGGTGAGCAGCGTCGGCGCGCGCGGCTACATGCAGGTGATGCCCTTCTGGACCCGCGCCCTGGGCGACGGCGACCCCGGCCGGCTGTTCCACATGCAGACCAACCTGCGCTTCGGCTGCGTGATCCTGCGCCACTACCTGGACCGCGAGCGCGGCGACGAATTCCTGGCGTTGGGCCGCTACAACGGCAGCCGGGGGCGGGCGCCGTACCCGGACGCGGTGTTCGCTGCGCGGCGGCAGTGGGCCTTCACCGACGCGCCGGCGGCGGGCTGAGTCCCGGACCGGGCCGGGCGGCCCGGTCGCCATTGCCGGCGCTCCTGGCATTCCTGGCACCCCCGGCGTCCGCATCGCCTCCATGCGCGGCACCTTCATCCACGGCGCCGTGGCCCGGAGCGCCGCCGCCCGCGGGATCGCCCGCGTCCGCAACCTCCGCGGCCGGCGCGAGCGCCTCCGCCAGCAGCGCCGCGACGGGCAGGGTCGCCGTTTCGGCCGGCAGGCAGAGCTGCAGGCGCCGTTCGGCCCAGTCGTCGGCCAGCGCCACCGCCTCCACGCCGCCCGCCGCGGCGTGCCGGTCCAGGGCCGCGCGCGGCAGCACCGCGATGCCCGCGCCGGCGGCGACCAGCCGCAAGGCGGCATCCGCGTCCGGCGCGCGCACCCGGTAGGCCAGCGGCCGGCCGGCGCGCTCGGCCTGCGCGGCGACGTGGGCCTGGAGCGCGCTGCCGGGCGCCAGGCCGACGAAGCGGCAATCGAGCGCATCGGCGAAATCGCGCGGGCCCCTGTCCCGCGCCAGCGGATGGCCGGCGGGCACCGCCAGCACCAGCGGATCGTGGCGGAAGGGCCGGTAGCGCAGCGCGCCGTCGAAGTCCGGCGCCCGGCCGCCGCCGGCCGGCTGCGCGGCGACGCCCAGGTCGGCCTGGCCCTGGGCGACGGCGCCCGGGATGGCATGGCTGCTGCGCTCTTCCAGCACCGCATCCACCTGCGGATGCCGCGCCAGGAAGGCGCCCAGCGGCGCCGGCAGCCATTCCCCGAGCGCCGTCGTGTTGGCGGCGATGCGCACCGTGACGCGCAGGCCCCGCGCCTGCCGCGCCAGGTCGCCGTGCAGCTCGCGCACCTGCTGGCGCACCAGCCGGGCATGGTGCAGCACCGTGCGGCCGGCCGGGGTGGGCACGACGCCGCGCGGCCCGCGCAGCAGCAGCGGCACGCCGGCGAGCGCCTCCATGCCCCGCAGCCGGGCGCTGGCCGAGGGCAGCGCCAGGTTGGCGCGGCGGGCGCCCGCGGTGATGCTGCCGGACTCCACCGCATGGACGAAGAGCTGCAGGTCGGTCAGGTCGAAGCGCATGGCCCGGATGCTACGGCGGCCGTGGCGC
>JAKOND010000132.1 GCA_022702125.1 Burkholderiaceae bacterium
GCAACGTCAGCGCCGGCAGCTGCGGCAGGAAGATCGAAGGAACATGGACCGACACCTCGAACAACACCACGCGGCGCTTCGTGCTGCGCAAGGCGCCGGGCGCATGACGCCGCGCCGCTCCGCCCGCGCCGTGCGCGCTTCGGCCGCCGGACTGGCGCTGGGCCTCGCGGGCGCCGGCGGCGCGATGGCGCAGGACGCCGGCGCACCGGCCCCGGTGCGGATCGCCCAGGCCGCACCGTCGCCGGCGCAGATCGCCCAGGCCGCACCGTCCCCGGCGCGGTCGCGCGCGACGCAGTCCGCCGCCCAGAAGCCGCCCGTCTCCCGGCCCGCCCCGGCGCCCGCCAGCCAGCGCGAGCTGACCACCGCCGCGACCTCCAACGTCGCGCAGTCGGCCGCCTGGCAGCGGTGCACCACGCTCTCCGGCACCCGCGAGCGGCTCGACTGCTTCGACCGCTGGGCGCAGGACCAGCAGGCGCTGGTCGACGCGGTGCAGGCGCGCAGCAGCGCGGGCGCGGCGGCTTCCGCGGCCGCGCCGGCATCGGCGTCGGCTCCGGTGCCGGCCCCCGCGCCGGCGACCGCCGCCGTCGCCGCCGCGCTCGCCAGCACCCAGCCGCCGGCGCCCGAGGGCTCGCCGACGGTCACCGCCTCCACCGGCATCCTGGGCATCGGCCTGGAGCAGGGCTGCAAGGACCGGCAGTTCTCCGACCTGTCGCGCTTCTGGGAGCTGGAGGAAGGCAGCAGCTGCCCAACCTTCTCGCTGCGCGGCTTCCGGCCCAACAGCCTGTCGGCGGTCGCGGCCAGCAGCGTCAACGACCGGCCCACCTCGGCCAACCCCGCCAACAGCGCCACCACCGCGCTCGACTACAGCAAGCAGGAGCTGCGGCTGCAGCTGTCGGTGCGCACCAAGATCGCCAGCGGCCTGCTCACGCCGGCCGGTTCGAGCAAGCGCGACTCGCTGTGGTTCGCCTACAGCCAGCAGTCGTACTGGCAGTTCTTCAACAGCGGCCTGTCGCGGCCCTTCCGCAGCACCGACTACGAGCCCGAGGCGATCTACGTCTACCCGACCGACCTGCAGCTGCCCGGCGGCGTGCGCTGGCGCTACGCGGGCGCGGGCCTGGTGCACCAGTCCAACGGCCAGAGCGATCCGCTGTCGCGCAGCTGGAACCGCTACTACCTGATGACCGGCTTCGAGCTGGGCAACAGCGTCATCCTCAACGCCCGGGCCTGGAAGCGCATCAACGAAACCGTGGCCAAGGACAACAACCCCGACATCGTCGACTACATCGGCCGCGGCGAGCTGCAGGCGATCTGGAACGTCAACCGCCAGAACACCCTGAGCACCACGCTGCGCAGCTCCTTCGGCCGCACCGACCGGGGATCGGGCCGCATCGAGTGGATGCGCAGCCTGGGCGACGGCGCGGGCAACACCTTCAGCGGGCTGCGGCTGCACACCCAGCTGTTCAGCGGCTACGGCGACAGCCTGATCGACTACAACCGCAAGCGCACGGTGTTCAGCATCGGCCTGAGCCTGGTCGACTTCTGACCGGCCGCGCCGGCCGCCGCGCGGCGGCCGAAGCCCTTTGCGCGTCCGGTCCGGTGCGCGGGGCGCTACAGCGCGGAGGCCTGCACCTCGCCGGTCTTGAAGAAGCGTTCCAGGTTGTCCAGCACCAGTTGCGCCATGTCCTCGCGCGTCTCGTGGGTGCCGCTGGCGATGTGCGGCAGCAGCACCACGTTGTCGAGCGCGAACAGCGCCTCGGGCACCTTCGGCTCGTCCTCGAACACGTCGAGGCCGGCGCCGGCGATGCGTCGGTTCGCCAGCGCATCGACCAGCGCGTCCTGGTCCACCACCGTGCCGCGCGACACGTTCACGAGGAAGCCCTTCGGCCCGAGCGCCCGCAGCACCTCCTTCGACACCAGGCCGCGCGTCTCGGCGCCGCCGGCGCTGGCGATCACCAGGAAGTCGGCCCAGGCGGCCAGTCCTTCGAGCGTCGGCTCGTAGGCGTAGTCCACGTCGCTCACCGGGCGGCGGTTGTGGTAGCGCACGTCCATGTCGAAGCCCGAGGCGCGCCGCGCGATCACCCGGCCGATGCGGCCCAGGCCCAGGATGCCCAGCTTCTTGCCGCTGACCCGGGTGGCGAGCGGATAGGTGCCCCGCAGCCAGTCGCCGCGCCGCACGAAACGGTCGGCGGCGCTGCCCTGGCGCGCCGCATCCATCAGCAGCAGGAAGGCGGTGTCGGCCACGCAGTCGTTGAGCACGTCGGGCGTGTGGCCGACCGCGATGTCGCGCGCGCGCGCCGCATCGAGGTCGATCGCGTCGAGCCCGACGCCGAAGCTGGAGATCACCTGCAGGTGCGGCAGCGCGTCGATCAGGGCCCGGTCGGCGCCGAAGCGCGCCGAGGTCGCCACGCCGACGAACTCGGCGCCCCGCGCGGCCAGGAAAGCCCGCGGGTCGGACTCGTCGGCCAGCCGGTGGACGTCGTAGCGCGCGGCCAGGCGGGATTCGAGGGCCGGCAGCAGACGGCCGACCTGGAGGATGCGGGGGCGGGAAGAGGTCATGGATGCGGCAGTGGGAAGGGGAAGGAACCGGCCGGGAGCCGGGCGGAACGCCCGCGTCGCGGGCAACCGGGGCCCCGGGGCGATGTTCGCGGCGACGCGGTCGGCGGACCGGAGTCTCCCGGAGCCTCCCGACGCCTTCGTTACAGGATGGCGATGTTAGCGTTGTCATGCGCATCATAAGCATGTACGGCCGGCGGGCGCCGCGGGTTTTCCCGCGTCGCCCGCCGCGGCCCTGCCCGTCCGCCGTCGCCACCGGTCCCGCGAGATACGCCCGGTTTCCACGCCTCACCCCGCCTTGGCGTACGGTGGCGGATCCGCAGAATGGTTGCGAAAAGGAATCTTTCATGGATCTGCGCTACGTACTCAAGGCCGGCAGCTACTACCTGTACGACATGGGCGAGCCGCCGAGCCGCGCCACCGGCGAGCGGCGTTTCCGGCTCAAGACCGACGACATCGCGCTGGCCTTCGACCAGCGCACCGGCACCCTGCACCAGCACGGCAGCCCGACGCGCATCCAGTCCTGGGCGGCGCACGCCCGGCGCCGGCTGCGCGCGGCCGGCGCCCAGGAGGCGGCCAACGACATCGTGGTGGTGTCGGGGCCGCTGCCGGTCGACGAGGTCAACCGCTGCCTGCATGTGGCCGGCTACTGCCGGCGCCTGCTCGGCCGCCTGCCGAGCCTGCCGCACGGCAAGTGGGGCTGGCCGCCGGCCGGCGCGCGGGCCGCCCGCACCGCCACGGCCTGAGCCGGCATGGGCGACGCCTGGCAGCGCATCGGCCGCGTGATCGCGTCCGAGTTCTCGGACATCGGCGACCTGGAGCAGGCCACCCGGCTGGTGGTGCGCCTGGTGCTGGCCGGCCTGCTCGGCGGGCTGCTGGGCCTGGAGCGCGAATGGCACCAGAAGCCCGCCGGCCTGCGCACCCACATGCTGGTGGCGATGGGCGCGGCGCTGTTCGTGCTGGTGTCGCAGCACAGCGGCGTCTCGCCCAACGACATGAGCCGGGTGGTGCAGGGGCTGGTGGCCGGCGTCGGCTTCCTGGGCGCGGGCACCATCCTCAAGAGCGAGGGCGACACCCGCATCCAGGGCCTGACCACCGCCGCCGGCATCTGGCTGACCGCCGCCATCGGCATGGCCGTGGGCCTGGGGCGCGAGGCCACCGCGATGATCAGCACCGGGCTGGCGCTGCTGGTGCTGGTGGCGGTGCCGGCCTGCTTCGCCGGCCTCCTGCGCCTGACCGGACGCCGGCCGGTGCCGGAAGAATCGCGCGAGGACGCGCAGGCCTAGGCTAGCGCGGGTCGATCCAGCCGATGCGGCCCTGCCCGGCCTCGCCCAGATGCGCCACCAGCGCCTCGGCGCGCGGCAGCGGCAGGCTGAATTCCAGTTCCACCAGCGAGCCGTGCGCCACCGCCAGCAGGGTCGCGCCGGCGGCGGCGATCTCGCGGCGCAGCAGGCCTTCGAGCGCGTAGGGCACCGCGCAGCGCAGCCGCCGCAGCGCCACGACCGGCACCTTCTCGGCGCCCAGCAGCGCCTGCGCCACCGCATCGGTGTAGGCGCGCACCAGTCCGCCCGCGCCGAGCTTCACCCCGCCGAAATAGCGGACCACCGTCGCCAGCACGCCGTCGAGGTCCTGGTGGCGCAGCACCTCCAGCATCGGCCGGCCGGCGGTGCCGCCGGGCTCGCCGTCGTCCACCGCGGCCGACTGGCCGCCGGCCAGCAGCGCCCAGCACACGTGCGCCGCGCCGGGGTGGCGCTGGCGCAGCGACTGCACCACCGCCTGCGCGGCGGCGCGGTCGGCGGCCGGCTGCACGCAGCCGATGAAGCGGCTCTTCTTGACGGCCAGGTCGCTGTGGACCGGCCCGGCGAGGGTCGAGGGCATGGCGTGCGGGCCGTGCCGGTCAGGCGGCGGTGTCGCCCGGCCGCACCGCGCGGGCCAGCGCCCGCACCAGGTCGGTCTGGGTGATGATGCCGACCAGCCGGCGCTCGTCGTCGATGACCGGGATGTGGTGGTGCCCGCCCTCGGAGAACAGCGGCACCAGGTCGGCGGCCGGCCGGTGGTCGCTGGCGACGCGGACCCGGCGGGTCATGATCTGGCCGACCACCTCGGGCCGGTCGGCATGGCTGGAGGCGATGGCGCGCAGCATGTCGCGCAGCCGGCCGGCCAGGCCTTCGTGGGTGTCGAGGTCGGCCTCGCGCAGGAAGTCGGCCACGGTGACGATGCCCGCCACCCGCCGCGCCCGGTCGATCACCGGCAGCGCCTTGATGCCCCGCTGCCGCATCAGCGACCAGGCCTCGCGCAGCGGGGTGCCGAACTCCACCGCCACCGGCTCGCGGGTCATGATGTCGTCGCAGCGCAGCGCGCCCAGGTTGCGCTGGTAGGCGGCCGCCTCGGCATGCGCCAGCAGCGCCTGCAGGTCGTCGCGGTGGACGTCGATCACCCGGTTGTAGTGGGCCAGCGCGGCGTCCAGGTCGGCCGCCGTGAACCGGGAGCGGGCCTCGGCGGACGCCGAGGGCGCGGCCGGCGGCGGCCGCTGCGCCCGGTGCGGGTAGGGCCGCCCGCTCCAGCGGCCGTAGAGCATGCCGCAGGCCACCAGCACCAGCGAATTCGTCAGCACCGGGAACAGCGCGAAGCGCCAGTCCGCCGTGTGCGCCAGCACCGCGAGCAGCGCGCTGGCGCCGCCGGGCGGGTGCAGGCAGCGCATCGCCAGCATCACCGCGATCGCCAGGCCCACCGCCAGCGCGCCGGCCAGCGCCGGATCGGGGATGCACAGCGCGCAGGCGATGCCGACCAGCGCCGACAGCGTGTTGCCGCCCACCACCGACCAGGGCTGGGCCAGCGGGCTCGACGGCACGCCGAACACCAGCACCGCGCTGGCGCCCAGCGGCGCGACCAGCCAGGGCAGCCCCGGCCCGTCGCCCGCCAGGCCGTGGCCGACCAGCCCGGTCGCGAGGATGCCCAGCGCCGCGCCCGCGGCCGCGCGCCAGCGCTCGGCCGCGTCGATGCGCACCGGCGCCGGCCACAGCGACGCCAGCCAGGCGCGCAGGCGCACGGCGAACGGGGAGGCGGGAGCGGCACGGGACGGTTCGGCGGACGGCATGGCGGCGGGTCGGTGGAGGGGGCCTGCGATTCTGAGGGCTGCGGCCGGCGGATTCCTGTCCTTCGGATGAACCGCATCCCCGGACCGGCGTTTCCCGCCGCCCCCGACTTCCCCTCCGCCTCCCGCCTCCGATCGCGCTCCTTGCCGGCATCCTTCCTTGGTTTGCAGCTATCTTTTAAATAGCAGCCGGCACGGCGCGGACCGTCGGCGTTCACACCACCGGGTTCAGCGCCCCGTCCATCGCGATCACCGCGCCGCTGACGTAGCTGGCGCGCGGCGAGGCGAGGAAGACCACCATGTCGGCCACCTCGTGCGCCTCGGCGAAGCGGCGCTGCGGCAGCGCGGCCTCGCGCCGGGCGACCACCGCGTCCACCGTCTCGCCGCTGGCCTCGGCGTCGGCCCGCATGCCGGCGTCGAAGCGGTCGGTCCTGACCACGCCGGGGTTGACCGCGTTGACGCGCACGCCCTGCCGCCCGAAGGCGTTGGCCAGCCCGACGCTCGCCAGCACCAGCGCCGCGTTGGCCGCGCCGCCCGCCAGGTGCTGCGGCGAGGCCACCTTGCCGCCCATCCCCACCACGTTGACCACCGCGCCCGCGCCGCGCGCGGCCATGCCGGGCAGCACCGCGTCGAGCGCGTGGATGTAGGTGAAGTACTTGGCGTCCATCGCCGCGTGCCAGTGCGCCGCGGTCAGCGACGCGGCGGGCGTGCGCCTGGCGGCGCCGGCCGAATTGACCAGCACGCCGATCGGCCCCAGCGCCTCCTCGACCGACGCCGCCATGCGCGCCGCCTGCTCCGGGTCGCCCAGGTCGGCCACCACCGCGTGCGCCGCGATGCCCTCGGCCCGCAGCGCGGCCACCGCCGCGTCCAGGTTGGCCTGGCTGCGCGAGGCGATCGCCACCTTCGCGCCCTCGGCCGCGAAGGCCCGCGCGCAGGCCAGGCCGATGCCCTTGCTGCCGCCGGTCACCAGCACCACCGTGTCCTTGAGTCCCAGGTCCATCGCGTCGCTCCTTGAAATGTCTCCGTGCAGGATTGCGGGACCGGTTGTAACCCAGGCGACCGGCCGGCGCCGCGCGCCGCGTCGCGCGGAGGACAATGAAGGCTCCGTTTTCTCTTTTCCTGGAAACCATGATGCCCTTCCCCGCCCGTCCGTCCCGCCTGCGTCCCCTGGCCCTCGCCGCCCTCCTCGGCCTGGGCGCCTCCCTGGCGCAGGCCGCGCCGGTGGCCGCGGTGCACGACCTGGCGCGCCAGGAGCAGCAGCCGCTGCTCGACACGCTGCGCGACCTGGTCAACATCGAATCCGGCAGCAAGGACCCCGAGGGCCTGGCGAAGATCGCCGCGCTGATCGCCGACCGCCTGCAGAAGCTCGGCGGCACGGTCGAGGTGCTGCAGCCCGCCGACATCTTCCGCATGGACGACACGCCCGAGAAGGTCGGCCCGATGGTGCACGCCGAGTTCAAGGGCACCGGCACCCGCAAGATCATGCTCATCGCGCACATGGACACCGTCTACCTGCGCGGCATGCTCAAGGACCAGCCCTTCCGCGTGGACGGCGAGCGCGCCTACGGCCTGGGCATCGCCGACGACAAGCAGGGCGTGGCGGCCATCATCCACACGGTGGCGATGCTGCAGAAGCTCGGCTTCAAGGACTACGGCACGCTGACGGTGCTGATCAACGGCGACGAGGAGATCAGCTCGCCCGGCGCGCGCGGCACCATCACCCGCGTCGCGGCCGACCAGGACGCGGTCTTCTCCTTCGAGGGCGGCGGCACCGACGGCAGCCTGCGCCTGGCGACCAGCGGCATCGGCGCGGCCTACCTGGCGGTCGAGGGCAAGTCCTCGCACGCCGGCGCGCGGCCCGAGGGCGGCGTCAACGCGCTGTACGAGCTCTCGCACCAGCTGCTGCAGATGAAGGACCTGTCGCAGAACGACCGGGGCCTGAAGCTCAACTGGACGGTCGCCCAGGCCGGCACCAACCGCAACGTGATCCCGGCGATGGCCACCGCCCAGGCCGACGCCCGGGCGCTCAAGGTCGCCGACTTCGACGCGCTGCAGGCCGCGCTGCAGGACAAGGTGCGCAACAAGCTGCTGCCCGACAGCAAGGTGCAGGTCAAGTTCGAGGTGCGCCGCCCGCCGCTGGAGGCCAGCGCCGCCTCGCGCAGGGTGGCGGCCCACGGCAAGGCGATCTACGACGAGATCGGCGTGCCGCTCAAGGTGATCGAAACCGCCAACGGCGGCGGCACCGACGCGGCCTTCGCCGCGCTCAAGACCCGCGGCGCGGTGGTCGAGGGCATGGGCCTGAGCGGCTTCGGCGCGCACTCGAACGACGCCGAATACGTCCAGATCGGCACCATCGTGCCGCGCCTGTACCTGGCTGCCCGGATGATCATGGACATCTCCCGCGACCAGGTGAAGTAAGACCGGCGGATGCGACGGAAAAAACGGGGCCGAGGCCCCGTTTTTCCTGGGGAGCGCGGTCGCTCAGACCGGCGACGCGGCCACCAGGTGCTCGGTCAGGAACCAGACCTGCAGCTCGTTGGTGCGCAGCACGTCGCTCACCAGCACGTCGTTGGTGCCGGAGTCGTTCCACTCGTTGACCTGCTCGGCGGCTTCGCGGGCGTGGACGATGATCAGCTCGTGCGCATCGGCCAGGCGCGAGAGCTGCACCGACGCCGGCTCGCGGCCGCGCGGCGGACGCTCGATGCGGGTGGTCTCGGCGATGTCCGGCGCCATCGCCAGCGCGATGCCGCCCAGCAGCTGGATGCGCTCGGCCACGGTGTCGACCAGGGCCACCTGCGCCTCGAAATGCTGGTCGTAGAGCAGGTGCAGCTGGTTGAAGGTCGGGCCCACCACCTGCCAGTGGTGCTTCTTGTACATGTCGCGCAGCGTGATGGTGTCGGCCAGCACCTGGTTCAGGATTTCCACGCTCTTGCGGCAGGCGTCCTCGGACAGGCCGTTGGGCAGCTTCACGATCTCGCCGTACTGCTGCGTCTCGCGGCTGGACAGGTGGCGGCTCGGCTCGACGGTGGTCTGGTCCTGGCCGTCGGCCAGGTTGGCGGCGACGGCCGCGGTGCCGTCCTGGGACGGGGTGCCGGACGTGCCGCCGGCGGCCTTGCGCTTGGGCTTGGCGCCGCCGGCGCCGCCCTGGTCCTGGGGGGCAGCCGCCGGCGCGGTGGTTTTGCGGGGGGAACGCTGGGTCGCCATGGAGAACCTCGGTAGTGAATGGATAAGTTCACTTGATACCGCAGCCCCGGGCCGGGACGGTATCACGCGGTATCGGACGGCCGTCCCGCGACGGGACCGCGGCGCCTCCGGATCAGAACGGAATGTCGTCGTCCTGCATGTCGACATCGGTGGAGACGCCCCCTCCGGCGCCAGCAGGGGCGTTGCCGATGCCGCTGCGACGGGAAGGGCCGTCCGCATCGTCGTCGGCGCCGGCGTTCGCATCGGCATCCGCCGGCGCACGGTCCGCATCCGTATCCGCATCCGTGTCCCCGCGCTTGCGGGAGGCGGGCCGGGGCGCCGGCGCCCCGGCCCCGTCCATGCCGGCGCCCGAGAGGGCCGCTTCCAGCGCCTGCTCCACCGCGTCGATGCGCTCCTTGCACAGCTTGTACGCGCCCACCGACTCGTTGACGATGGTCAGCAGGTCGTCGATGTTGGGCTCGGTCTGGCGGCGCAGGGTCTCGGCGTGCGCCTGCAGCAGGTCGT
>JAKOND010000146.1 GCA_022702125.1 Burkholderiaceae bacterium
CCGACCTGATCGGCGGCCAGGTGCAGATGGCGTTCGTCACGCTCTCCAGCGCCTTGCCCTATATCAAGACCGGCAAAGTCAAGGCCTTGGCGATCGCCAGCGCCAAGCGCATGGATGCGATCGCGGAGGTGCCGACCTTCGGCGAAGCCGGGCTGGGATCCTTCCAGGCCGCCACCTGGTTCGGTCTGCTCGCCCCCGCGGCGCTCCCCCAGGACCTCCAGGACCGGATCTACAAGGACGTGTCCGCCGTCGTCTCGGCTCCCGCGGCCAGGGCGCAGCTGGCGGAGATGGGCGCGGAGATCGACAACAGCAGTCCGCAGGCATTTCGGCAGACCATCGCGGCGGAATCGAAGCGGTGGGCCGAAGCGGTGCGGGTCTCCGGTGCGAAGCCGGATTGATTCGGGGCCGGGTCGGCAGCGGCCGAGGTCGTCCGGGCTCTGGCATCCCCGGGGGGTATCACCCCGGGAAACCTGCCTCGACCGCGCGCATGGTCGCGTCGCCCTGCAAGTCGATGGTGCCCTTCACCGATGGCAACAGCGGGCCTACGCTCCGGATTCCGCCTTCCTCCCGGAGGGTACGGAAAACCTGCCGCATCGCCCCCCCTGCGGCTCGGATGCGTGATTGCCGTAAATCACGACGCCGACTTTCCGCAGAGCCTCGATGCCGGCATGCCGAAAACTGCGGGCAAGCCGTCGGGACGAGCACCAGTACCAGCACCCGCGGCATCGTGCGGGGCCATGGCTTGGCGCGATCAGGTAGTTCGTCGGGCGTATTTTGCTTCGAGCCTCTGGTGGAGGGGTGGAAGGCGCCGGGCGGCAGGTCGCGATGGACGCCATCGGTGCCGCTGAGCTTGCCGGCCACCAGGTCCCGGCGACGACGAAACGCCCCGCTGAACTGCGCCAGGCCATAGATTTCGGTGGGTTCGCCGACTTCTCCTGACACGGCCATAACCAGGTCCTGGGGCGAGCGGGGACGGCTGCCGGTCCCGCTCCTGTGCGAACACCGTCTCGGAGCCTCGGCGGCGCTGCTCCCATCGACCAGGGCTTTTCCACGTCCAGGCCTTTCCGGATGCCCGGTTGCCGGCTCCGCTGTGCTGGAAACGGTCAGCAGGCTCCTCGGAAACGGTGGCGAAGCGATGCCATCGCGCCGCGGGGCGTGCCCGGCACGGTCCGCGCGGCGCCGGTCTGGCCGGACCAGGCGCGCCTGGCGGTCAGGTCGCGCGGATGTTCTTGTCCTTGACGACCTGGGTCCAGCGCGCCCGGTCGGCGGCCAGCCTCTTCTGCATCGCGACGGCGGACTGGTAGCCGGCGATCGCACCGGCCTGCAGCAGCTTGTCCTGGAGTTCCTTGTCGCTGGCTAGGATCTGCTTGAGCTCGCGGTTGAGCCGGTCGATCACCGGCGCGGGCGTGCCCAGCGGTGCGATGATGCCGCCCCACGAATCGAAGTCGAACTTCGGGAAGCCCTGGTCCGAGATCGTCTTCACGCCCGGCAGCAGCGCGTTGCCCCGCGGGGAGCTGACGGCGATCGCCCGGAGCTTGCCCGACCGGATGTGCGGCAGCGCCGCGACCACGTCGGCGAACATCACGCCGAGCTGCCCCCCGAGCAGGTCGGTCACCGCCGGCGCGCTGCCGCGATAGGGCACGTGCTGCATGTCGAACTTGCCGAGGTCCTTGAGCTGCTCCATCGCCAGGTGACCGAAGCTGCCCGCGCCGGAGCTGGTGTAGTTCATCGGGACCGGCGCTGCCTTCGCCGCCGCGATCAGGGCCGGCAGCGATTCCACGCCGGGCAGCACCGCCGGGTTGACCACGATCGCCATCGGCAGGTCGTACACGGTGGCGACGCAGGCGAAGTCCTTTTCCACGTCGTAGGCGTTGTTTCCGTAGAGCAGCGGCGCGAGCAGCGCGGGCATGCCGAACATCGACAGGGTGTTGCCGTCGGCCGGCGACTTGATGAACGCCGCGGTGCCGATGGAGCCCGAGGCACCGGGCCGGTTGTCGACGATGATCGAGGTGCCGAGCCGCTCGCCGAGCTTCTGCGAGGTGATGCGCGCCGCGATGTCGGTCGGGCCGCCAGCGGGGAAGGCGACCACCATCTTGACGAGCTTGGCCGGCCAGGCGCCTTCGGCGGCCAGCACGCAGAGCCCTGTGCCCGACAGGGCGGCCGCCAGTCCGGAATGCAGGATCTGGCGTCGGGTGGTGGAAGGTCGATCGTTCATGGGTGTCTCCTGTTGGGGTTCGTGGTGGCAGCGGGCGGGTGCGGACGGCCTGGCGCGGCGATGCCCGCAACGCGGACCGCCCGGCAGGCCGCGGAACCGGTTCAGCGCGCGGCGGGCGCGCCGCTTTCCAGCGCGTGCAGTTCGCGCAGGATCTCGTCGGAATGCTCGCCCAGGTGCGGCGGCGGCCGGCGGACCGGCATGCGCTCGCCGTCCATCACATAGGGCGGCGAGAGCACCGTCTGGGTGCCGGCCTCGGCGTCCTCGTAGCGGTGCAGCAGGCCGGCCGCGGCGGCGCGGTCGGAGCCGAGGGCCTCGTGCATGCCCAGCACCTCGCCGCACGGAATGCCGGCGCGCTCGAGCCGGTCGAGCAGATCCCGGCGATCGAAGCCGCGCAGGGCTTCGCGTATCAGCGGCAGCAGCACCCCGCGGTTCGCGGAGCGGGCGGTGTTGGTGGCGAAGCGCTCGTCCGTTGCCCACTCCGGCCGGCCGACCACGTCGCGGCTGAAACGGGCGAACTGGCCGTTGTTACCCACCGTGAGCACCACCGGCCCGTCGGCCGCGTCGAACACGCCGTAGGGGACGATCGACGGGTGCGCGTTGCCGAACTTCGGTGGATCCCCGCCGAGGAGCAGCGCTTCCATGCCGTAGTAGGACGTGATGGCCAGGCCGCTGTCGTAGAGCGCCATCTGCACATGGCGGCCGCGGCCGGTGGACTGGCGCGCGTACAGTGCGGCGAGGATGGCCTGGCCCGCATACATGCCGGTGAACATGTCCACCGCAGCCACGCCGAACTTGAGCGGACCCTGCCCTTCCTCGCCGTTCATCGCCATCAGCCCGGCCTCGCCCTGGACCAGGAGGTCGTAGCCGGGGCGCTGCGCTTCGGCGGTGTGGCGCGAGTAGCCCGAGATGGAGCAGTAGACCAGGCCCGGATTCGCCGCGGACAGCGCCTCGTAGCCCAAGCCCAGCCGGTCGGCGCCGCCGACCTTGAAGTTCTCGATGACCACGTCGGCCTGCGCGGCGAGCCGCTGGGCGAGCGACAGGCCTTCGGGCGCCTGCAGGTCGAGCGCGATCGAGCGCTTGTTGCGGTTGGCGCTGTTGAAGTAGGAGGTGTTGCGCGATCCGATGCGCAGTCCCCAGTCCCGGGTGTCGTCGCCGCGCTGCGGATGCTCGACCTTGACCACGTCCGCGCCCAGGTCGGCCAGGGCCATGGCGCACATCGGGCCGGCGAGCACGCGGGAGAGGTCCAGCACACGGACGCCGGAGAGCGGGAGGGAGGCGACGGGGCCGTGGGTCATGGGTCGGGAGGGACTGGCGGGTCGGGCGGCGGAGCCGCGGTAGCGGGGGCCGGCGGGCACTCGCCGGCATCTGTTTTCATTATTCGACGCTAGCTGGAAATTAACAATAGTGCAGAATTCCTGATGATTGCGTAAATCGGGAATTGACAGTGGATATCCAGGCACTGGGACTGTTGGTGGACATCATCGAAGCGGGCAACCTGAGCAAGGCGGCCGCGGCGCTCGGCACGAGCCGCGCCAATGTCAGCCAGCGACTCAACCGTTTCGAGCGCCAGCTGGGCGTGCAGCTACTGCGCCGGACCACCCGGGAAGTCGTGCCGACCGAGATCGGCCTGAAGCTCTACCAGCACGGGCTGGCGATGCGCCACGAGGTCACCGCGGCGGCCGAAGCCGTCGAGAACCTGGGCAAGGGCTTGCAGGGCACCATCCGCCTGGGCGTGCCCATCGGCTACGGGCAGCTCCGCATGGCGGCCTGGCTGACCGAATTCATGCGCCGGCATCCCGACATCGCATTGCAGGTCATCTTCGACAACGGCCTCGACTCGCTGGTGCGGGGGTCCGTGGATTTCGTGGTACGGGTGATGGCCGAGCCGCCCCCCCACCTCGTGGCGCAGGAGCTGGGGATCGTGCGCTACCGCGCGTGCGCCGCGCCTTCTTTCGTCGCGGAGCATGGCCGGCCCGCGACGCTGGAAGCGTTCGAGCGCCTGCCGCTGATCGCCTCGCCGCAGACCGACGCGCGGCTGCGCACGGCGGGCACCCGCGGACCGGGACAGCGCACGCCGGCGCTGCGGCCGCGGCTGATCTCGGCGAATTTCCATTTCCTGCTCGATGCGATCGCCGCAGGCGTGGGCGCGGGCCTGATGCCCGACTATATGGTCGAGGCCTCGTTCGCCGATGGGCGGCTGCTGGAACTGGGGCTGGAGCCCGGCGCCCTGGACTTCCTTTCGTCCCGGCGCTTCCTGCTGCACGTCCCGGACCGCTACCAGACGTCGGCGGTGAGGACGTTGATAGGGTTCCTGATCGCGAAGGAGGCGGTCGGCACCGGGCGGACACTGTGCCCGACGCCCGTTCAACCGCCCACCTATCCGCCCTCCGCCGGCTGATCGGTGCGGAGGGCCAGCGGGTAGCGGGTTCTGGATAACACCGCATGGCGACGGGCGCGGCGCTTGCGGGTGGACATGGTGGGTTCAACCCGTCGTCGCAATACCATCCTCCACGAAGGTGGTCATGGGCAAACCGGCGAGTTCGATGCGAGGGTTGACTGGGCGAGCGGCGATGCGATCTCCTGGAGCACCATCGCATCGACGTGAAGTGGAGCGACAGTTCTGGCGGCGGATTGCTACGGCAATAACGAGCGAGAAGGCCGCAGTAGCCGTTGGCTGGGGGTTGCGTCAGCTGCCAGACTGATCCCCGATCGCAATGGCGAGGG
>JAKOND010000185.1 GCA_022702125.1 Burkholderiaceae bacterium
GCGACCGGCGGGTCCCGGCCGTCCATCAGCGCCGCGAGCAGGGCGGCGCTGCCGGGGGCCAGGGTCAGGCCGAGGGCGCCCTGGCCGGCGCTGATCCAGAGGTTGGGCCGGCGGGTCGCGCCGACCATCGGCCGGCCGCTCGGGGTGGCGGGGCGCAGGCCGGCCCAGGGCGCGGGGTCGGACAGGTCGCAGGCGCCGGGGAAGGTCCGGTCGACCGCCGCGCACAGCGCCGCGATCCGGCGCCGGTCCACCACCGGGTGCGGGCCGCACAGTTCCGCGAAGCCGGCCACCCGCAGGCGGTCGCCCAGCCGCGCGTGGACCAGCTTGCGGGCGCTGTCGGTGATGCTGGCGCGCGGCGCGGCTCCGTCGTCGACGATCGGCAGGGTGACGCTGTAGCCCCGGATCGGCTCGATCGGCAGGGCCATCCCCAGGGGCCGCAGCAGGCTGGACGCGGCCGGGCCGCCGGCGAGCACGAAGTGGTCGGCCTCGACCGTCAGGCCGTCCGCGCAGCGCAGCGCCGCGATGCGTCCGTCCCGGCCGCCGCGCGCGTGCGGCTCCAGCGCCAGCGCCGCGCGGCCCAGCAGCAGCGTGGCGCCCGAGGCGCGCGCCAGCCCGTCGGCCAGCCGCGCGGCGTCGGCGACCTCCTCGTCGGCGGTCCACACGCCGAAGGCGATGGGGCCGCCGCCGGTGGCCGCCAGCGCGGGCTCCAGCGCGACGCATCCGGCCGCGTCGACGAGGCGCTGGTCGCAGCCGTGTCGGCGCTGCCAGTCGATCTGCCGCCGCGCGGCGTCGCGCTGGCCCGGGTCGCGGAAGACCACCAGCTTGCCGGGCCGCGCATGGCGGGCTTCCGCGCGCAGGCCCGGAATCTCGTCGAGCCAGCGGTGCAGCACCTCGCGGCTCAGGAAGGACAGGCCCAGCAGCGCGTCGGTGGTGGACCGCACCTGCGGCCCGCGGCAGGCGGCCATGAACTGCAGCAGCCAGCGCAGGTGCGCGGCCTCGGCGCGGGGCTTCCAGCGCAGCGGGCTGTCGGCCGACAGCAGCCAGCGCGGCAGCGACCGCAGCGCGGCGGGCGTGGCCAGCGGTTCGACGTAGCTGTAGCTGAGCTGGCCGCCGTTGGCCTTGCTGGCGCCCTGGCCGGCCCGCGCATGGGCGTCGACCAGCGTCACCCGCCAGCCCGCGCGCGCCAGGGCATGGGCGGCGGCGCTGCCGACGATGCCGGCGCCCAGGACGCAGACGCGCCGGCCGGCGGTCCCGGTCATGGCCGCCGCTCCGGCGGGGCCGCGGCCCGCCCCGGGAGGCCGGTCCCGCTCACAGCGCGGGCTGGTCCGAGAGCGCGGTGAGGTTGGCCTTGAGCTCGTCGCCCATCGGCAGGCCGAGGTTCACGCCCTTGGGCGGGATCGGCGACTGGAACCACTTGCGGTAGAGCTTCTCGAAGTCGCCGCTCCTGACCAGGCCGGCGATGGTGCCGTCCACCAGCTGCTTGAAGGCCGGGTCGTCGCGGCGCAGCATGATCGCGTAGGGCTCGACCTGCAGCGCCTCGCCCACCACGGCGAGCGAGGCCGGGTTCTGCGCGTTGGCCTTGATGCCGTAGAGCAGGATGTCGTCCATCGCGAAGGCGTCGGCCCGGCCGTTCTCCACCAGCAGCGCGGCCTCGGCGTGGTCCTTGGCCGCGAGGAGGTCGATGTCGAGGTTCTTCTCCTTCGAGACGTTGCGCATCACCAGCATGTTGGTGGTGCCGGTGGTGGACACCACCTTGCGGCCCTGGAGGTCGGCCAGGGTCCTGATGGGCGAGCCGGCCTTCACCAGGAAGCGCGTGCCGGTGTAGAAGTAGTTGGTGGCGAACTGGACCTGCTTGCCGCGCGCGGAATTGTTGGTGGTGGAGCCGCACTCGATGTCGATGGTGCCGTTCTGCAGCAGCGGCACCCGGTTGGCGGAGGTGACCGCCTGGGGCCGCACCTGCAGGTCGGCGCGGCCGGTGGCCTGCTTCACCGCGTCGACGATGCGGCCGCAGATCTCCCAGCCGAAGCCGGTCGGGTTCTGGCCGTCCGCCAGATACGAGAAGGGCACCGAGGATTCGCGGTAGGCCACGGCGATGACGCCGCTGGCCTTGACCTTGTCGAGCGTGGACGGGGTCTGCGCCCCGGCCAGCGGTGCGGCCGCCAGGAGGGAGCAGGCGAGGACGGAGGCGGCGAGCGCCCGGAAGACCGGCGGATGGGACATGGTCGGATCGTTTCCAGTGGTGGGGACGACGACCATGCTACGCATCCGGGGGCGCGGCGCCTATCGATTTCTGGGGGCGCCCGCTCCGGCTCAGATCAGCACCGGATCGTCCGGCAGCTGGTTGGAGTCCTCCTCGCCGGGCGCGAGCGGGAAATGCTCCACCAGCACCGCCGACACCTCCTCCAGCGCCTGGGTCAGGCCGTCCTCGTAGCGGCCCGCGCCGAAGGCGTCGCCCATGTGCGCCACCACGTGCTGCCAGCGGGCGGTGTCCATGCAGCGGTTGAGGCCCCGGTCGGCCACGATCTCGATGGCGTGCTCGGCCAGCAGCAGGTAGATCAGCACGCCGTTGTTGTGCTCGGTGTCCCAGACGCGCAGCTTGCCGAAGAGGGCCACCGCGCGTTCCCGCGCGGTGGCGCCGCGCCAGAGGTAGCTGGTGGGCAGCCCGGCCTCGACGCAGATGCGGATCTCGCCGCTGTGGCGCCGCTCGCTGGCGGCCACCCGCTGCATCAGGCGGTGGACCATCTCGGGCGGGATCGCCCGGCGGGTGTCGTGTTCGTCGCGCAGGCGGTGGCGCAGCATGCGCGCCATCCGTCCGAACCAGCTCTTGCGATGCGGCATGGTCACCAGTCCCCCGAGGCGCCACCGCCTCCGAAATCACCCCCGCCGCCGGACGAGAAGCCGCCGCCTCCGCCCCCGCCGCCGGTCGAAAAACCGCCGCCGCCGCTCCAGCCGCCCACGCCGCCGCCGCCCGTCGACCAGCCGCCCACGCCGGGCAGGCTGCCGCCGAAGGTGCCGGTGCGCGAGAAGAGGCCGAACAGCAGCCCGACCAGCGCCGCGCCGCCGGCCAGCAGCAGGCTGCTGGTGAACAGCAGCGCCAGCCCGCCCATCGCGCCGGCGCCGGCCAGCGCGCCGACCGGCCGGCCGAGCAGGCGGCGCAGCACGCCGGTCACCAGCGGCAGGCCGATGAAGGCGAAGATCGCCAGGTCGAACCACTGGATGCCGTCGAGCGGGCCGCGCTGGCTCGGGGGCTTGCGGGGCGCGGCATCGGCCTGCGGCTGCGGGGCCGGCAGCGGCTCGCCGCGGATGCGGGCCGCGAGCTGGTCCACCGCCTGGTTCAGCCCGCCGGCGAAGTCGCCCTGGCGGAAGCGCGGGGTGATGGCGCTGTCGATGATCTGCTGGGCCGCCAGGTCGGGGATCGCGCCTTCGAGCGCCTTGGCCACCTCGATGCGGACGGTGCGGTCTTCCTTGGCCACGACGATCAGCACGCCGTCGCCGATGCTGCGGCGGCCGATGCGGTAGATGTTGCTGGCCCGGTTGGCGTAGGTGAAGATGTCCTCGGGCGCGGTGGACGGCACCAGCAGCACCACGATCTGCGAGCCCTTGTCGCGCTCCAGCGCGGCCAGCCGGTTGTCCAGCTGGCGCTGCTGCGCCACCGTCAGCACCTCGGCGGTGTCGATCACCCGGCCGGTCAGCGCGGGGATGGTGCGCACCTTCTGCGCCTGGGCGCCGGACGCCAGCCCCAACGCCAGCCAGAGCCCGCAGGCCAGGAGGCACAGCGCGGTCGCCCAGCGGCGCCATCCGCCCGGCGCGGCGCGGCCGGATGCCGGCGCCCGCGGCGAAACCGTGGCGGCCCCGGTCATTTGCGCCCGAAGTCCACGGCCGGCGGCGTCGAGATCTGGGCCTCGTTCTGCACGGTGAAGCTGGCCTTGGGGGCGTAGCCGAAGACCTTGGCGGTCAGGTTGGTCGGGAAGCTGCGGGCCTTGACGTTGTAGTCCTGCACCGTCTGGATGTAGCGGTTGCGGGCCACGGTGATGCGGTTCTCGGTGCCCTCGAGCTGCACCCGCAGGTCGCGGAAGCCCTGGTTGGCCTTCAGGTCCGGGTAGCGCTCGGACACCACCAGCAGCCGCGACAGCGCGCCGGAGAGCTCGCCCTGCGCCTGCTGGAAGCGCTGCATCGCCTGCGGGTCGTTGAGCGTCTCGGGCGTGACCTGGACCGAGGTCGCCTTGGCGCGCGCCTCGACCACCCGGGTCAGGGTGTCCTGCTCGAAGCCGGCCTCGCCCTTGACGGTGGCCACTAGGTTGGGGATCAGGTCGGCGCGCCGCTGGTACTGGTTGAGGACTTCGCTCCACGCGGTCTTGGTCTGTTCGTCCAGGCGCTGGAAATCGTTGTAGCCGCAGCCCGAGAGGAGCGCGGTCGCGAGGAACAGGGCGAGAAGACGTTTCATGGTCGGAACTGCGTCGGAAGGAATGGGACCGCGCGGGTCCGCCGGCCGTTGCGGGGCCGACGATCCTGCGGGAAAACGCGCATTTAACCACTGTCTCGCGGCAGGGTTGTATCCGGTCGCGGCAGGGACGGCGGCAGGGCGGATCGCGGTTTATCCTGCGGGATCGCATGCTGCACGCGGCACGGCCCGCGACCGGCGCGCGCAGGAAAAAAGACCGACCGATCCATGACCTTGCCCGCATTCCGCCTTCATTGCACGCTATGGAATACATAGCACCCCGCTGGCTGCCCGGCGGCAACCTGCAGACCATCTGGGCCGCCCGGCTGGCCCGGCGCGCGCCGCCGGCCGGCCTGCGCCGCGAACGCTGGGACACGCCCGACGGCGATTTCGTGGACGTGGACTTCTCCGCGCCGGCGGCGGCCCCGGCGGCAGCGTTGCCCGAGGCGCCGATGCTGGTGCTGTTCCACGGCCTCGAAGGCTCGTCGGCCAGCCCGTACGCGCTGGGTTTCGCGGCCTGGGCGCGGGCGCGGGGCTGGGATTTCGCGGTGCCGCATTTCCGGGGCTGCAGCGGCGAGATCAACCGCGCGCCGCGCGCCTACCACTCGGGCGATTTCGCCGAGGTCGGCTGGATGCTGCGGCGGCTGCGCGCCGGCCGCGCCCGGCCGCTGCTGGCGGTGGGCGTCTCGCTCGGCGGCAACGCGCTGCTGCGCTGGGCCGAGGAGGCGGGCGAGGCGGCCGCGGCCACGGCGGCGGCCGTCGCGGCGGTGTCGGCGCCGGTGGACCTGGCGGCCAGCGGGCACGCGATCGACAGCGGCTTCAATCGGCGGGTCTACGCGCGGATGTTCCTCGGCACCATGAAGCCCAAGGCGCTGCGGAAGTGGGACCAGTTCCCCGGCCTGTTCGACCGCGACCGGATGCTGGCCGCGCGCACGCTGCACGATTTCGACGATGCCTTCACCGCGCCACTGCACGGCTTCGCCGGCGTGGACGACTACTGGACGCGCGCCTCGGCCAAGCCGGGGCTCGACCGCATCCGCGTGCCGGCGCTGGTGCTCAACGCCCGCAACGACCCCTTCGTGCCGGCGCGCTCGCTGCCGGGTCCGGACCGGGCCGGCCGCTGGGTCACGCTGTGGCAGCCGGCGCACGGCGGGCATGTCGGCTTCCCCCTCGGGCGGCCGCCCGGGCACCTGCGCGGCCTGCCCGAGGCGGTGGGCGGATGGCTGGAGGCGCACGCCGGCGCGGCGGCGACGGGGGCGCCGGCCGCCGCCGCTGCCACGGCCACGGCCGCCGCCACGGACGGCCGGTTACCCGCCGGCGCGGTGCCTGCGCCAGAATCGTCGCATGGATGACATCGTCAAGCAGGCCCTCGCCCGGTGGCCGAACGTTCCCGCCTGCACCGGCTGGCTGGGCCTGGACGCGCGCGGCCGGTGGTGGATGCGCGACGACCGCGCGCAGGCCGCCGGGCCGTTCCGGGGCGGCCCGCCGGAGGCGCGCGGCAGCCGGCTGGAGCATGCGGCGCTGATCGCCTTCATCGGCCGCAACTACCTGGCCGACCCGCAGGGCCGCTGGTGCTTCCAGAACGGGCCGCAGCGGGTGTTCGTGGAACTGGAGGCCGCGCCGCTGGTCTGGCGCGTGGACAGCGACTTCCGGGTCGTCGCCACCCATGCCGACGACTGCGTGGCGACCGCGGTGCGCGCCTGCCTGGTGGATGCCGAGGGCCGGGTCTACCTCGACACCGACGCCGGCTTCGGCATCGTCCACAGCCTGGACATGGTGCAGGTGGGCGACGCGGTGGAGCAGGGGCGCTGGACGCCGCAGGAGGTGGCGGCCGAGGAACTGCCGGCGCGCTTCGGCTACGTGCCCAGTCCGGCCGCGGCGGGGCCGTAGGCCGCCGCGGGCAAAAGAAAAGCCGGTCGTCGCCGACCGGCTTCGGGATGCGATGGCGGCGGAGCGCCGCAGGGCCGCGCGGCCGCCCCGGAGGCGCCGCCCGCGCCCGGCTCACTTCGCCGCGTTGACCATGTACTCGACCGCCGCGCGGAAGTCCGCGTCCGAGGCGTTCGATCCGCCCTTGGGCGGCATCGCGCCGATGCCCTTCATCGCCAGCTGGGTGATGTGGTCCACGCCCTGCGCGATGCGCGGCGCCCAGGCGGCCTTGTCGCCGAGCTTGGGCGCGCCCGCCACGCCGGCGGCATGGCACACGGCGCAGGTCTGCTTGTAGAGCGCCTCGCCGGCCGCGGCATTGGCGCCGGCGGCCTGGGGCGCGGCGGCGACCTGCGGCGCGGCGCCGGCCGTCGCGGCGGCCGCGACGGGGGCGGCCGCGGCCGGGCCGGTGGCGGCGGCGGGCGTCGGTTCCGAAGCGGCGGCGGGCGCTGCCGCGTCGGTGGGAGCGGCCGTGGCGGCTGCCATGGCGGTGCCTGCGGCGGCCGTCGCGGTGCCTGCGGCAGGCGCGCCGGTCGCCGCGTCCGCGGTCGGGGCGGCCGCGCGCTGGGGCTCCGCGAATTTGGCGCCGCCGGCGTTGGCCATGTAGACCACCGCGCGACCGATCTCCGCGTCCTCGAAGTCGCCGCCGCCCTGCGGCGCCATCGCGCCCTTGCCGTGCAGCGCGGAATTCAGCAGCGCCGCGTAGCCCTGGCCGATGCGCGGGGCCCAGGCGGCCGCGTCGCCGAACTTGGGCGCGCCCGCCACGCCGGCCGCATGGCAGGCGGAGCACTGGGCCTTGAAGACGGCCTCGCCGGTCTGCAGCGGACGGTTCGCGTCGCGGATCTCCACCGAGCCGACGCGCTGCAGCCGCTGCGCGATGGACTGCTGCGCGTTGCTGGAGCCGGCCTCGGGCTTGTTGGCCGAGGTGACGTAGTACACCAGGCCGATGATCACGAAGATGGGCACCACGAACGCGAAGAGGGACGCGATCAGGAGTTGCTTGGGGTTCTTGATCGGGCCGGTGGGAGGGCCTCCAACGTGGATGTCGCTCATGGCGTCCTCAGGTGTATCGTGGGCTTGTTGGAATCAGCCCTCGATTATAGGGAGGCACCCCTCGCGAGGGGCCTCCGCACGGACCCTGGTATCGGCCGCCGGAACGGGGCCGCGACGGGCGCGTCCCTAGGGCGCCGGGGCGGCCGACACCCGGGTCTGCGCCTCGGATTCCTCGGCCGGCTCGGTCCATCCGCCGCCGAGCACCTTGTAGAGCTGGACCTGGTTCTGGATCTGCGCCAGGCGGCTCTGCACCACCAGCTGCTGCACGGTGAAGAGCGAGCGCTGGGCGTCGAGCAGGTCGAGGTAGCTCGCGATGCCGTTGCGGTAGCGCAGGTCCGACAGCCGGAAGCGCACCGACTCGGCCTCGGCCTGCGCCTGGTAGGCGCGCAGCTGCTCGTCGAGCGTGGCCCGGCCCGCCAGCGCGTCGGAGACCTCGCGGAAGGCGCTCTGGATGCTCTTCTCGTACTGCGCCACCGCGATGTCGCGCCCGACCTGCGCCGAGGCGAGGCCGGCGCGGTTGCGGCCGGCGTCGAAGATCGGCAGCAGCAGCTGCGGCGCCAGCGTGAAGCCCCAGGCGCCGTTGCTGTTGAACAGGCCCGAGAGTTCGCCGCTGGCCCGTCCCGCCTGCGCGGTCAGGGAGATGCGCGGGAAGAAGTTGGCCCGTGCCGAGCCGATGTTGGCGTTGGCGCCGATCAGGGTCTGCTCGGCCTGGCGGATGTCGGGGCGGTTGCGCAGCAGGTCCGACGGCAGGCCGGGCGGCAGGTCGGGCAGGGGCTGCGCGTCGGCCAGGCGGTTGCCCTGCAGGCTGCCGCGCACGTCCTCGGGCAGCGGCTGGCCCAGCAGCAGCACCAGGGCGTTCTCGTCCTGCGCGCGCTGGCGCTGCTGCTGGGCGAGGGTGGCGCGCGCCGATTCGGCCAGCGATTCGGCCTGGCGGTAGTCCAGCTCGGACGACACGCCGTTGTCCAGCCGCAGCTTGGCGAGCTTGATCGACTCGTCGCGCGTCTCGACGGTGCGGCGCGAGATGTCCAGCAGCTCCTCGTCGGCCAGCAGGGCGAGCCAGTTGTTGGCGACGGCCGCGACCAGGCTGATCTGCACCGACTTGCGGGCCTCCTCGGTGGCCAGGAACTGGGCGAGCGCCTGTTCCTTCAGGCTGGCGATGCGGCCGAAGAAGTCGATCTCCCAGGCGCTGACGGCCAGCCCGGCGCTGAAGCTGTTGCGGATGCGGCCGTCGACCACGCTGGGGGCGCGGGTGCCGGAGACGGCCGCGTTGACGGTCGGGAACAGGTTGGCGCGCTGGATCTGGAACTGCGCGCGCGCCTGCTCGATGTTGAGCACCGCGCCGCGCAGGTCGCGGTTGTTCTGCAGCGCGATGTCCACCAGGCGGCGCAGCCGCTCGTCGGGGAAGAAGTCCTGCCAGTTGCGCTCCACGGCCGGGGTGCGGTCGGCCGAGGCGCTCTCGTCCGGCTGGGTGCCGCCGGTGGCCGAGGCGGCGGTGCGCACCGCGTCGGGCCAGGCGGCGGCGACCGGGGCGGCCGGGCGCTCGTAGGCCGGGATCAGGCTGCAGCCCGCGGCCAGCAGGGCCGCCAGCGCCGCCGCGGCGGGCGGCAGCAGGCGCAGAGGGCGGGCGGATCGGGGTTCGGATGGCTTATGCATGGTCTTTGGAGCCCGAGCTCTCCGGGTTGGATGCGGGGTTGTGCGGTTCGATGCCGGCATGGCGGGCATGCTCGACGTACATCGCCTGCTGGCGCTTGCTGCCCTTGAACAGCGAGCGGATCACCACGAAGAACATCGGCACCAGGAACACCGCCAGCACCGTGCCGGTCAGCATGCCGCCGACCACGCCGGTGCCGATGGCGCGCTGGCTGGCCGAGCCGGCGCCCGAGGCCAGGAACAGCGGCATCACGCCCAGGATGAAGGCCAGCGAGGTCATGACGATCGGGCGGAAGCGCAGGTGCGCGGCCTCGATCGCCGCCTCGACGGCGGTGCGGCCCTGGGCCTGCAGGTCCTTGGCGAACTCGATGATCAGGATGGCGTTCTTCGCCGACAGGCCGATGATGGTGATCAGGCCCACCTGGAAGTAGACGTCGGCGCTGTACTTGCGCAGCAGGGTGCCGAGCACCACGCCGAGCACGCCCAGCGGCACCACCAGCAGCACCGAGACCGGGATCGACCAGCTCTCGTAGAGCGCGGCCAGGCACAGGAACACCGCCAGGATCGAGAAGCCGTAGAGGATCAGCGCCTGCGAGCCGGCGAGCTTCTCCTCGCGCGAGATGCCGCTCCACTCGAAGCCGAAGCCCGGGGGCAGCTGCGCGGCGAGCTTCTCCATCTCGGCGAGCGCGTCGCCGCTGCTGTAGCCGGGCGCCGCGTCGCCCTCGATGCGCATCGAGGGGTAGCCGTTGTAGCGCACCGTCTGCATCGGTCCGGTCACCCACTGCGTGGTGGCGAAGGCCGACAGCGGCACCGGCTGGCCGCGGGTGTTGAGGGCGTTGATGCGCAGGATGTCCTCCGGCTGCATCCGTTCGGACGCGTCGGCCTGCACCACCACCCGCTGCAGGCGGCCGGCGTTCGGGAAGTCGTTGATGTAGCTCGATCCCATGGCGGTGGAGATCGCCTGGTTGATGCCGGCGAAGTTCACGCCCAGGGCGTTGGCCTTGTCGCGGTCCACGTCGATCTGCAGCTGCGGCGCGTCCTCGATGCCGTTCGGGCGGACCTGGGTCAGCACCGGGCTCTTGGCGGCCATGCCCAGCATCTGGTTGCGCGCCGCGAGCAGGGCGTCGTGGCCCTTGCCGGAGCGGTCCTGCAGCCGGAAGTTGAAGCCGGTGCCGTTGCCCAGCTCGGGGATCGCCGGGGGCGACAGCGCGAAGATGAAGGCGTCGCGGATGCCCGAGAGCGCCCCGAAGGCCCGTCCGGCGACGGCGCCGGCGGTGTGGTCCGCGCCTTCGCGCTCCTTCCAGTCCTTGAGCGTCACGAAGGCGAGGGCGGCGTTCTGGCCCTGGCCCGAGAAGCTGAAGCCCAGCACGCCGACCATGCTGCGCACTTCGGGCTGCTTGAGCATGAAGCCCTCGATCTGCTCCATCACCGACAGGGTGCGCGGCTGGGTCGCGCCCGGCGGCAGCTGCACGTTGACGATGATGTAGCCCTGGTCCTCGTTGGGCAGGAAGGAGCTCGGCAGGCCGCGGTAGACCCAGACCACCGCGCCGACGATGGCGAGGTAGATGAGCATGAAGCGGCCGGTGCGGCGCACGATGTGCGCGACGCCGCCCTCGTAGCGCTTGGCCGTGCGGCCGAAGCCGCGGTTGAACCAGCCGAAGAAGCCCTTCTTCTCGACGTGGTGGCCGGCCTCGACCGGCTTGAGCAGCGTGGCGCACAGCGCCGGCGTCAGCGACAGCGCCAGGAAGGCGGAGAACGCGATCGAGACCGCCATCACCATCGAGAACTGGCGGTAGATGTTGCCGACCGAGCCGCTGAAGAAGGCCAGCGGCACGAACACCGCGATCAGCACCACGGTGATGCCGACGATGGCGCCGGAGATCTGGCCCATGGCCTTGCGCGTCGCCTCCAGCGGCGACAGGCCTTCCTCGCTCATGATGCGCTCGACGTTCTCCACCACCACGATGGCGTCGTCCACCACGATGCCGATCACCAGCACCATGCCGAACATGGTCAGCACGTTGATCGAGAAGCCCAGGGCCAGCATGACCGCGAAGGTGCCCATCAGCGCCACCGGCACCACGACGGTCGGGATGAGGGTGTAGCGGAAGTTCTGCAGGAACAGGAACATCACCAGGAACACCAGCACGATGGCCTCGACCAGCGTATGGGCCACCTGGGTGATGGAGATCTCGACGAACTCCGAGCTGTCGTAGGGGATCGACCACTTCACGCCCGCGGGGAAGAAGGCTTCGAGTTCCTTCATGCGGGCCTTGGCCGCCTTGGCCACGCCGAGCGCGTTGCCGGTGGGCGAGAGCTGGACGCCGATGCCGACCGCGGGCTTGCCGTTGAGGCGCGCCGAGGTGGCGTAGGTCTGGCCGCCGAGCTCGATGCGGGCCACGTCGCGCAGCCGCACGGCCGAGCCGTCGGTGTTGGCGCGCAGCACGATCTTGCCGAATTCCTCGGGCGAGGAGAGCTGGCCGCGCACCACCACGGTGGCCGAGATGGCCTGGTCGGGGAGGTTGGGCAGGTCGCCGATCGAGCCGGCCGAGACCTGCGCGTTCTGGGCGGTGATGGCGGTGTTGACGTCGGCCACCGACAGGCCGTAGCCGGTCAGCTTGGTCGGGTCGATCCAGATGCGCATCGCGCGCTCGGTGCCGAAGAGCTGGGCCTGGCCGACGCCGTCGAGGCGCTGCATCTCGGGCAGCACGTTGCGCGAGGCGTAGTCGCCGAGGAACAGCACGTCCTTCGACGGGTCGTCGGAGGACAGCATCATGAACAGCAGGAAGTTGTTGCGCGACTTGTCCACCCGCACGCCCTGCTGCGTCACCGAGGGCGGCAGCCGCGGCGTGGCGCGCGACAGGCGGTTCTGCACGTCCACCTGCGCCAGGTCGGCGTTGGTGCCGGGGGCGTAGCTGATGGTGATGCTGCCGGTGCCGTTGGCCTGCGCCACCGACTCCATGTAGAGCATGCCGGGCGAGCCGTTCATCTCGCGCTCGATGACCGCGAGCACGCTGTCCTCCAACGTCTGCGCCGAGGCGCCGGGATAGGTCGCGTTGATGACGATCGAGGGCGGGGCGACCGCCGGGTACTGGGCGATCGGCAGGTTGAGGATCGAGAGCGTGCCTGCGACCAGCAGGAACAGCGCGATCACCCACGCGAAGATCGGCCGGTCGATGAAGAACTTTGCCATCGGGAGGTTTCCTTGTCAGCTCAGCGCGAGGAGGAGGCCGGGGCGCCGGAGCCGGTGGTGCCGGCCGCGCCGGTGGGCTGGCTGCCGCCGGCCGGGGCGGTCGTCGGGGCCGGCGCGGCTCCGGCGGCGGGCGCCGCCGTCGTGCCCGGAGCGGCGGGCGCGGCGGTGCCCTGCGCCGCCTGGCTCGCGGGCACGGGCTTCTTCCACGGCACCGGCTTGACCGGCCCGCCGCCCTGCAGCTTCTGGAAGCCGTCCACCATCACCTGCTCGCCGGCCTGCAGGCCGGAGGTCACCACCCAGTTGCCGTCCTTGCCGCTGCCGACGGTCACCGGGCGCGGGCTGACCTTGCCGTCGGCGCCGACCACCATCACCGTGTCGCCCTGGCTGGAACGGGTCACCGCCTGCTGCGGCAGCAGGACGGCGTTCTGGACCTGCGCCTGCTCCAGTCGCACCCGGACGTACAGGCCCGGCAGCAGCACGCCGCCCGGGTTGGGCACTTCGGCGCGCAGCGTGATCTGGCCGCTGGTGGAATCCACCGTCAGGTCCGAGAACAGCAGCTTGCCGGTGCGGCCGTACTCGGTGCCGTCCTCCATCACGATGGAGATGCTGGCGGCGTCGGTGCCGCCGGCGCGCTTGAGGTCGCCGCGCTGCATCGCCGCGCGCAGCTTGAGCGCGTCGGTGGCCGACTGGGTGAAGTTGACGTAGACCGGGTCGATCTGCTGGATGACCGCGAGCTGGGTCGCCTCGCCCTGGCCGACCAGCGCGCCCTCGGTCACCAGCGTGCGGCCGATGCGGCCCGAGATGGGGGCGGTGATGCTGGCGTAGCCGAGGTTGATCTGCGCGGTCTGCACCGCGGCGCGGCCGGAGGCGACGTCGGCCTGGGCCTGCTTCTGCGCGGCCTGGGCGTTGACGTACTCCTGCTGGCTGATGGCGTTGACCTCGACCAGCGGCTTGTAGCGGTCGGCCAGCGCCTTGGCCGACGCCAGGTTGGCCTCGGCGCGGGCCAGCGTGGCCTGGCTGCTCTGCAGCGTGGCGGCGTAGGGGGCGGGGTCGATCTGGTAGAGGGCCTGGCCGGCCTTCACGTCGCTGCCTTCGCGGAACAGGCGCTTCTGGATGATGCCGGCGGCGCGGGCGCGGACCTGCGCCACCCGGGAGGCCTCGACGCGGCCGGGCAGCTCGGTGAAGAGGCCCACGTTGCCCAGCGCGACGGTGACCACGCCGACTTCGGCCGGCGGGCGCTGCTGCGCGGCGGCGGCGGGCGCGGCGGCGTCCTTCTTGCCGCAGGCGGCCAGCGCGAGCACGACGGCGGCCGCGCACACGGTCTGCTGGAGGCGGCGGCCGGAGGTGCCGCGGCGGGCGGACGGGCGCGGGGCGCGAGGGGAAGACGGGACGTCGTGCAAAGCGGGCATGGACGGATTCCTGGTGCAGGGAGGGGAGGCCGAAACGGGGGGCCGGAGCCGGCCGGGCCGGGGCGCGCGCGGCGTCCCGTCAGGGCATGCGCAGGGCATGCACGGGGCGCCGGGAGAGCCGCAGGGTGGCGCGGGGGTATCCGGACAGCAGGCGAAAAGTATACATACAATCATGCATGTATAAGGGGCAAACCCTAGTCGACGCCCGGCTTCGCTGGCGTTTCGTAGCGATCCATGCACAACTTTCCCGTGATGACCCTTTCTCCTTTCCATGGCGCGTAAGACCAAAGAAGAGGCGCAGGCCACCCGCAGCCTGCTGCTCGACGCCGCCGAACGGCTGTTCCACGCCAAGGGCGTCTCGCGCACCTCGCTGCAGGACATCGCGGCGGCGGCGGGCGCCACCCGGGGCGCGATCTACTGGCATTTCGAAGACAAGGCCGACCTGATCAACGCCATGATGGAGCGCATCCGCCTGCCCTTCGAGGAAGCGCTGGAAGTCGCCACCCGCAAGACCGAGGGCGACGCGCTGGCCTCGCTGCGCCAGACCATGCAGCACGCGCTGCAGGTGACCGCGACCGACGAGCGGGTGCGGCGGGTGGTCGAGGTGATGATGCAGAAGGTCGAGTACGTCGACGAACTGGAAGCGGTGCGCGAGCGGCGCAAGACCTGCCGCGACGAGCTGCATTCCCTGATGCGCATCGGCTTCTGGCGCGCGGCCCGCCAGCGCGGGGTGAAGCTGGGGGTGCCGCTGGACGTGGCGGTGCTCGGACTGCACGTGCTGGTGGACGGCCTGATCGAGAACTGGCTGCTCGACCCGTCGGTCTTCGACCTGCGGTCCTGCGGCGCGCAGGTGATCGACACCTACCTGGCCGGCCTGGGCTTCGTCCGCCCGGCCGACGGCATCGCCGCGCCGGCGCCGCCGCAGGGGGCGATGCACGATATTCCGGCGTCCGAACGCCCGGCGATGAACGCAAGCGACGCGTAATCGGCCATAATGCCCGACTGTCTGTTTCTTCAGACCATGCGGCTGTAGCTCAGTGGATAGAGTATTGGCCTCCGAAGCCAAGGGTCGTGGGTTCGATCCCCGCCAGCCGCACCAGTTTCCCCCGGACATCCTTCCTCCGCCGCCCCGGCGCCGCGACCGCCGGCGCCGCGCCGCAGGAACTGCAGGAATCCCACCATGGCCCGTGGCCGCTCTGCCAGCTACGACGGACAGCGCGACGCCATCCTCGCGCAGGCCGCCCGCCTCTTCGCCCAGCACGGCTACCGCGCCACCTCGATGAACGGGGTGGCCGAGGCCTGCGGCGTGTCCAAGTCCGCGCTCTACCACTACTTCCGCGACAAGTACCAGCTGCTGGTGCACATCGCCGAGGACCACGTCTCCCGGCTCGAGGAACTGGCCGACGAGGCGCGCGCCGAGGGCCTGCCCGCCGACGCCGCCTCGGCCGAGGCCCGGGTGCGCCGGCTGATCCACCGCTTCGTCGAGGAATACGCCAGCGCGCAGGACGCGCACCGGGTGCTGACCGAGGACGTGAAGTTCCTGCTGCCCGCCGACCGCGACCGCATCCTGGCGCGCGAGCGCAAGGTGGTCGGCGGCTTCGCCGACACGGTGGCGCTGCTGCATCCGCACCTGCGCGACGGCGGCCTCGACAAGCCGGTGGCGATGCTGCTGTTCGGCATGATCAACTGGATGTTCACCTGGCTGCGCCCCGGCGGCCGGCTCACCCACGAGGACATGGCGCCGATCGTGGCCGACCTGTTCTTCGGCGGCGTCGGCGCGGTGCGGGCCCCGGCGGCGCCGGACGGGACGCCGTCCGGTCCCTGAGGGGACCGGCCCTCCGCCACCGTCGGGCACGGGGCCGCGCCCGGCCGTCCACCGAGGCGCCCGGCGGGCGGCGCTCACTATGATGGACGTTTCATCTCGGGTTCAGACGCCATGGCAGTCGGTCGCATCTCGGTCGTTATCCCGTTCTACAACAACATCGACAAGCTGGTGCCGACGCTGGAGAGCGTGCACGCCCAGAGCCTGGCGCCGGCGGAGGTGATCCTGGTGGACGACGGCTCCGCGCCGGCCGCGCGCGACAGGCTGCGCGCGGTGCAGCGCCGGTTCGGCTTCGCGCTGATCGAGCAGCCGAACCAGGGGCCGGCGGTGGCGCGCAGCACCGGCATCCGGGCGGCGCGGCACGACTTCGTCGCGCTGCTCGACGCGGACGACCTCTGGCATCCCGACAAGCTGCTGCGCCAGCAGGAGGCCGCCGACGCGGCCGGGGACGCGGCGCTGGTCGTCTGCAATTCGAAGACGGTGGACGCATCGGGCCGGTTCCTCTACGAGAACCGTTTCGCGCGCTTCGCCGGCGACCCGGAGGCGCTGTCGTCGGCCGTCCTCAACAACCGCATCTACTCGATCACCTCGGCGCTCTTCTTCCGCCGGGAGGCGGCGCTGCAGGCCGGGCTGATGAATCCCGCCCTGCGCTACCGCGAGGACCACGCCTTCCTGATCCACCTGATCGCGCAGGGCGCGGTGGCCTTCGTGGACGCCGCGCTGTCGTCGCGCGTCGTGCACCGGGAGGGCTACTCCCATGCGGAGACCAGCCCGCACATCCTGGAGAAGGACCTGTGGGACGAGCGCTTCTTCCAGGACGTCGCGCACCGCTTCGGCCCGCGCGCCCTGGCCGAGGCGCGCGCCCTGGCGCGCCAGCACACCGCGCGCAACGACATCATCCTGGGCCGGCGCGGCACCGCGATCCGGTCGATGCTGCGCCTGGCCCTCAGCACGCGGCAGGTGGTGCGGCCCGGCCTCATCGTCGGCGCCGCGCTCGCGGCGATGGTGCGCCCCGGGCTGCTGGACGCGCGCGATCCCGCCCTGGCGGCCCGGCGCAAGGCCGCCCGCTAGCGTCCGCGCCGCGCCGCCGGGAGTCGTCAGGCGCCGGCGCGCCGGGCCGCGATCAGCGGCGAGACCTCCGGCGAGGCCACCCGCGGCCGGCCGGCTTCGGGCGCGGCCAGCGGCCGCACCTCCTCCATCGACGCCAGGCAGCGGCGGGTGAGCTGCTGGTAGGCGCCGGTGCCCTCGCGCTTCCAGGCCATCTCATCCTCCGACAGCGGGCGCACCACCCGGGCCGGCAGGCCGGCGGCCAGGGTGCGCGGCGGGACCCGCATGCCGGCCCGCACGAAGGCGCAGGCGGCGACGATGGCGGCCTCGCCGATCTCGGCCTCGTCCATCACCACCGCGTTCATGCCGACCAGCGCGTCGCGCCGCACGACGCAGCTGTGCAGCACCGCGCCGTGGCCGATGTGGCCGTTCTCCTCGACCACCGTGTCGGCGCTGGGGAAGCCGTGCATCGTGCAGTTGTCCTGCAGGTTGGCGCCGCGCTCCAGCACGATGCGGCCGAAGTCGCCGCGCAGGCTGGCGCAGGGGCCGACGTAGCACCCGGGGCCGACGATCACGTCGCCGATCAGCACCGCGGTGGGATGCACGTAGGCGCTCGGGTCGACGACCGGGACGACGCCGTCGATCGAATAGCAGGGCATGGGGGTCTCCTGGGAGGGGAAGGGCCGCGGGGCGCGGAGGGGTCGGTCGGCGCCCCGGGGCCGCGGCGTCTCAGGGTTAGTCCGGGGCCCCGACGGCTGGCGGGGCCGCGCGCTGGAAAATATACTTAAGTCCGACCGGTCGGTCAATTTTGTTCGCCGACCGGGACCCCCTTCCGGCCCCACGATCCACCATGCCCGCTCCGCACTTCATCCGCATCGCGCAGGACGGCCCGGTCCGCACGCTGACGCTGCACCGGCCCGAGGCGCTCAACAGCCTCCACGGCGCGATGCACGCGGAGCTGCGGGCCGCGCTCGACGACGCCGCGGGCGATGCCGGCGTGCGCTGCCTGGTGCTGGCGGCGGCCGGCCGCGCCTTCTGCGCCGGCCAGGACCTGGCCGATCCCCGGGTGGCGCCCGACGACGCCCCCGGCGCCGCGCCGCGCGACCTGGGCGCCGCCATCGAGCGCGACTGGCGCCCGCTGGCCCTGCGGCTGCGGTCGATGCCGGTGCCGACGGTGGCCGCCGTCCAGGGCGTGGCCGCCGGCGCCGGCGCCAGCCTGGCGCTGCACTGCGACCTGGTGCTGGCGGCGCGGTCGGCGACCTTCGTGCAGGCCTTCGCCCGCATCGGCCTGGTGCCCGACACCGGCGCCACCTGGCTGCTGCCCCGCCTGGTCGGCCGCGCGAACGCGCTGGCGCTGGCGATGCTGGGCGACAAGCTGCCCGCCGCCGAGGCGCAGGCGATGGGCCTGGTCTGGAAATGCGTGGACGACGCGGCGCTGGCCGACGAGGCCCGCGCCACCGCCGCCCGGCTGGCCGCGCTGCCGACCCGCGCGCTGGTCGCCACCCGCCACGCGATCGACGCCGCCTGGGCGCGCGACCTGCCGGCCGCGCTCGACGCCGAGACCGCCGCCCAGCGCGCGCTGGGCGCGGCCGCCGACTACGCCGAGGGCGTGCGCGCCTTCCGCGAGAAGCGCGCGCCGGTGTTCGCCGACCGCTGAAACACGACCCGCCCGCCGCACGCCATGGACGACGACCGCACCCCCTTCCCGACCGACCCGCTGCGCGGCGGGCTCGATCCGCAGGCGCTGGCCGCGCACGTGCGCGACGGCATGCTCGCCGACGACCGGGCCACCCGCCACTTCGGCATCCGGGTGACGGCGGTCGGCCCCGGCAGCGCGACGGTCGAGATGGCGGTGCGGGAGCACATGCTCAACGGTTTCGGCACCTGCCACGGCGGGGTGCTGACGGCGCTGGCCGATTCGGCCTTCGCCTTCGCCTGCAACAGCCACAACACGATGGCGGTGGCCGCCGGGCTGTCGATGGATTTCCTGCGGCCGGCGCGCGCCGGCGACGTGCTGGCCGCCGAGGCGGTGGAGCTGTCCTGCGGCAGCCGCAGCGGCCTGTACGACGTGACGGTGCGCAACCAGCACGGCGAGCGCATCGCCGCCTTCCGGGGCCGCGCCCACCGCTTCGCGGGCCGCGCCGCGGTGCCGCTGCCGTCCTGACCGCCGCGCCGGCCGTCCGCCCAGAAGAACCCGCCCCGGAGACCCGCACCATGCCCGTCCGCCACCCCGCCCCCGGCGACCTGGAGCCGATCGAGACCGCCAGCCGCGACGAGATCGCCGCGCTGCAGCTCGACCGGCTGCGCGCCAGCCTGCGCCACGCCTACGCGAACGTGCCGCACTACCGCCGCGCCTTCGACGCCCGCGGCGTGCATCCGGACGACCTGCGGCAGCTGTCGGACCTGGCGAAGTTCCCGTTCACCACCAAGGCCGACCTGCGCGACAACTACCCGTACGGCATGTTCGCGGTGCCGCGCGAGCGCGTCGCGCGCATCCACGCGTCCTCGGGCACCACCGGCAAGCCGACCGTGGTGGGCTACACCCGGCAGGACATCGACACCTGGGCCGACCTGGTGGCGCGCAGCATCCGCGCCGCCGGCGGACGGCCGGGCGACACGGTGCACGTGGCCTACGGCTACGGCCTGTTCACCGGCGGGCTGGGCGCGCACTACGGCGCCGAGCGCGCCGGCTGCACCGTCATCCCCGTCTCGGGCGGGCAGACCGAGAAGCAGGTGCAGCTGATCCGCGATTTCCGGCCCGACATCATCATGGTCACGCCGTCGTACATGCAGGTGATCGTCGAGGAGTTCGAGCGCCAGGGGCTCGACGCGCGCGACAGCTCGCTCCAGCTCGGCATCTTCGGCGCCGAGCCCTGGACCGAGGCGATGCGCGCCGAGATCGAGGCCCGCGCCGGCCTCGACGCGGTGGACATCTACGGCCTGTCGGAGGTGATGGGCCCGGGCGTGGCCAGCGAGTGCGTCGAATCGAAGGACGGCCCGGTGGTCTGGGAGGACCATTTCTACCCCGAGGTGATCGACCCCGAGACCGGCGAGGCGCTGCCCGACGGCGCCGAGGGCGAGCTGGTCTTCACCACGCTCACCAAGGAGGCGCTGCCGATCGTGCGCTACCGCACCCGCGACCTGACGCGGCTGCTGCCGCCCACGTCGCGCGCCTTCCGCCGCATGGGCAAGATCGTCGGCCGCAGCGACGACATGCTGATCGTGCGCGGCGTCAACGTGTTCCCGACGCAGATCGAGGAGATCGTGCTCGGCCACGGCCGGCTCTCGGGCCAGTACCAGATCGTGGTCTCGCGCGACGGCCTCCTGGACGAGGTGCGGGTGCGCTGCGAGCTGCAGCCCGGCGCCGACACCACGGCGGCCGACGCCGCCGGCTGGGTGCAGCAGCGCATCAAGACGCTGGTCGGCATCTCGACCCGGGTCGAGGTGCTGCAGCCCGATTCCATCGAACGCACCCTGGTCGGCAAGGCCCGGCGCGTCATCGACCAGCGGCCGCGCTGAGCGCGGCCCCCTTCCCCCAGGACCCAGGAGCAACGCCATGTACACCCAGGCAATGGACACGCTGGCCCGCGAAGGCGGCCAGGACGCCGGCGGCGCGGACGAAACCGCGGCCCTCGCCGATGCCGCGCGCCAGCGGCGTTTCGACGCCGCCATCGACGACGGCGGCTTCATCGAGGCCAAGGACTGGATGCCCGAGAGCTACCGCAAGACCCTGGTGCGCCAGATCAGCCAGCACGCGCACTCCGAGATCGTCGGCATGCTGCCCGAGGGCCACTGGATCGCCCGCGCGCCGACGCTCAAGCGCAAGGCCATCCTGCTGGCCAAGGTGCAGGACGAGGGCGGCCACGGCCTCTACCTGTACGCGGCGGCCGAAACGCTGGGCACCTCGCGCGACCAGATGCTCGACGCGCTGCACGGCGGCAAGGCCAAGTACAGCTCGATCTTCAACTACCCGACGCTGACCTGGGCCGACATGGGCGTGATCGGCTGGCTGGTGGACGGCGCGGCGATCATGAACCAGGTGCCGCTGTGCCGCTGCTCCTACGCGCCCTACGCGCGGGCGATGGTGCGCATCTGCCGCGAGGAGAGCTTCCACCAGCGCCAGGGCTACGAGTCGCTGCTGACCATGATGCGCGAGGGCACCGGCGCCCAGAAGGCGATGGTGCAGGACGCGGTGGACCGCTGGTGGTGGCCGTCGATCCAGATGTTCGGCCCGCCCGACAGCGATTCGCCCAATTCGGGCACCTCGATGCGCTGGGGCATCAAGCGCTTCTCCAACGACGACCTGCGGCAGAAATTCGTGGACGCGACGGTGGAGCAGGCGCGCATCCTGGGCGTGACGCTGCCCGACCCCGACCTGCGCTGGAACGAGGCGCGCGGCCACTGGGACTTCGGCGCCATCGACTGGGACGAGTTCTGGAACGTGGTCGGCGGCCACGGCCCCTGCAACGCCGAGCGGCTGCAGGCCCGGGTCGACGCATGGGAGGAGGGCGCCTGGGTGCGCGAGGCCGCCCTGGCCCATGCCCGCAAGCGCGAGGCGGCCGCTGCCGCCCTGCCGGCCGAACCGCTCGCGGCCTGACCGGATCGCACGACACGAAAGGCCCCCATGACGACGCCCGACACGACGACCGACGCTTCCCGCCCCGCCCCCCCGGCGCAGCCTCCGGGCGAATGGCCGCTGTGGGAGGTGTTCGTCCGCAGCAAGGCCGGCCTCGACCACAAGCACTGCGGCAGCCTGCACGCGGCCGACCCGGCGATGGCGATCCAGCTCGCGCGGGACGTCTACACCCGGCGCCAGGAGGGGTCGAGCATCTGGGTGGTGCGCTCCGACCGGATCGTGGCCAGCGACCCGGGCGAGAAGGACGCGTACTTCGACCCGATGGAGGACAAGGTCTACCGGCACCCGACCTTCTACGACCTGCCGGAATCCGTCGGCCACATGTGACCCATGACCCGCGGCCCGGATGCCGCGATCCGCTCTCGAAACAGTAGCTGCAAGCCCAGGCGGAATGCCGGCTGCGGCGCCCAAGGACCCGGAATGCACGCCTCGCCGATCCCCGACCCCGCGCCCGATGCCCAGTACCTGCTGCGCACCGGCGACACCTGCCTGATCCTCGCGCAGCGCCTGGCCGAATGGTGCGGCCACGCGCCGGTGCTGGAGGAGGACATCGCGCTGGCCAACATGGCGCTCGACCTGCTCGGCCAGGCGCGCGCGCTGCTCACCCGCGCCGGCCAGCTCGGCGGTCCGGGCCGGCCGGTCCGGGACGAGGACCAGCTCGCCTTCCTGCGCGACGAGCGCGACTTCCGCAACCTCACCATCGCCGAGCTGCCGCGCGGCGACTTCGCGGTCACGGTGCTGCGCAACGCGATGGTCGCGACGCTGCTGCGCCAGCTCTGGCACCGGCTGCAGGACTCGCGCGACGCGGAGGTGGCCGCCATCGCCGCCAAGGCGGTCAAGGAAGCGCGCTACCACCAGCGCCACGCCGCCGACTGGGCGGTGCGCCTGGCCGACGGGACCGACGAGTCGCGCCGCCGGATGCAGGCCGCGCTGCGCCGGCTCTGGCCCTACCGCCACGAGATGTTCGAGGCCGGCGATCCGGTGGACGAGGCCGCCGCCGCCAGCGGCCTCGGCCCGCGCTGGAGCGAGCTGCGCGAGCCCTGGCACGCCGACATGGACGCGCTGCTGGCCGAGGCCGGCCTGGAGCCGCCGGCCGACACCCCCTTCCGCAGCACCGGCCGCCACGGCCGCCACAGCGAGCACCTGGGCCCGCTGCTGGCCGAGATGCAGTCGCTGCAGCGCGCCTACCCCGGGGGCGTGTGGTGAGCGCCGCCGCATTCCGGTTCCCCGACGCGCTCGCGGGCCTGCCCCCGGCCGCGCCGCTGGACGCCGGCCCGGTCCCGCCGCCCGGCGCCGATCCGCGGGCCCGCGCCTGGGCGGTGCTGCGCGCCGTGCCCGATCCCGAGGTGCCGGCCGTCTCGGTCGTCGACCTGGGCATCGTGCGCGGCGCCGAGCCGCTGCCCGGCGGCGGCGTGCGGGTGACGCTCACGCCCACCTACTCCGGCTGCCCGGCCACCGAGGCCATCGAGCGCAGCGTGCGCGAGGCGCTCGACGCCGCCGGGCTCGGCCCGGTCGAGGTGGCGCTGCGGCGCGCCCCCGCCTGGACCACCGACTGGATCACGCCCGAAGGCCGCGACCGGCTGCGCGCCGCCGGCATCGCGCCGCCCGGCCCGGCCGAGGCCGGCGGCGACGGCCTCGCGCCGCTGCGCTTCTTCGCCCGGGGCGCCGATGCGCCCTCGGTGCAGTGCCCGCGCTGCGCCAGCCCGCGCACCGAGCAGCTGGCCGCCTTCGGCGCCACCGCCTGCAAGTCGCTCTGGCGCTGCCTGGCGTGCCGCGAGCCCTTCGAGCATTTCAAGCCGCTGTAGACGGCAGGAGCCTTCCGATGACCTCCCTCGCCGCGCCCGACGCCCCGCGCCGTGCCCACGCATCCGCCGAACCCGCCGCCGCCGCGCCTCCCGCGCCATCCGGCACGGCCTCCACCGCCTTCCACCGGCTGCGGGTGCGCGAGGTGCGGGCCGACACCGACGACGCGCTCGTCGTCGCCTTCGAGGTGCCCGAGGCGCTGCGCGAGACCTTCCGCTTCGATCCGGGCCAGTACCTCACGCTGCGCCACGACGACGTGGACGGCCGCGACCTGCGCCGCTCGTACTCGATCTGCGCCGGCGCCACCGACGACGACGGCGCGCTGCGGGTCGGCATCCGGCGGGTGGACGGCGGCGCGTTCTCGACCTGGGCGCATGCCCGGCTGCGGGCCGGCGACTGGCTGCAGGCGATGCCGCCGCAGGGCCGCTTCGGCCGCGCCGCGTTCGAGGAGCCGCCGGCCGGCGCGGACGACGGCGCGGCCCGCCCGGCGCGCCATTACCTGGCCATCGCCTCGGGCAGCGGGATCACGCCGATCCTGTCGATCGCCAAGACGGCGCTGGCGCGCGACCCGGGCTGCCGCTTCACCCTGGTCTACGGCAACCGCAGCGTGCGCAGCGCGATGTTCAAGGAAGAGATCGAGGACCTGAAGAACCGCTACCTGTCGCGGCTGGCGCTGCACCACGTGTTCTCGCGCGAGCGGATGGATTCGCCGCTCCACACCGGCCGGCTCGACCGCGCCAAGCTCGCCGAATTCCTCGGGCCGCTGGTGGACCCGGCGTCGATCGCGCACGCCTTCGTCTGCGGCCCGCACGGCGCCAACGACGAGGCCGAGGCCGCATTGCGGGCCGCCGGCGTGCCCGCGGCGCGCATCCACGTCGAACGCTTCGGCCTGCCGCCGGCGGACGGCGAGCGCGGCCCCCGGCCGCCGTCCGCGCCCCGGCCCGGCGACGCGGCGCAGGCGCGGGTCACGGTGCTGCGCGACGGCATCGCCCGGCGCATCGACTTCGCGGCGTCGGACGGCAACATCCTCGACGCCGCGGCGCGCGCCGGGCTGGAGGTGCCGTACTCCTGCAAGTCGGGCGTCTGCGCCACCTGCCGCGCGCGGGTGACGGCGGGCGAGGTGCGCATGGCGCGCAATTTCGCGCTGGAGCCAGGCGAGCTGGCGCGGGGCTTCGTGCTGACCTGCCAGGCGGTGCCGCTGACGCCGGAGGTCACCGTGTCCTTCGACGAGCGGTAGGGGCGCGCGGCCCGCCGGCGCCCCGGACCCGGGATTCCACCGTGGACGATCCATTAGGAAATAACGTACCGTTTAGTGAATTCGCCCGACGCGGCGCACCGCACCAGAATCCTCCAGGAGACCGCACCATGAACCTTCCCCACGCCTTCGGGCGCCTCGCCCTGGCCGCCGCGGCCGCCCTGGCCTGCGCCGCCGCCCAGGCCGACATCAACGTCGGCGTGACGCTGTCGGCCACCGGCCCCGCCGCCTCGCTCGGCATCCCCGAGAAGAACACCATCGCGCTGATGCCCGCCGCCATCGGCGGCGAGAAGATCCACTACATCGTGCTCGACGACGCCTCGGACACCACCGCCGCGGTCACCAACATCCGCAAGCTGGTCTCGGAGAACAAGGTGGACGTGGTGATCGGCTCGACCGTCACCCCGAACTCGCTGGCCATGATCGACGTGGCGGCCGAGTCGAAGACGCCGATGATCTCGATGGCCGCCAGCGCCCGCATCGTCGAGCCGATGGACGACAAGCGCAAATGGGTCTTCAAGACGCCGCAGAACGACAGCCTGATGGCCGGCGCCATCGCCGAGCACATGGCCAGGGCGGGTGTGAAGACGGCGGCCTACATCGGCTTCTCGGACGCGTACGGCGAGGGCTGGTACCAGGAGTTCGCCAAGGCGGCCGAGGCCAAGGGCATCAAGATCCTGGCCAACGAGAAGTTCGGACGCACCGACACGTCCGTCACCGGGCAGGTGCTCAAGATCGTCTCGGCCAAGCCCGACGCGGTGCTGATCGGCGGATCGGGCACGCCGGCGGCGCTGCCGCAGCGCGCGCTCAAGGAGCGCGGCTACGCCGGCCGGTACTACCAGACCCACGGCGTGGCCAACGGCGACTTCCTGCGCGTGGGCGGCAAGGACGTGGAGGGCACCTTCCTGCCCGCCGGCCCGGTGCTGGTGGCGGCGCAGCTGCCCGACGCCAACCCGGTCAAGAAGTCCGCGCTGACCTACATCGAGCGCTACGAGGGCGCGCACGGCAAGGGCTCGGTCTCGACCTTCGGCGCGCACGCCTGGGACGCCGGCCTGCTGCTGACCAACGCGATCCCGAAGGCGCTGGCGACCAAGGCCAAGCCCGGCACGCCCGAGTTCCGCAGCGCGCTGCGCGACGCGATCGAGTCCACCCAGGACCTGGCCGGCGCGCACGGCGTGTTCAACATGACGCCCGCCAACCACCTGGGCTTCGACGACCGCGCGCGGGTGATGGTCAAGATCGAGAACGGCGGCTGGAAGTACCAGCCCTGAGACGGCGCGCCGGGTCCGTGCGCACCTTCTGACGGCCCCATCGCTTCCTGGAGCGCAGGCCGCCGGCGGCGACGGGCCGGCTCCGCGCGCGCCGGCCGGTCCGCAGACAACCCGAATCTCTTCCCCGAAAGGCGGCATGGACCTCCAGATAGCCTTGCTCCTGGCCCAGGACGGCATCGTCAACGGCGCGATCTACGCGCTGATGGCGCTGGCCCTGGTGCTGGTGTTCTCCGTGACCCGGGTGATCTTCATCCCCCAGGGCGAATTCGTGGCCTTCGGCGCGCTGACGCTCGCCGGCATGCAGGCCGGGCGCGGGCCGGCGCTGCTGCCGCTGCTGCTGGCGCTGGCGCTGGCCACGCTCGCGGTCGAGGCCTGGCGGCACCGGCGCGGCGCGGCGGTGGACTGGGCGTCCACGCTGGTCTGGGCGGTGGCGCTGCCGGCCGCGGCGGCGCTGCTGACGCTCGCCTGGAAGCCCGCCGGGCTGGCCGGACAGGTGCTGGCCACGCTGGCGCTGGTGGTGCCGCTCGGGCCGCTGCTCTACCGGCTGGCCTACCGGCCGCTGGCGCAGGCGAGCGTGCTGCTGCTGCTGATCGTCTCGGTGGCGCTGCACGGGGTGCTGGTGGGGCTGGGCCTCTACTTCTTCGGCGCCGAGGGCTCGCGCACGCCGGCCTTCTCGGAGGCGCGCTTCGACCTGGGCGGCATCCCCGTGGGCGGCCAGACGCTGGTGGTGCTGGGCACCACCGCCGCGCTGGTGCTGCTGCTCAACCTGCTGTTCGAGAAGTCGATCATCGGCAAGGCGCTGCGCGCCACCGCGATGAACCGGGTCGGCGCGCGGCTGATGGGCATCCCGACCGAGCTGTCGGGCGACCTGAGCTTCGCGCTGGCGGCGGGCATCGGCTGCGTCAGCGGGCTGCTGATCGGGCCGCTGACCACCATCTACTACGAGACCGGCTTCCTGATCGGCCTCAAGGGCTTCGTCGCCGCCATCATCGGCGGCCTGGCGAGCTACCCGCTGGCGCTGGCCGGCGCGGTGCTGGTCGGCCTGCTGGAGAGCTTCGGCTCGTTCTGGGCCAGCGCGTACAAGGAGGTGATCGTGTTCACCCTGATC
>JAKOND010000186.1 GCA_022702125.1 Burkholderiaceae bacterium
ATGTTCTGCACCGGCGGCATCCGCTGTGAGAAATCCACCGCGCTGCTGCGCCGGCAGGGCGTGGAGCAGGTCTACCACCTCGACGGCGGCATCCTGGCCTACCTGGAAGCGGTTCCGCCGGAAGAGAGCCGCTGGCGCGGCGAATGCTTCGTGTTCGACGAGCGGGTGTCGGTCGGCCACGGCCTGATGCCCGGGCCGCACCGGCTGTGCCGCGCCTGCCGGCTGCCGCTGTCGCCCGAGGATCTGCAATCGCCCCTGCACCGCCCCGGCGTGGCCTGCGTGCATTGCCATGGGCAGTCGTCGCCGGAGCGCCAGGCCGCGCTGGCCGAGCGGCAGCGCCAGATGGAGCGCGCCGCGCGCGAAGGCCGGGCGCATGTCGGCGCACGGCTGGACCGGCCGCCGCAAGACCCGGCGGAAGACCCGCCCGCAGCGGGACGGGACGCTCCATGATCCCCGCCGCCCAGCCCTGCGCGCCTGCCGTGCCCGTCCTGTACTCGTTCCGCCGCTGCCCGTACGCGATGCGGGCGCGGCTGGCGCTGCGGGAGGCCGGCATCCGGTGCGAACTGCGCGAAGTGGTGCTGCGCGACAAGCCGGCCGAACTGTTGGCCGCATCCCCGAAAGGCACGGTGCCGGTGCTGGCGCTGCCCGAAGGCACGGTCCTGGACCAGAGCCTGGACATCATGCTGTGGGCGCTCCGGTGCCACGACCCGGGCGACTGGCTGCACCGCCACGGCAACGGCGAACCGCTGGAATCCATGCTGGCGCTCGTCGCGGCCTGCGACGGCGATTTCAAGCACCACCTGGACCGCACCAAATATCCCGGCCGCCATGCCGGGGCGCAGTCCGCAGAATGGCACCGGCAGGCGGCATGCGCGTTTCTGGAGGGACTGGAATTCCGGTTGCATCGGACCGCGTGGCTGGCCGGCGATGCGCCCGCGTTGGCCGACATGGCGGTCGCGCCGTTCGTGCGGCAGTTCGCCCATGTCGATGCCGCCTGGTTCGCCGCGCGGCCCTGGCCGCGGCTGCAGTCCTGGCTGGCCGGCTGGGAGGCGTCGCCCCGGCTGGCGGCGGTGATGGGCAAACACCCGCCCTGGCGCGCCGGCCAGGCGCCGGTGATTTTTCCGGCGTCGGCGTGACCGCAGGGAACGGGCCCGCGCCGGCTATTCCCCGTCCGCGCGCCGCAGCACGTAGCCGATGCGCGGGAAGTGCACATGCAGCGCGCCGAGGCGGGGATCGGTGCGGCGCAGCGTGATGTGCATCCGGGTCGCGGACACCAGTTCGCCGGCGGTCGGCTCGGTGCCGAAGCTTTCCGCCGCCACGGTGACCGGGCTGCCCAGCGGGATGCCGTGGTCGTCCTGGAACAGCTCCTCCGCGAGCGGCAGCGGCGAGGCGTCCGCCGCGATCGCGAGGGCCTTGTCGGCGCTCAGGGCCTCGGACGGCACCCCGGGCAGCGCGGCGACGCGGTCCAGCCATTCGCCGACCGCCGGCACGATCTCCAGGATGTGCGCCACCGACGATGCGCGCTCGCGGGTGTACCAGAGCGGGTGGTAGGCGGCGAAGTCGGCGATGCACGGCACCTCGCCCAACAGGAAGGGCCGGTCGTCGAGCATGTCGGACAGCCGGCGCAGGTAGGACCGGTACGCCGCGGCGGCATCGGCCGGGCGCAGCCGCGCCATGTTGCCGGCGCCCATCTGCGCGCGGTCCTCGGCGAAGGCCTTGGCCGCGCCGGGCGGCGCGTCGGCGAACATGCGCGCCGCCGACGCCGGCTGCAGGTTCCAGGCCATGGCGGCCCAGAACAGGGTGCCGTCGGCCCACTGCGCCAGCACGCGGGCGATGCCTTTTTCCGGCTCGGGATAGAGCGTCGGCTCGGGCTGCAGGTGCTCCAGCACGTCGCAGATCAGCGCGGTATCGCAATAGATGTCGGCGCCCATCTGCAGCACCGGCGTGCGCCGGTAGCCGCCGGTCAGCGCGGTCAGGTCGGGCTTGGGCGCGATGCGCGGGATGCGGACCGAACGCCAGGGGATCTGCTTGAAGGCCAGGATGCGGCGGACCTTCTCGGAAAACGGCGACTCCGGGTAGTGGTGCAGGATGGGCAGGGTCATGGGTGGTGCTCCTCGGCCAGGGAATCGTCGGCGCGATCCGGCCGGGTCCTGTCGCCGGGTGTTTCAGACGCTCAGACGCCGGCCCGCCGGCGGGTTCAGCCGGTGGTGCGCAGTTCGTGCACGTCGCGGTCGCCCGCGGGCAGCCGGGGCATGTACTTGAAGGTGCCGGTGGCATGGGCGCAGAGCCGGTTCTCGGCGTCGTGCAGGGTCGCTTCGCAGAAAGCCATCGTGGTGGTGCGGTGCAGCAGCTTGCCGCGCGCCACCAGCGGTCCGCGGGCGGCCTGCATGAAGGTCGTCTTCATCTCGATGGTGACCACGCCCGAGCCGGGCTGCACGCTGCGCGCCGCGGTGGCGAGCGCGATATCGAGCAGCGTCATCGATGCGCCGCCGTGGACCACGTCGAAGGAGTTGTGGTGCTCCGGTTTCGGCGCGTAGTGCAGCTCGGACTCTCCGTTCTCGAAGCGTTCGAGGGTGAAGCCCATATGGACGGCGAAGGGGATGGCATGGAAGTTCATGGCGATGCGGCGGAGTGCGGCGAAATGCGGCGGTGGTGGAGATCGGTGGATCGGGAGGACGGACGGCAGGGCGGGCGGGATCAGCGGCCGCCGTCGCGCGCCGGGCGCGGCTCGGACCCGTCGGGCGGCGTGGGCGGCATGCGCGAACGCAGGTAGATCAGCACCGCGCCCGCCGCCACCATCAGCGCGCCTGCGCCCACCAGGAACGGGAAGGCGTTCGCTGCGGCGTCGCGCACGGCGAAGCCGACGCTGACGACGGCGATGCCGACGAAGATCAGCAACCAGATCAGGTTGTGGAGGCGGCGGAAGAATTCGGTCGAATACATGGGCAGGTCGGGCGAGGGTGGAAAGAGGAAGGCAGACGGGGCGGGCGGGGCGATGGAAGCCGGAGCCGCCCCCGGTGGTTCACGGCTTCGTGCCGTCGGCGCCGGCGGCGGCCTCCGCCGGACCGGCATCCAGGTCCGGAAACGGCAGCGCCGTCCAGCCGCGCCGGCGCGGGTCCAGGTGCTTGCGGATCTGGCGCCACCACTTGGGCCGCGCGGCGAAAGCGAATTTCGGCGCGCCGCGCACCCCGGGCGCGATGGCGTCGATCCGGGCCTGCTTGTCGGCGCGGCTGCGGCCGGCCAGCCTGGCGAAGAAGCACGCCAGGTCGTCGCGGAATTCCTTGAAATGGTAGTAGTGCAAGACCGCCTGCTCCAGCGCCCGCACCGGCATGCCGCGCCGGGCCAGCACCGCCGACAGCGCGATCTGCTCCACGGTGTGGATCGCCAGCACCGGCCGGATGGCGTCGATGGCGGCGACGGTGGCCCGCATCAGCCCCGGCAGCCGGTCGCCGCGCACGCCGATGACGCCGGAATTCCACAGCGGCAGGTCGGGCGGCAACATCCACGGCGTGCCGTCCACCGCGAAGGCATGGCGGCGGGCGGCGCGGTGGAGCTTGGCCTGCGAGCGGGTGAGGCGCCGGTTGGATGCGATGGTGCCTTCGAGGGCGTGCAGCCACACCGCGTCCTCGCGGACGATGGCGTCGAAGACCGGCGCCAGGTCAGCACCGAACACGGTGTCGGAATCGGCGAACAGGAAGGCATCGCCGGCGCCGCCGTCCTGCGGCGCCACCTGCGCGGCCGCATGCGCGAAGGCCAGCGGCTTGATGCGGTGGACGTAGCCGTCCGGCCCGCGCCAGGCGGCCAGCCGGGGCGCCTCCAGCCGGACGTAGCGCACCGGCGCGTCGGCGCCCAGCAGACGCCCGAAATACTCCGGCCGGTCGGTCGCGACCAGTACCGTGGCCAGCGACTCGCCGTGCCGGCGCCAGAAGGACAGCATCGAGTAGGCCGCCTCGTCGCAGAAGCAATCGGCGCCGTGCGCCACGTAGACCAGGTAGTTCAAGGACCGCGGGCCTTGCGCTCAGTCGAAGCGGCCGCCGTCGGCGGCGCGGGCGGCCAGCAGCGGCGCGGGCGTCCAGGCCGCCGCGTCGTCCTGCGGGTTGGCGGCGAAGCGCCGCATCGCCTGCGCCACCGTCGCCAGCCCGACCTGCTGGGCGTAGTGCATCGGGCCGCCGCGCCATTGCGGGAAGCCGTAGCCGGTCAGGTAGACGATGTCGATGTCGCTGGCGCGGGCGGCGATGCCCTCCTCCAGGATGCGCGCGCCTTCGTTGACCAGGGCGTAGACCAGGCGCTCGACGATCTCCTCGTCGCCGATGCCGCGCGGCTCGATGCCGCGCGCCCGGCGTTCGGCCTGGACCAGGTCCTCCACCGCCTGGCTCGGCAGCGCGTCGCGCTGGCCGGGCTTGTAGTCGTACCAGCCGCCGCCGGTCTTCTGGCCGTGGCGGCCGAGTTCGTGGAGCTTGTCGGCCACCGCGTGCTTCGCCAGCGACGGGTCGGCCGCCTCCTGGCGCTGGCGGATCGACCACCAGATGTCGTTGCCCGAGAGGTCGAACATGCGGAACGGCCCCATCGCGAAGCCGAACTTCTCCATCGCCCGGTCGATCTGCTGCGGCGTGGCGCCCTCGTCCACCAGGCGCATCGCCTGCCGGGCGTAGGGGCCGACCATGCGGTTGCCGATGAAGCCGTCGCACACGCCCGAAACCACCGCGGTCTTGCGCAGCCGCTTGGCCAGCGCCATCGCGGTCGCGAGCACGTCCTTGGCGGTCTTCTCGCCGCGCACCACCTCCAGCAGCTTCATCACGTTGGCCGGGCTGAAGAAGTGCAGGCCCAGCACGTCCTGCGGCCGCGCGGTGAATTCGGCGATGCGGTCGATGTCGAGCGTGGAGGTGTTCGAGGCCAGGATCGCGCCGGGCCTGGCCACCGCGTCGAGCCGGCGGAAGACGGCCTCCTTGACGCCGATCTCCTCGAAGACCGCCTCGACGATCAGGTCGGCATCGGCCAGGTCGCCGTAGTCGAGCGTGGTGGACAGGCGGCCCATCCGGGCATCGAGCTCGGCCTGCGCCAGCTTGCCCTTCTTGGCCTGGGCCTCGTAGTTCTTGCGGATGGTGGCGGTGCCGCGGTCGAGCGCGTCCTGCTTCGTCTCCAGGATCCGCACCGGGAAGCCGGCGTCCAGGAAGGCCATGGCGATGCCGCCGCCCATGGTGCCGGCGCCGATGATCGCTACCTTTTCGATAGCGCGCAGCGGAGTATCGGCGGGGACGTCCGGGATCTTCGAGGCCGAGCGCTCGGCGACGAAGACATGGCGCAGCGCGACCGCCTCGGGCGCGTCGAGCTGCCGGACGAAGGTCTCGCGCTCGAAGCGCAGGCTCTCGGCGAAGGGCTTCTCGGTCGCGGCCTGCACCGCGTCGATCGCCAGGAACGGCGCCTGGACGCGGCCGCCCTTCTCCTTGACCGCCGCGCGGGCCAGCTCGAAGAAGGCCGCGCCCTGCGGATGGGCGCACGGCAGGTCGGAGATCTTCGGCGGCGGGGTGCCGCCGGCATGGCGATCGGCCGCCTCGCGGGCGAAGGCCAGGGCTTCGTCGGCCAGCGTGGCGGGCGAGGCGGCGAGCCGGTCGAAGAGCTTCTGCTCCGGCAGCGCGAACAGGTCCTCGGCCTTATGGGTGTCGCCCTTGAGGATCATGTCGAGCGCCTTCTGCACGCCGAGCACCCGCGGCAGGCGCTGGGTGCCGCCCGCGCCGGGGAAGAGGCCGAGCTTGATCTCCGGGAAGGCGATGGCGGTGCCGGGCGCGACGATGCGGTAGTGCGCCGCCAGGGCCAGTTCCAGGCCGCCGCCCATGCACACGCTGTGCAGCGCGGCGACGACCGGCTTGGCCGAGCCCTCGACCTGGTCCAGCGTCACGAACAGGTCGGGCGCGGCGCCGAAGGCGGGCGTGCCGAATTCCTTGATGTCGGCGCCGCCGCAGAAGGCCTTGCCGGCGCCGGCGATCACGATGGCGCGCACCGCCGGGTCGGCGTTGGCGCGGGCGATGGCGTCGCAGATGCCGGCGCGGATGCCTTGCCCCAGGCCGTTGACCGGCGGGTTGTCCAGGGTGCAGATGGCGATGTCGCCCTGCAAAGCGTAGTGAACCGTCATGGTGCTGATCGTCCTCGTCGTGCTGCGTGTGTCGTGTGCCGGGCGTCCTGCGCGCCGGTCCCGGGCCCTGCCTGCGCCGGAGCGGTTCATTCTAGGAGCATGCGCGGACGGGTCCGCCCGGGCCATGTCCCTGAGCCGACAGCCGTCTCCCATCTGCCGCAGAATGGCCCGATGACCCTGGAACCCTCGTCTTCTTCCGCGCCCTTCTCCGCCGGCATGCCTTCCGACGCTTCCGCACCCGCGTCCGGTGCGGTAGACGCGCAGGCCGACCGCGGTCTCGGCCTGCGCTGGCAGCCCGGCATCGCGGCGCTGGGCCCGGCCTTCCACACCCGGCTGCAGGGCCGGCCGGTGCCGGCGCCCTACCTGGTCGCCGCCAGCGAGCCGGTGGCGCGGCTGCTGGGCCTGGACGCGGCCGCGGTCGGCTCGCCGCAGGGGCTGGAGGTGTTCTCCGGCAACCGGGTGCCGGATGGCGCCGATCCGCTCGCCACCGTCTACAGCGGCCACCAGTTCGGGGTCTGGGCCGGGCAGCTCGGCGACGGCCGGGCGCTGCTGCTGGGCGAGACCGACACCGGCTGGGAGGTGCAGCTGAAGGGCGCCGGCCCGACGCCCTACTCGCGCATGGGCGACGGCCGGGCGGTGCTGCGGTCGAGCATCCGCGAGTTCCTCTGCAGCGAGGCGATGCACGGCCTGGGCGTCCCCACCACCCGGGCGCTGTGCGTCGTCGGCTCCGACCTGCCGGTGCGGCGCGAGACGACCGAGACCGCGGCGGTGGTGACCCGGGTGGCGCCGAGCTTCCTGCGCTTCGGGCATTTCGAGCATTTCGCGTCGCGCGAGCGGTTCGACGAGCTGCGCGCCCTCGCCGACTACGCCATCGACCGCTACTACCCCGCCTGCCGCGCATCGGACGCCACGCCCGGCGGCCCGTACGCGGCGCTGCTGCAGGCCGTGGGCGACCGCACCGCGGCGCTGCTGGCGCACTGGCAGGCGGCGGGCTTCTGCCACGGCGTGATGAACACCGACAACATGAGCCTGCTGGGCCTGACCATCGACTACGGGCCGTTCCAGTTCCTCGACGCCTTCGACCCGGGCCACATTTGCAACCACAGCGACACCCAGGGCCGCTACGCCTTCGGCCAGCAGCCCAACATCGCCTACTGGAACCTGTTCTGCCTGGCGCAGGCGCTGCACCCGCTGATCGGCGACGAGACGCTCACCATGGCCGCGCTGGAGCCGTACAAGGCCCGCTTCCCCGAGGAGTTCATGGCCCGGATGCGCGCCAAGCTCGGCCTGCCCGACGCGCGGGAAAGCGACACCGCCCTGCTCGAAACCCTGCTGCGCCTGCTGGCCGCCAACCGGGTCGACTACACCGCGTTCTGGCGCGCCCTGAGCCGCCACGTGGCCGGCGACGCGCTGGCGCCGGTGCGCGACCTGTTCCTGGACCGGCCGTCCTTCGATTTGTGGCTGCTCTCGTATTGGGAGCGCCTGCCCCAGGAAGGACGCCGGCTGGCGGGCGATTCGATGCTCCGGACCAACCCGAAGTTCGTGCTGCGCAACCACCTGGGCCAGCAGGCGATCGAGGCCGCGCAGGACAAGGACTTCGGCGAAACGCGGGACTTGCTCGCATTGCTGCAGTCCCCATATGACGAACATCCCGGCCGCGAGGCCTACGCCGCGCTCCCGCCCGAATGGGCTTCCTCCATCGAAATCAGCTGCTCCTCATGACCGATCCGACCTCCTCCTCCGCCCCCGTCCAGAAGACCGATGCCGAATGGCAGGCCGTGCTGGCCGAGAAGGGCGCCGAGCCCGGCGCCTTCCAGGTCACCCGCCGCGCCGCGACCGAACGCCCTTTCACCGGCAAGTACAACGCCGTCTGGGCCGACGGCAGCTACCACTGCATCTGCTGCGGCAACACGCTGTTCGACGCCAACACCAAGTTCGACGCCGGCTGCGGCTGGCCGAGCTTCTCGGAGGCGGTGCCGGGCGCGATCCGCGACATCGTCGACCGCAGCCACGGCATGGTCCGCACCGAGACGGTGTGTGCACAATGCGGGGCGCACCTGGGCCATGTCTTCCCCGACGGCCCGGCGCCGACCGGCCTGCGCTACTGCATGAATTCCGCGTCCCTGGACTTCCAGCCGCAGGAATGACGCGGCGCCCGCGCCGGCCGCCCCCTTCCCCGTCACGCCCGTCGTCGCCCGACCCTCGCTCCGCATGAAACTGCTGCTCGACTTCTTCCCCATCCTGCTGTTCTTCGGCGCGTTCAAGGTCTGGGGCATCTACGTCGCCACCGGCGTGGCGATCGTGGCGTCCGTCGCGCAGATCGCCTGGGTGCGCTACTCGACCGGCAGGATCGAGCCGATGCAGTGGCTGAGCCTGGGCGTGATCGTGGTCTTCGGCGGCGCCACGCTGATCTCGCACAACGACACCTTCATCAAGTGGAAGCCGACCGCGCTCTACTGGCTGATGGGCGGCGCGCTGGTGGTCGGCCGGCTGGTCTTCCGCCGCAACTTCATCCGCCAGATGATGGGCGCCCAGATGCGGCTGCCCGACCGCGTCTGGGACACGCTGAACTGGGCCTGGGCGGCCTTCTTCGCCGGCATGGGCCTGCTCAACCTCTGGGTGGCCTACCGCTTCGACCTGGACACCTGGGTCAGCTTCAAGCTCTTCGGCGGGCTCGGCCTGATGGCGGTCTTCATCGTCGGTCAGGTGCTGTGGATGGGCCGCTACCTCCAGGAAGACGACGCCGTCGCGCCGGCCGACCGGGAAAGCGGCCGATGAGCGCGGCGGACCTGGAGATCACCGCGCAGGCGATGCAGGCCGAACTGGCCCGCGCGCTGCGGCCGACCCGGCTGGAAGTGCTCGACGAAAGCGCCGCCCACGCCGGCCACGCGGGCGCCAACGGCACCGGGTCCGGCACCCATTTCCGGGTGCGGATCGCGGCCCCGGCCTTCGACGGGAAGACCCGCGTGGCGCGCCATCGCCTTGTGTATGATGCCTTGAGGCCTTTCATCGACCGGGGCGTGCACGCGATCGCGATCGATATCCTCTGAGTTTCCGAGGCGCGGGGGCGACTCTCGCCGCTCCGGATCCTGCAGACCCCGGCCCGGCCCGGGCCGCCTCCCCTCTCCCCCTGACACCTCACTCGTCCCATAGGACAAGGACCAACATGAAGCATCCGTGCATCCGCACCCTCGCCGCCGCCGTGCTCGCGACCACCCTGGCGCTGCCTGCCTTCGCGCAGAACATCGCCATCGTCAACGGCAAGCCCGTTCCGAAGAGCCGGATCGACGTGCTGTCGCAGCAGTTGGCCAAGTCGGGCCGCCCGATCACGCCCGAGATCGAATCCCAGATCAAGGAAGAAGTCATCGCCCGCGAGATCTTCCTGCAGGAAGCCCAGAAGGCCGGCCTCGACGCCACCGACGACTACAAGGCCCAGATGGAGCTGGCCCGCCAGACGGTGCTGATCCGCGACCTGTTCGCCAACTACCAGAAGACCCATCCGGTGACCGACGCGATGGCCAAGGCCGAGTACGACAAGTTCGCGTCGGCCAACGGCGGCAAGGAATACAAGGCGCGCCACATCCTGGTCGAGACCGAGGCGCAGGCCAAGGACATCATCGCCCGGCTGAAGAAGGGCGCGAAGTTCGAGGACATCGCCAAGAAGGAATCCAAGGACCCGGGATCGGGCGCCAACGGCGGCGACCTCGACTGGGCCAACCCGAGCAACTACGTCCAGGAATTCACCGAGGCGCTGATCAAGCTCAAGAAGGGCCAGACCACCGACGCCCCGGTCAAGAGCCAGTTCGGCTACCACGTCATCCGCCTGGACGACGAGCGCCAGGCCCAGCTGCCGAAGTTCGAGGAAGTCAAGCCGCAGATCGTGCAGCAGCTGCAGCAGCAGCAACTGGCGAAGTACCAGGAAGAACTGCGCGCCAAGGCCAGGATCGAGTGAGGCCCGGCCTGCCGTGACGCGGCGGATCGGCGGGCCGTCCTGCGGCTCCCGCCCCCATGACGACGCGGCCTCCGGGCCGCGTTTTCGTTGGGGACCGGTGCGCCGCCGGAGGACGGCGTCAGCGCCCGGCGGGCGCCGGCATCGCCGTGCCGCCGTTCGCGGCGGCCGACGCGCGGGGCGCGGGACGGTGGATGCGCACCACCGCATCCAGCGCATCGGGCCGGTCCACCAGCACGCAGGGCTTGCCGGTGCGCCGGCAGTGGTCCTGCACCCGCCAGTAGGCGCCGTGGCTGGCGCAGCCGGTCTGGCAGATGACCAGGTCGGCGGCGACCAGGCTGGCCTCCAGCGCCGCGAGATCGGTATCGGCGGCCTCCCCGCCGCACGCCCCGGCCGGTGCCGCCTGGCCGATGCGGTCCAGGTCCGACGGGTCCAGGCACAGCACCGTCTCGGGCCGCAGGCCGGGCGCGGGCGGCCGCACCGGCGCAGCCGACGGCGGGGGCGCCGGGCGCAGCTGGCGGCAGGCGCGTTCGAGGTGTTCGATGCGCTCCCGCTGGCGCTCCACCCGGCGCGCCAGATCGGCCTGCCGCGCCTGGTCGGGCCGCAGGGCCCGCAGCGCGGCGAGTTCCTCGCGCGCCAGGCCCAGCGCGGTGTCGCGCAGCACCACGGCGCCGCGCAGGCGCATCACGGTCGCCTGCAACTGGGCGATCTCCCGCGCCTGCTCGGCCGCCAGCCGGCTGCACCGGTCCTGCACCGCGGCGTAGGCGCGCATCAGCACCAACGTCTCCCGGTCGTCGGGCAGGCCGGGCAGGCTGCCCGACGAGGGCGCGTCGGCCGAAGGCGGCAGGCACCTCATGGCGCGGCCCTCAGCAGGTACATCGCATAGAAGGGAATGCCCATCATCTGCCGGAAGCACGGCCCCATCACCGCGTACGGCAGGCCGTAGCCTTCCATCACCTGGTAGGTGGATTCCAGCCGCAGGCGCGGATGCGGCGCGGTCAGGTCGGCCGGCCGGCGCGGGCCCCAGCGGAACTGCGCCTCGGTCTGCCGCACCAGCGCATGCCGGTCGGCGCGCCCGGCGGCCAGCCAGCACAGGGCATCGAACACCAGCGCGGAGCCGGCCGGCGCGCGCTCGCCGAAGGTGGCCAGCACGCGGGCGACCTGCTCCGGCCGCAGGTACATGAGCACGCCCTCGATGAAGAGGAACACCGGCTCGCCGTCGCGGCGCGCCGGCAGGCCCAGCGCATCCCACCAGCCCGGGTCGCGCAGGTCCAGCGGACGCACCGCATGGCGGGCGGTCGGCGCCGGCAGCAAACCCCGGCGCAGCGCCAGGACTTCCGGCAGGTCGGCGTCGGTGAAGCGGGCCTTGCCGTCGTCCAGCCATTGGAAGTAGTGCGACAGCCCGCAGCCCAGGTTGACCGCGTGCCCGCCGGGATGGTGCGCCAGGAAGTCCCGCGCCAGCTGCCGGAAGCGCCGCGTCCGCGCCAGCACGCCGTACAGGCTGGCCCGGTCGCGCAGCCAGCGGCTGCCGTCGTCCCCCAGCGCTGCCAGCACCCGGGCGGCGTGCGCGTCGTGCACCGCGACCTGGGGGAACATCGTGTCGCCGAACGCCCGCGCCGCCAGCGGGATGCGCAGCGTGGACGGCACCGCCGACAGCGTCGCGCCGGGAGCGGGTCCGGCATCGTTCGCATGGTGGTGCAACGCCCGCGGACGCTGCGCCCGGGCGGCATGCTTGCGGCGGGCGGTCAGGACATTCATGAGGGGCTCCCGGAAACGGATGTCGGCTCGACACGGACAGGACTCACGCGCCGATGATCGCAGACGGACCGGCGCGAAGGAATCCCTTCAAATGATAAAGATTCTTATTTGAACACGCCGATGCCTCGAAGACCCGGAAGGCCCGGGGAACGACCGGGGCATTCGCCGCATGCGCGCAAGGCGCTGCGCGGGTCCTGCGGCGGGGCCTACAGCCCCAGTTCGCCCAGGCTCGGCGTGTCGTCCGGCCGACGGCCGAGGGGCCAGCGGAACCGGCGCGCCTCGGGCGCGATCGGCAGGTCGTTGATGCTGGCGAAGCGGTGGCGCATCAGCCCGTCGGCATCGAACGCCCAGTTCTCGTTGCCGTAGCTGCGGAACCACTGGCCGGAGTCGTCGTGCCATTCGTAGGCGAAGCGCACGGCGATGCGGTCGCCGGCGCAGGCCCACAGCTCCTTGACCAGCCGGTAGTCCAGTTCGCGCGCCCACTTGCGCTGCAGGAATGCCCGGGCCTGCGCGCGCCCGTGGACGAACTCCGCGCGGTTGCGCCAGACGGTGTCCTCCGTGTACGCCAGCACCACCCGGTCGGGGTCGCGGGAATTCCAGGCGTCCTCCGCCAGGCGCACCTTCTGCGCGGCGGTGTCGGGGGTGAAGGGCGGCAGCGGCGGTCGGGCGGTCATCGGAGGTCTTTCAGGAAACGGTGGGTCGAAGAAGAACTCAGCGCGCCAGGGCCGCGAGGGACACCAGGCCGATGAGCACCGGCTGGTGCAGCAGGTACCACGGCAGGCTCCAGCGTCCGAGCCAGGCCAGCGCGCGCCGCACGCGACCCGGCCGCGCCGGCCCGCGCAGCCGGCCGGGGTGCCGGCGCATCAGCGCCTGCCCCAGCGCCATGCCCCACCACACCACGCCCAGCCAGGGGAAGACCGGCACGTAGTCCTCGGTGAAGGGCTTGCGGGTCACCCAGCCGAGCCAGTTCAGCGCCCGGCCGTCGAAGGCCGGCGCCCAGGCCGAGCCCTCCAGCAGGGCCGCCGCGATCCACGGCGAGGCGATGGCCGCCGCGCCCAGGGGCCCCAGCCAGCGCCCGGCCCCGGCGGTCAGCCGCGCCACCACCAGCATCACCGCCAGCCCGTGGAGCACGCCGAAATAGATGAAGCTGCGCGGGAACATCCACCACGAGCCGGCCGTCACCAGCAGCGCGGCGCCCGCGATCCGGACCCAGCGCCGCCCGAATCGCGGCCAGCCCAGGCCCTGCGCATGGGCGACCGCCTGGCCCATGCCGGCGCACAGCAGGAACAGGCCGACGATGGCGGTGCGCTGCACCGTCCAGAACGGATCGCCGTGGAAATCCTGGCGCAGGAAGCCGGCGTGGTCCAGGTCGAAGCAGAAGTGGAAGGCGGTCATCCACAGCACCGCCGCGCCGCGCCAGGCGTCCAGGTTTGTCAGCCGCGCGGCGGGCGCCGGCGGGACGACCGGCGACGGCGGCACGGCGGCGCCCGGCACGGGCCTCAACCCACCCAGCGGCGGGCGTTCTGCCAGAGGCGCAGCCAGGGGCTGTGCGCCGACGGATCGCCGCTGGTCCAGCTCATCTGGATGTTGCGGAACACCCGCTCGGGGTGCGGCATCATCGCGGTGAAGCGGCCGTCGGGCGTGGTGACCGCGGTCAGGCCGCCGGGGCTGCCGTTCGGGTTGAACGGGTAGGCCTCGGTCGGCTGGCCGCGGTGGTCCAGGAAGCGCATCGCCGCGAGGGCGGCCGAGGCGTCGCCGCGCGCCGCGAAGTTGGCGAAGCCCTCCCCGTGCGACACCGCGATCGGCAGGCGGCTGCCCGCCATGCCCTGCAGGAAGATGCTGGGCGATTCCAGCACCTCGACCTGCGACAGCCGCGCCTCGAAGCGCTCGCTGCGGTTGGTGGTGAAGCGCGGCCACGCCCCGGCGCCCGGGATGATGTCGGCCAGCTCGGCGAACATCTGGCAGCCGTTGCACACGCCCAGCCCGAAGGTGTCGGTGCGGGCGAAGAAGGCCTGGAACTGCGCGGCCAGCACCGGGTTGAAGGTGATGCTGCGCGCCCAGCCGATGCCCGCGCCCAGCGTGTCGCCGTAGCTGAAGCCGCCGCAGGCGACCACGCCCTGCACGTCCTGCAGCCGGGCGCGACCGGTCTGGAGGTCGGTCATGTGAACGTCGAGCGGCTCGAAGCCGGCCTCGGCGAAGGCGTAGGCCATCTCGACGTGCGAGTTGACGCCCTGCTCGCGCAGGATCGCGACCTTCGGCCGCGCCAGGTTCAGGAACGGCGCGGCGACGTTCTCCGCCGGGTCGAACGACGGCAGCACCTGCAGGCCGGGATCGTCCGGCGCGCCGGCGGCGGCATGCTCCTCGTCGGCGCCCGCGGGGTTGTCGCGCTGCTGGCAGATCTTCCAGCTGATCGCGTCCCAGACCTGGTGCAGGTCCTGCAGCGTCGCGCCGAACACGGCCTTGGTGTCGCGCCAGACCTCGATGCGGCCCTTGCCGGCGTCGATGGTCGAGGCGGCGGGCCGGGTCTTGCCGACGAAGTGGCTGTGCTTCGACAGGCCGAACTCGCGCAGGGTCTGCATCACCGCGTTGCGCTCGGCGGTGCGCACCTGCAGCAGCACGCCCAGCTCCTCGCTGAAGAGCGCCTTGAGGGTGAGTTCCTCGCGGCGCGCGGAGATCTGCTGCGCCCAGTTCTTGGCGTCGCCGTACTCGGCCCGGCTGTCGCTGATGCCGTCGCCCTCGGTGACCAGCATGTCCACGTTGAGCGACACGCCCACGTGCCCGGCGAAGGCCATCTCGCAGGCCGCCGCGAACAGGCCGCCGTCGCTGCGGTCGTGGTAGGCCAGCAGGCGGCCCTGGGCGCGCAGCGCGTTGACCGCGTCCACCAGCCGGACCAGGTCCTGCGGGTCGTCCAGGTCCGGGGCGGCGTCGCCCACCTGCTCCAGCGTCTGCGCGAGGATCGATCCGCCCATGCGGTTGCGGCCGCGGCCCAGGTCCACCAGCACCAGCGTGGTGTCGGGCTCGGTCGCATCGAGCTGCGGGGTGAGCGTGCCGCGCACGTCCGCCAGGCTGGCGAAGGCGGTGACGACCAGGCTGACCGGCGAGGACACCTTCTTCTGCGCGCCGTCGTCGCCGGTCCACTGGGTGCGCATCGACAGCGAATCCTTGCCCACCGGGATCGAGATGCCCAGCGCCGGGCACAGCTCCATGCCGACCGCCCGCACGGTGGCGTAGAGCGCCGCGTCCTCGCCCGGCTCGCCGCAGGCCGCCATCCAGTTGGCCGAGAGCTTGACGCGCGGCAGTTCGATGGGCGCGGCCAGCAGGTTGGTGATCGCCTCGGCCACCGCCATGCGGCCCGAGGCCGGCGCGTCGATGACCGCCAGCGGCGTGCGCTCGCCCAGGGCCATCGCCTCGCCGGCGAAGCCCGCGTAGTCGGCCAGCGTCACCGCGCAGTCGGCCACCGGCACCTGCCACGGGCCGACCATCTGGTCGCGGTGCGACAGGCCGCCCACGGTGCGGTCGCCGATGGTGATCAGGAAGCGCTTGGAGGCGACCGTCGGGTGCGACAGCACCGCGATGGCGGCCTGCTCCAGCGTGACGCCGTCGAGGTCGAGGGCCGGGAAGCGGCGGGCCACGGTGGCGACGTCGCGGTGCATCTTGGGCGGCTTGCCCAGCAGCACGTCCATCGGCATGTCGACCGGCGCGCCGGCCTGCGCCTCGGCGGCCCCCGCCTGCAGCGGCGTGGCGTGGGTGGACGGCGCAGGCAGGCCGTGCGTGCCGAAATCGACCACCAGCCGTCGCTCCTCGGTGGCGACGCCGACCACCGCGAACGGGCAGCGCTCGCGCTCGCAGAAGGCGCGGAAGGCGTCGAGCGATTCCGGCGCGATGGCCAGCACGTAGCGCTCCTGGCTCTCGTTGCACCAGATCTCCTTCGGCGCCAGGCCGGAGGCCTCCAGCGGCACCGCCGACAGGTCGAAGCGCGCGCCGCGGCCGGCGTCGTTGGTCAGTTCCGGGAAGGCGTTGGACAGGCCGCCCGCGCCCACGTCGTGGATCGCGAGGATCGGGTTGGCCGCGCCCTGCGCCCAGCAGTGGTTGATGACCTCCTGCGCGCGGCGCTCGATCTCGGGATTGCCGCGCTGGACCGAGTCGAAGTCCAGGTCGGCCGCGTTGGCGCCGGTCGCCATCGAGGACGCGGCGCTGCCGCCCATGCCGATGCGCATGCCCGGCCCGCCGAGCTGGATCAGCAGCGTGCCGGCCGGGAACTCGATCTTCTTCGTCTGGATCGCGTCGATCTGGCCCAGGCCGCCGGCGATCATGATGGGCTTGTGGTAGCCGCGCCGCACCGTGTCCACGTCGGAGGCGGCGGTCTGCTCGTAGGTCCGGAAATAGCCCAGCAGGTTGGGCCGGCCGAACTCGTTGTTGAAGGCCGCGCCGCCCAGTGGGCCCTCGGTCATGATCTGCAGCGGGCTGGCGATGTGGCCGGGCTTGCCGAAATCGCTGCCGAACAGGTTCGAGACGGTGAAGCCGGTCAGGCCGGCCTTGGGGCGCGAGCCGCGGCCGGTGGCGCCCTCGTCGCGGATCTCGCCGCCGGCGCCGGTCGAGGCCCCCGGGAAGGGCGAGATCGCGGTCGGGTGGTTGTGCGTCTCGACCTTCATCAGCACATGGCTGAGAACGCTCTCTTTTTGATAGCTGGGAGCCCGGGTCTCACCTTGGCTCGGGGCCGGTTTGGCCAGGAACTGCTCGATGGTGCGCCCCTCCATCACCGAGGCGTTGTCCGAATAGGCCACCACCATGTGCTGCGGCGCGAGCTGGTGGGTGTTGCGGATCATGCCGAACAGGCTGTGCGCCTGCTCCGCGCCGTCGATGGTGAAGCGGGCGTTGAAAATCTTGTGCCGGCAGTGCTCGCTGTTGGCCTGGGCGAACATCATCAGCTCGACGTCGGTCGGGTTGCGGCCGAGCGCGGTGAAGGCGTCGACCAGGTAGTCGATCTCGTCGGCGGCCAGCGCCAGGCCGAATTCCGCGTTGGCCGCGACCAGTGCCGCCTTGCCGCCGGCCAGCACGTCGACCCGCGCCATCGGGGCCGACCGCAGCGGCGTGAAGAGCGCGGTGGCCTCGGCGCGGTCGGCGACGACCGACTCGGTCATGCGGTCGTGCAGCAGGTCGGCGACCTGCCGGCGCTGCGCCTCGGACAGCGACGCCTTGCCCAGCAGCGGCGCCTTGAGCGCGACCCGGTATTCGGTGATGCGCTCGACCCGCACCAGGTCCAGGCCGCAGTTGCGGGCGATGTCGGTCGCCTTCGACGCCCAGGGCGACACCGTGCCCAGGCGCGGCGTGACGACGAGGGCCTCGCCGCCGTCGGCGCCGGCGTAGGGCTCGCCGTAGGTCAGCAGCGCCGCGAGGCGGGCCAGGGCCTCGGCGTCGGGCGCGTGCCGCGTCGCCACCAGGTGGACGTGGCGCGCCGACAGGCCGACGATGCGCTCGTGCACCGCCTGCAGCGCGGGCAGCAGCTGGCGGACGCGGAAATCGCTCAGGGCGCTGCCGCCTTCGAAGGCGGAGACGTGCAGGGACGGGGAAGGCGACGGATGCGGAAGGGGCGAGGTCACGGTGTGCGGCCAGGTTCGGATGATGGGGCGGAAGCGGCGGACGCGGCGCGGCGCAGGGGGTTCCGCGGCGCGGGTCCGCGGGGGCTCGCGGCGGCGACGCGGACATGCCGCGCGGGGCGCGAAAACAACCGGGATTCTACTGAACCGCCTCCGGCGCGGGCCCCGGCGGCGCGGAGCCCGCGCGGCGCTGCGGGCCGGGCCGGCGGCCGCCCGCGGCCGCACCCGGATGGGATAATCCCGCCCATGAGCATTACCTACAAAGACGCGGCCGGCATCGCCGCGATGCGCACGGCCTGCCGGCTGGCGTCCGAGGTGCTGGACTTCCTGGCGCCCCACGTCAAGCCCGGTGTCACCACCAACGAGATCGACCGCCTGGCCGCCGAATGCATGGCCCGGCAGGGCACCGTCTCCGCCACGCTGGGCTACCAGCCGCCGGGCTACACGCCCTACCCCAAGTCGCTGTGCACCTCGCTCAACCACGTGGTGTGCCACGGCATCCCGAACGACAAGCCGCTCAGGAAGGGCGACGCGATGAACATCGACGTCACCGTCATCAAGGACGGCTGGTTCGGCGACACCAGCCGCATGTTCCTGGTGGGCGAGCCGTCCATCGCGGCCAAGCGGCTGTCGCAGGTCACCTTCGAATCGCTGTGGCACGGCATCAATCAGGTGCGCCCCGGCGCGCGGCTGGGCGACATCGGCGCGGCGATCCAGAAGTTCGCCGAGGGCCACGGCTACTCGGTGGTGCGCGAGTTCTGCGGCCACGGCATCGGCCAGAACTTCCACGAGGAGCCGCAGGTGCTGCACTACGGCAGGCCCGGCACCCTGACCGAGCTGCGGCCCGGCATGGTCTTCACCATCGAGCCGATGCTCAACGCCGGCCGCCGCGAGGTCAAGGAGCTGGGCGACGGCTGGACCATCGTCACCAAGGACCACAGCCTGTCGGCGCAGTGGGAGCACACGGTGGTGGTCACCGAGACCGGCGTCGAGGTGCTGACGATGTCGGCCGGCACCCAGCCCGCCCCCGATTTCGTGGACCGCGAGCGGGTGCGCCTGGCCACCGAAACCGCCACCGCCTGAGATCCCGCCGCCGCCCGCCGTCCCGCCGCCCATGCCCCACGCTTCCACGTCTCCCGCCCCCTCCGCCGACGCCGCCGCCCTCAGCCTGCAGGAACTGCGCAACGACTACCGCGCCCGGAAGTCCGCCATCCTGGAGGCCGCCGGCCGGCCCGGCGCGACCGGCTCGGCGTCGCGCCGCCTGCTGGGCCAGCTCGCGCGGCTGACCGACGAGCTGCTGCAGACGCTCTGGGGCCGGGCCGGCTTTCCCGAAACCTTCGCGCTGGCGGCGGTCGGCGGCTACGGCCGGGGGCAGCTGTTCCCGTACTCGGACGTGGACGTGCTGGTCCTGCTGCCCGACGGCACCGCGACCGAGGACGACCCGGCGCTGCGCGAGCAGCTCGAAACCTTCATCGGCAGCTGCTGGGACACCGGGCTGGAGATCGGATCGAGCGTGCGCACCGTCGGCCAGTGCCTCGCCGAGGCGGCGCAGGACATCACGGTGCAGACCTCGCTGCTGGAGGCCCGCTGCCTGACCGGCTGCGAGGGCCTGTTCCAGGAGTTCTCGACCCGCTTCCACGAACGGCTCGACCCGAAGGCCTTCTTCGCCTCGAAGATGCTGGAGATGCGCCAGCGCCACCAGAAGTACGAGAACACGCCCTACGCGCTGGAGCCCAACTGCAAGGAATCGCCCGGCGGCCTGCGCGACCTGCAGGTGATCCTGTGGGTCGCGCGCGCCGCCGGCTACGGCAACAGCTGGGACGCGCTGGCCCGCAGCGGCCTGGCGACCGCCTTCGAGCAGCGGCAGCTCAAGCGCCACGAGGCCCTGCTCAACCTGATCCGCATCCGGCTGCACCTGGTGGCCAAGCGCCGCGAGGACCGGCTGGTGTTCGACCTGCAGACCGCGGTGGCCGAGTCCTTCGGCTACCACGCGGCCGACGCCGGCGACGGCCGCGGCGCGGTGCGGGTGAGCGAGGCGATCATGCGGCGCTACTACTGGTCGGCCAAGGCGGTGGCGCAGCTCAACCAGGTGCTGCTGCTCAACATCGACGAGCGGCTCAACCCGACGATGCACACCCTGCGGCCGATCAACCCCCGCTTCTACGACAAGGCCGGGATGATCGAGGTCGCCAGCGACGACCTCTACCAGCGCGAGCCGCACGCCATCCTGGAGACCTTCCTGCTCTACCAGATGCACGCCGAGCTGCGCGGCCTGTCGGCGCGCACCCTGCGCGCGCTCTACAACGCCCGCGACCTGATGGACAGCGCCTTCCGGCGCGACCCGGCCAACCGCGCCACCTTCCTGCGCATCCTGCAGCAGCCGCAGGGCATCACCCACGGCATGCGGCTGATGAACCAGACCTCGGTGCTGGGCCGCTACCTCTGGGTGTTCCGCAACACGGTCGGGCAGATGCAGCACGACCTGTTCCACGTCTACACGGTGGACCAGCACATCATGATGGTGCTGCGCAACGTGCGCCGCTTCTTCATGCCCGAGCACGCGCACGAGTACCCGTTCTGCTCGCAGCTGGCGGCCGGCTTCGACAAGCCCTGGCTGCTGTACGTGGCCGCCCTGTTCCACGACATCGCCAAGGGCCGCGGCGGCGACCACTCCGAGCTCGGCGCGCTCGACGCGCGGGACTTCTGCCGCGACCACGGCATCGCCCAGGAGGACGAGGACTTCATCGTCTTCCTGGTGCGCGAGCACCTGACCATGAGCCGCATCGCCCAGAAGGCCGACCTGAGCGATCCGGAGGTCATCGCCCAGTTCGCCGCCACCGTCGGCGACGAGCGCCACCTGACCGCGCTCTACCTGCTGACGGTCTCGGACATCCGCGGCACCAGCCCCAAGGTCTGGAACGCCTGGAAGG
>JAKOND010000188.1 GCA_022702125.1 Burkholderiaceae bacterium
CCGACCGGCGGCCGCGCCCGCGGCCCCGCCGGCCCCCGCGGCGCCGGTCGTGCAGCGGACGCGCATCCCGGCGGCGCCCGTGGCGGCGGCGCGCGCGAAGGCGATGCTGCCGTCCAAGGCCCGGGCAGCGGCCACGGCGGACGCGGCGGCGCTGCCGCCGGTCGCGCGTCCCGCGCGCGCGGCCTCCGCCGCCCCCGCCGCCGCCGCCGCGAAGGACGACGACTGGGAAAGCTTCTGACGGCGCGCGGGGGCGACCGGCCGCAAAGCCGGGATCGGGCACGGAACGCATAGGCATCCAATAATGTCGGATTCCCCTCCCGACTGCGCCGCATGCCCCAGCCCCGACCGCCCGTTCCCCCTTCCTCCTTGCGCCTGGGCTGGCGGAGCCTGCTGCGCGACCTGCGCGCCGGCGAACTGCGGCTGCTGATCGTGGCGGTGGCGCTGGCGGTGGCGGCGCTCACGGCGGTCGGCTTCTTCTCGGACCGGCTGCAGGCCGGGCTGCAGCGCGATGCGCGCCAGCTCATCGGCGGCGACGTGGTGGTGGTGGCCGACAACCCGCCGCCGGCCTCGTTCGCCGCGCAGGCGCGGTCGCTCGGGCTGCAGGCCACCACCACCGTCGCCTTCCCGACGATGGCGCGCGCGCCCGATGCGCAAGGCGGCGGCAGCACGCTGGTCACGCTCAAGTCGGTGCAGCCCGGCTATCCGCTGCGCGGCACCCTGCGCACCGCCCCGGCCGCCGACGCCGCCGGCGCCCCGACCCGCGACGTGCCCGCCGCCGGCGAGGCCTGGGCCGAACCCGCGCTGCTGGAGACGCTGGGCCTGAAGGTCGGCGACACGGTGCTGCTGGGCGACGCCCGCCTGCGCATTTCCCGCGCGCTGACCTTCGAGCCGGACCGCGGCGGCGGCTTCCTGAGCTTCTCGCCGCGGCTGATGATGAACCAGGCCGACCTGCCCGCCACCGGCCTGGTGCAGCCCGCCAGCCGCCTGACCTACCGGCTGGCGGTGGCCGGCGGCGAGCGCGCGGTGGCGGATTTCGCGCGCTGGGCGACGGCGCGGGTCGAGCGGCACGCCGCCGGCGACCCGGCCTCGACCGCCACGGCCGCCCCGGAATCCGCCCTGCGCGGCCTGCGCATCGAGACTTTCGACAACGGCCGGCCCGAGACGCGCCAGACGCTGGACCGCGCCCAGCAGTTCCTGAGCCTGGTGTCGCTGCTGGCGGCGCTGCTGTCGGCGGTCGCGGTGGCGCTGGCGGCGCGCGGCTTCGCGGCGAGCCACCTGGACGACTGCGCGATGCTGCGGGTGCTGGGCCTGTCGCAGGGCGCCATCGCCCGCGCCTACACCGTCGAATTCGCCACGGTCGGCCTGGCCGCGAGCCTGGTCGGCGTGGCGGTCGGCTTCGTCGTGCACTACGCCTTCGTCGCGCTGCTGGCGGGACTGGTGGACACGCAGCTGCCGCCGCCCGGCTGGCAGCCGGTGGCCTTCGGCGCCGGCATGGGGCTGACGCTGCTGCTGGCCTTCGGACTGCCGCCGGTGCTGCAGCTGGCGCGGGTGCCGGCGCTGCGGGTGCTGCGGCGCGAGCTGGGCGGCCTGCGGCCCGCGTCGGCCGGCGTGCTGGCGGTGGGCGTGGCGGGCTTCGCCGCGCTGCTATTGGCCGTGAGCCGCGACCTGAAGCTGGGGCTGATCGCGGTCGGCGGCTTCGCCGGGGCGGTGGTCGTCTTCGCGCTGCTGGGCTGGGCGGCGGTGTGGCTGCTGCGCCGCAGCGTCAACGAAGCCACCGCGCCGCGCTGGCTGGTGCTGGCCACCCGGCAGATCGCCGCGCGGCCGGCCTACGCGGTGGTGCAGGTCAGCGCGCTGGCGGTCGGTCTGCTGGCGCTGGTGCTGCTGGTGCTGCTGCGCACCGACCTGATCGGCAGCTGGCGCGCCGCCACGCCGCCGGACGCGCCCAACCGCTTCGTCATCAACGTGCAGCCGGAGCAGGGCGACGCCTTCCGGCGGGCGCTGGAAACCGCCGGGGTGCGCAACTACGACTGGTTCCCGATGATCCGCGGCCGGCTGGTGGCGATCAACGGCAAGCCGGTCTCGCCCGACGACTACGCCGACGACCGCGCCAAGCGGCTGGTGGACCGGGAATTCAACCTGTCGCACGCCGCCGAGGCGCCGGCGCACAACCAGATCGTCGCCGGCCGCTGGACGCCGGACGAGGCCGGCGCCATCAGCTTCGAGGACGGCCTGGCCAAGACGCTGGGCCTGAAGCTCGGCGACACGCTCAAGTTCGACATCGGCGGCATCGAGAGCGAGGCGATGATCACCTCGCTGCGCAAGGTGGACTGGGGCTCGATGCGGGCCAACTTCTTCGCGATGTACCCGGTGGCGGCGCTGCCCGACCTGCCCGCCACCTACCTGGCCGCCTACCGCGCGCCGCCGACGCGCGGCTTCGACAACGCGCTGGTGCGGCAGTTCCCGAACATCACCAACGTCGACCTCTCCAGCACCCTGGGCCAGATCCAGCGGGTGCTGGACCAGGTGATCCGCGCGGTCGAGTTCCTGTTCGCCTTCACGCTGGCCGCCGGGCTGGTGGTGCTGTTCGCGGCGGTGACCGCCACCCGCGAGGAGCGGGCGCGCGAGTTCGCGCTGATGCGGGCCATGGGCGCCAGCGCGGTGCTGCTGCGCCAGGTGCAGCGCGCCGAACTCGCCGGCGTCGGCCTGCTGGCCGGGGTGCTGGCCAGCCTGGTGGCGATCGCGGTGGGCTGGGCGCTGGCGCGCTGGGTGTTCGATTTCGCCTGGACCGCCTCGGCCTGGGTGCCGCTGGCCGGCGGCGTCGCCGGGGCGCTGCTGGCGCTGGCGGCGGGCTGGTGGGGCCTGCGCGACGTGTTGCGCCGACCGGTGGTCGAGACGCTGCGCCGCGCGGCCGATTGAGCGCGCCGGGTGTTGTTTTTGCTATCCAAACAGGAGCTGCGGGCCCAGGCGATACCCGGGCCCGCAGCGCTTTTCACCATGAACATCGAAGAGAAACCCGCGTTCGACACGCCGTTCGCCTGGATCGGCGGCGAAGCGCCGGTCAAGGCCGTGGTCGACCGCTTCTACGACCTGATGGATTTGGAGCCCGGCTACGCCGCGCTGCGCGCCGCGCACGGCCCGGGCCTGGAGCATGCGCGCGAGCGCCTGTTCTGGTTCCTGTGCGGCTGGCTCGGCGGGCCGCAGCACTACGCCGAGCGGGTCGGCCACCCGATGCTGCGCGCGCGGCACCTGCCGTTCTCCATCGGGATCGTCGAGCGCGACCAGTGGCTGGCCTGCATGGCGCAGGCGATGCGCGAGACCGGCGTCGATCCCGCGCTGCGCGAGCGGCTGGAGAAGAGCTTCTTCCAGACCGCCGACTGGATGCGCAACCGCGGCGCCTGAGCGGCTGGCGCCCGATGCTCTCGAAAAGGTAGCTGCGGGCCCGGGCGGGACGCGGGGTCGGGACGGGATCAGGTTCCCCGCCCGCGCGCCTGCGCCGGTCGCAGCAGCACCACCAGCGCGCCGGCGCCGCCCTCGGCCGGCCGCGCCTGCACGAAGGCCAGCACCTCGTTCTTCTGCACCAGCCAGGCCTGCACCCGGCTCTTGAGCACCGGCGTGCGCCCGGGCGAGCCCAGGCCCTTGCCGTGCACCACCCGCAGGCAGCGGATGCCGTGGCGGAAGCATTCGCGGATGAATGCGCCCAGCGCCTCGCGCGCCTCGTCGGTGCGCAGGCCGTGCAAATCGAGCTGGCGCTGGATGCTCCAGTCGCCCTTGCGCAGCCGCTGGGTCACGTCCACGTTGACGCCCGGGCGGCGGAAGCTCAGCGCGTCGTCGGTGTCGAGCAGGGTGCTGACGTCGAAATCGTCGCTGATCGACTCGTGCAGCACCCGCTGCTCGTCGAGCAGGTGCTGCACCGGGATCGGCGGCGGCGGGTCGTACGCCGGCAGCACCGTGCGGTGGTCGCGCAGGGGCCGCACCGGTCCGACGGCGCGGGCGAAGAGGTCCTGGGCGGCCTGCCGCCGGGCCTGCTCCGCCTGCCGGGCCGCCTCGGCGGCGGCCTCGCGCGCGGCGCGTTCGGCGATCTCGCGGCGCATCGGCAGCAGGTCCTGCAGCGACCGGGCATGCAGCCCGTAGGGCGCGGCGGGCGGCGCGGCAGGGGCCGCGGGGCGGTTCGTGGGGGTCACATCAATCCTTCCGAGGCCATCGACAGCGAATCGCCGGCGGCGACGATCACATGGTCCAGCACCCGCACGTCCACCAGCGCCAGCGTGGCCTGCAGGGTGCGGGTCAGGTCCCGGTCGGCCTGCGACGGCCGGGGCGATCCGCTCGGGTGGTTGTGCGCCAGCACGACGGCGGCGGCCTGGTGGTGCAGGGCGCGCACCACCACCTCGCGCGGATAGACGCTGGCCTGGTTCAGGGTGCCGCGGAACAGCTCCTCCATCGCCACCAGGCGGTGCTGGCTGTCGAGGAACAGCACTGCGAACACCTCGTGCCCGCGCGCGCCCAGGTGCAGCCGCAGGTAGTGCTGCACCGCTTCCGGGTTCTCGAAGACCTGGCGCTCCCGCAGCTGCTGCGCCAGCGCGCGGCGCGCCAGCTCGATCACCGCCACCAGCTCGGCCCGCTTGGCGGGACCGCCCAGGCCCTTGACGCGCTTCAGGTCGTCCGCGGTGGCGTGCAGCAGGCCGGCGATGCCGCCGAAGGTATCGAGCAGCTCCTGCGCCAGCTGCAGCACGCCCTTGCCGGCCATGCCGGTGCGCAGCAGCAGGGCCAGCAGCTCGGCATCGCCCAGCGCGCCCGGCCCGCGGGCCAGCAGCTTCTCGCGCGGGCGCGCGTCGGGGGGAAGGTCTTTCAGGGGCATGGCACGTCCGGCCGGAGCCCGGCTTTCTACAATAGCGGCCAGTTTATCGGGACTTCCATGCCATCTGTGCCGCCTCCAGAATCCATCTCCCTCGCTCCGGCGTCCGCCGCGGACGACGCTGCCGTCCGCGTCGCGACCGACTCGTTCCTGACGCTGCACTACCGCCTGTCGGGCCCGGCCGGCACCGTCATCGACACCTTCGACGGCAAGCCCGCCACGCTGTCGATGGGCGCGGGCGAACTCTCGCCGGCCGTCGAGCAGCGGCTGGTCGGCCTGGCCGAAGGCACCCGGGCGCGCTTCGAGCTGCCGGCGGGCGAGGCCTTCGGCGAGCGCAACCCCGAGATGCAGCAGTGGGTGGCCCGCAGCCTGCTCGACCAGCTGGGCGACCCGGCCGAGCAGTACCAGCCCGGCGACGTGGTGCAATTCCCCACGCCCGACGGCCAGGGCAGCTACGCCGGCGCGGTGCAGGAGGCGAATGCCGACGCGGTGCGCTTCGACTTCAACCACCCGCTCGCCGGCCAGCCGGTCACCTTCGAGGTGCACGTGATCGGGGTGCTATGACAAGCACAAGCGCGACCACTGCGACGACCGCGTCCGAGATCCTGCTCGCCGAGCCGCGCGGCTTCTGCGCCGGCGTGGACCGCGCCATCGACATCGTCGAGCACGCGCTCGCCAAGTTCGGCGCGCCGATCTACGTCCGCCACGAGATCGTGCACAACACCTACGTGGTCAACGACCTGAAGCAGAAGGGCGCGATCTTCATCGAGGAACTCTCCGACGTGCCCCCGGGCGCCACGCTGGTCTTCAGCGCCCACGGCGTGAGCCGCGCGGTCCAGGACGAGGCGCGCGCGCGCGGCTTCTCGATCTTCGACGCCACCTGCCCGCTGGTCACCAAGGTCCACGTCGAGGTCGCCAAGCTGGCCAAGGAAGGCTACGAGTTCATCATGATCGGCCACAAGGGCCACCCCGAGGTCGAGGGCACCATGGGCCAGCTCGACGAGGGCATCCACCTGGTCGAGGACGTGTCCGACGTCGCCCGGGTGCGGCCCGGCCAGACCGACAAGCTCGCGGTGGTCACCCAGACCACGCTGTCGGTGGACGACGCCGCCGAGATCCACGCCGCCGTCCGCGCGCGCTTCCCCAAGGTGCGCGAGCCCAAGATGCAGGACATCTGCTACGCCACCCAGAACCGGCAGGACGCGGTCAAGATCATGAGCCCGCAGGTGGACCTGGTCATCGTCGTCGGCAGCCCCACCAGCTCCAACAGCAACCGCCTGCGCGAGCTGGCGGTGCGCCTGGGCACCGAGAGCTACATGGTCGACTCGGCCGAGGAGCTCGATCCGGCCTGGTTCGCCGGCAAGAGCCGCATCGGCCTGACCGCCGGCGCCTCGGCGCCCGAGGTGCTGGTGCGGCAGGTGATCGACCGCATCCGCGCGCTGGGCGCGGTCTCGGTGCGCAAGATGGACGGCATCGAGGAAACCATCCGCTTCCCGCTGCCCAAGGGCCTGCGGCTCGACAGCGAGCCGGCGCCGCACAGCGGGGCCTCGCCGCTGCCCTGACGCGGCGCCCCGTCGCTCCTCGGGGCGGGACGCTCAGGTCCAGAGATCCAGCGGCGGTTCCTGCGCGATGGCGCGTATCAGGTCGGTGCGGCCGATGAAGCCGGTGACCTGCCCGTCCTCCACCGTGACCGCCATGCCCGGCAGGTCCAGGTCCAGCAGCACCCGCGCCACCTGGCGCAGCTGCGTGTCGGGCGCGGCCGCGGGCACCGGCGTCACCATCACGTCCGACGCCCGGGGCGACTGGCCGGGCGCCACCCGCGGCGCGCGCACCACGAAGCCGCGCGGCAGGCGTTCGGGCCGCATCACCATCCCCACCAGATTGCCGCGCGGCCCCAGCACCGGCAACTGGCCGATGCGGTGCTGGTCCAGCAGCGCCTCGGCCTCGTGGGCGGGCAGGTCGTGGGCGATGGTGATCGGCGTCAGGGTCATCAGCTGCTCGGCCCGCGTCAGCGGCTGGCGCTGCGGCGGCGTCGCGGCGGTGGCCGCCTGCGCGTAGGCCGACATCGCCTCCTGCACCGGCCGCGGCACCGGGCTGTCCTCCTCCTCGCCCAGGCCGAAAGGCATGGTGGCGGTGTCGCGCCCCAGGTCCAGCGGCTGCGCCGGCGTGGTGCGCTGCACCGGTTCGACGCGCGGCATCATGTCCTGCATCGTGCCCCGATACACCTGTCCACCAACACCATAAAGATAAAACATGCAGCGAGCCGGCCACGTCGTGGCCCCTGTCAGGACGAAAAAAACGCGCGGATGCGCGGCGAGCCCGCATCGTCCCTCATATTCGGCGAACCCGGGAACCCGCCGCACCAAAACTTACAATCCGACCATGCTAGACATCACCCTTCTCCGGCGCGACCTCGACAGCGTGCTCGCCCGGCTCGAGACCCGCAAGGCCGGTCAGACCTTCCTCGACGCGGCGGCCTTCACCGCGCTGGAATCCGAGCGCAAGACGCTGCAGACCCGCACCGAGGAACTGCAGGCCGAACGCAACAGCGCCTCCAAGCAGATCGGCCAGCGCAAATCGCGCGGCGAAACGGCCGACGACCTGATGGCGCGCGTCGCGCAGATCAAGACCGAACTCGAATCCTCCGCCGCGCGCCTCGAAGCGCTGCAGGCCGAACTGTCCGCGCTGCTGCAGGCCGTGCCCAACCTGCCGCATCCCGACGTGCCGGTCGGCGCGGACGAGTCCGCCAACGTCGAGCTGCGCCGCTGGGGCGCCCCGCGCGCGATGGACTTCCCGGTGCGCGACCATGTGGACATCGGCGCGCCGCTGGGCCTGGACTTCGAAACCGGCACCAAGCTCGCCGGCTCGCGCTTCACCGTCATGAAGGGGCCGATCGCCCGGCTGCACCGCGCGCTCGCGCAGTTCATGCTCGACCTGCAGACGCAGGCGCACGGCTACACCGAGTGCTACGTTCCCTACATCGTCAATGCCGCGTCGCTGCAGGGCACCGGCCAGCTGCCCAAGTTCGAGGGCGACCTGTTCGCCGCCAACAAGGGCGGCCAGGACGCCGAGCCCGATCCGGACCGCACCCCGCTCTACCTGATCCCGACCAGCGAGGTCCCGCTGACCAACTTCGTGCGCGACGAGATCGTGGCCGAGGCCGACCTGCCGATCCGCCTGACCGCGCACACCCCGTGCTTCCGCTCCGAAGCCGGCAGCGCCGGGCGCGACACCCGCGGCCTGATCCGCCAGCACCAGTTCGACAAGGTCGAGATGGTGCAGATCGTCCACCCCGACACCAGCTACCGGGCGCTCGACGAGATGACGGCGCATGCGGAAGCCGTGCTGCGGCAGCTCGGCCTGCCGTACCGCGTCATCGTGCTGTGCACCGGCGACATGGGCTTCGGCGCCACCCGCACCCACGACATCGAGGTGTGGCTGCCGGCGCAGGACACCTTCCGCGAGATCAGCTCGGTCTCGAACTGCGAAACCTTCCAGGCCCGCCGCCTGCAGGCCCGCTTCAAGAACGCCCAGGGCAAGAACGAGTTCGTCCACACCCTGAACGGTTCCGGCCTCGCGGTGGGCCGCACGCTGGTCGCGGTGCTGGAGAACTACCAGAACGCCGACGGCTCGGTCACGGTCCCCGAAGCGTTGCGCCCCTACCTCGGCGGGATCGAAACGCTCCGACCCTGAAAAACGCCCGCGCGGTCTGCTAGAATCTGCGCTTCGACACACAGGAGAGGTGGCAGAGTGGTCGAATGTACCTGACTCGAAATCAGGCGTAGTGGCAACACTACCGTGGGTTCGAATCCCACCCTCTCCGCCAAAACAGATGCCCCTAAGTGATTGATTCACTTAGGGGTTTTTTGTCGTTTGGAGCGCCGCGCTGCTGGCATCGACAGGGTATCAAGCTCGCTTGCGCGAGGGGGTTGTGTGGGGATTTTTTGCCAATCAGCGCAACGGCCGAAGTGAGTAGCGCCGTGTCGAGATGCGAGTAGCGCTTCGTCGAGCGCGTGTCCTTGTGGCCGAGGATGGCGCCGACAACATACAGGGCAACACCGGAAAACGGGTAGATCAGGGCCAACTCGCGCGCCACGTTGGCGCCATGCTTCAGCTGGGGCAGCCTCTCGTCGAGGTAATAACGGACAGCCTCCTCGATGAGCCGGGCGGGCTTTTCTACTCCAGTGGCCGTCGCGTAGAGGCGGGCGGACTCTGGCAGTCGAAGGCGTCAGCTTGGGCTTTAGTCCAAGTTTTCGGAAGGAGCTTAGTAGCCCGGACTCGCTGTCCACCGACAACGTTGTCGAACTCAAAGCGGAAACGACCGCGCGCCTTGTCGCGATAGATCGACATGATTGCTTGTACTCCAGGACACCCCGCGTTGCTGCGCCACGAAGGCCGTGCGCTGGTGTTCGACTCCAATGCCGAGATGCTGGCGGCGATGGACGATCCGGATCTGGAGGTGGATGCGGACTCGGTGCTGGTGCTGCGCAACGGCGGCCCCATCGGCGGGCCGGGCATGCCGGAGTGGGGGAACCTGCCGTTGCCGAAGAAGCTGCTGCGGCAAGGCGTGCGCGACATGCTGCGCATTTCCGACGCGCGCATGAGCGGGACCCACTACGGCACCTGCGTGCTGCATGTCTCCCCGGAGTCGGCGATCGGCGGACCGCTCGCCCTCCTGAGGACCGGCGACCGGGTCCGTCTCGACATCGGCCAACGACGGCTCGACATGCTGGTGGACGACGCCGAACTGGTGGTACGCCGCGCCGCCTGGAAGCCGGAGGCCGAACGCTACGCCCGCGGCTACACCCGGATGTTCCTGTCGGAGGTCACCCAGGCGCACCTCGGGTGCGATTTCGCGAGTCTCGCGGGCAACGCGCCGACGCCGGAGCCGCCCATCTACTGATATCCGCCACCATGGCTTGCGAGGCCGCTCCTTTGCCCGTGCGACCTTCCGTCCAAGCATGGCGCAGGGCTCGCGGGCAATGCGGAGCCCCGGCTCCGGTGCCGACGCCGGAGCTGTTCCTCCCGGGAGCCTTGCAGGTCGGCATGACCTCCGACAAGACCCCGGCTATCGCCCCTTTCGCGGCGATTTCGGCGACCGGCGCGCGCAGATGCGCCAGCACCTCGCCAACTTATCCAGGCTTGCAACTTCGACCGCGGGTCCGGGACTGTGCAGGGCCTGACGCCGCGCGAATTCATCTGCGAACAATCGACATCCGAGCCTGAAAGATTCAGGATCGATCCGATTCCCTCTCGTGCCGGGACTCAACATTTAGACTCCGTTCATGATCATCTTGCACAGCTTCTGGCTTTCCCTGGCGACGTATCGGGTCCGCATCGCGCTGAACCTCAAAGGCGTGGTTTTCGAAGAAAGGACGCATGACCTCTCGCTGGGCCGCCAGCGCGACGCTGCATTTCTTGCGGTGAATCCGGCAGGCGCCGTGCCGGCGCTCGAAGGCGCGACGCCCGAGCCTCTGACCCAGAGCTCGGCGATCATCGAATGGCTGGAGGAGACTCATCCGACTCCGGCTTTGCTCCCCGCCGATGCCGCCGGCCGTGCCAAGGTGCGGGCGATGTTCCTCCTGACGGCGGCGGATACCCATCCGCTGGTCGTGCCGCGGGTGCGCGCCCAGCTCAAGCGCCGGTTCGGCGCCGATGACGACGCGGGCACCGACTGGGCAGCGCACTGGTTCCGCGAAGGCTTGGCAGCCTACGAGGCGCTGCTGCCCGAGGACGCGACCCGCTGTCATGCGGAGACGCTCAGCATCGCCGACATTGCGCTGGCGAGCCATCTGATAGGCGCTGCGCGTTTCGGAGTGAGTTTGCGGGGATTCCCGCGTGTGGCGCGGGTTGGCGAATCGCTGGCGGCGATCCCTGAATTCGCAGCCGCGCACCCGGATCTCCAATCGGACGCGCCGCGCACATGACCCTTGCTTCCCCGAAGCCAGGCAAAGTCTCCGGGAAATCGAGGGAAACCCACATGTGTGCACAGCTTTCATGAGCAGCGATTCCCATTGGCTCGACAGCGCCCGCGCGCACTGGGTTTGGCGAGGCAAGGGACGGCCCCCGTTCGCCGAGGTACCTGCTCCGGGGCAGCTTTCGGTCTGGGACTTCCCGAGACCGC
>JAKOND010000191.1 GCA_022702125.1 Burkholderiaceae bacterium
GCCTTCTCGCGCTCGGCGTCGCTGCGGCAGAGCAGCAGGTTGGCGATGCCCTCCTCGGTCAGAACGTTGGTCACGTCGTCGCCGTACACCATGATCGGCGGCAGGTCCATGCCGGCCTGCTCCTGCAGCGTCCAGGCGTCGAGCCGGTCCACGAAGGCGGGCTGCATGTGCTCGCGGAAGGTCTCGACCATCTGCACCACCAGCTTCTGGCCGCGCGGGGTGCCGGCGGCGCCGGCGCGCCCCTGGCGGGCCTCGGCGCCGGCCTTGAGCCAGGCCGGGCTGGCGTGGCGCCGGCCCCGGGCGTCGGCGCCCATGTTGGGCGCGCCGCCGAAGCCGGCGATCCGGCCGAGCGTGGCGGTGGAGCTGTTGCCGTCCAGGTCCATCTGCAGCGTCGAGCCGATGAACAGGTCGCAGGCGTAGTGCCCCGCCGCCTGGCAGAAGGCGCGGTTGCTGCGCAGGCTGCCGTCGGCGCCGGTGAAGAAGACGTCTGGCCGGGCCCGGATGTAGTCCTCCATGCCCAGCTCGGAGCCGAAGGAGTGCACCGACCGCACCCAGCCCGCCTCGATGGCCGGGATCAGCGCCGGATGCGGGTTGAGCGCCCAGTGGGTGCAGATCCTGCCCTTGAGGCCCAGCGACTCGCCGTAGGTCGGCAGCAGCAGCTCGATGGCGGCGGTGTCGAAGCCGATGCCGTGGTTGAGCCGCTGCACGCCGTACTCGGCGTAGATGCCCTTGATGGCCATCATCGCCATCAGCACCTGGATCTCGCTGATCTGGGCCGGGTCGCGGGTGAAGAGCGGCTCGATGACGTTGGGCGCGGGCGCCCGCACCACGAAATCGACCCAGTCCGCCGGGATGTCCACCCGCGGCAGCGTGGTGGTGGCGCTGTCCACCCGCTCGTTGACCTGGGCGATGACGATGCCGCCCCGGAAGGCGGTCGCCTCGACGATGGCCGGCGTGTCCTCGGTGTTGGGGCCGGTGTAGAGGTTGCCGTGCTCGTCGGCGGCCTGCGCCGCCACCAGCGCCACCTGCGGCGTCAGGTCCACGAAGTAGCGGCCGAAGAGTTCGAGGTAGGTGTGGATCGCGCCGATGGCGATGCGCCCCTCGGAGGCCAGCCGCGCCAGCCGCGCGCCCTGCGGGCCGGAGAAGCTGAAGTCGAGCTTCGTGGCGATGCCCTTCTCGAAGATGTCCAGGTGCTCCGGCAGCGACAGCACCGACTGCACCATGTGCAGCCCGTGCACCCGCGCCGGATCGACGCCGACCAGCGCCCTGGCCAGGAAATCCGCCTGCTTCTGGTTGTTGCCTTCGAGGCAGACGCGGTCGCCGGGCTCGACCACCGCCTCCAGCAGCGCGCCGACCGCCTCGGCCGGCAGCGTCTTGGCGACCAGGCGGTCGCCGAGCGCCGTCCGCGCGCGCTGCAGGCGGGCCTGTCGGCCCTGGACGGAACGGTCCCAGCGCGGGGCGGCGGACATGTCGGTCATGGAAGCGGATCTCTCTGGAAAAAAGGCGCCTGCGGGAATCGGCCGGAGCCGGTCGGCCGCGAAGGCCACGTTTGCATGCATAACAATATCATTATGCATGCAAGGAAGACGAAGCGTCGTGGCGCCTCATTCCAGCTTGGCGCCCGACGCCTTGACCACCCCGCCCCAGCGCTGGATCTCGCTGTGCACGAACTTGCCGAAGTCCGGCCCGTAGAGGTTGGCCGGCTCGGCGCCCATGCCGGCCCAGGTCGTCTTGATCTCGTCCGACGACAGCGCCTGGCGCAGCGCGGCGGTCACCTTCTCGACCATCTCCTTCGGCGTGCCCTTGGGCACCCACATGCCGTACCAGGTGGATACCTTGTATTCCGCCAGCCCCCCTTCGGCCGTGGTGGGCAGGTCGGGGAAGCCCGGCGCGCGGCGGTCGCTCGCCACCGCGATGCCCTGCAGCCGGCCGGTCTTGAGGTAGCCCGAGGACGAGCCCAGCCCGTCGAACATCATGTCGATCTGCCCCGCCACCAGGTCCTGCAGCGCCGGGCCGGTGCCCCGGTACGGCACGTGGGAGATGTCGGTCTTGGTCTGGAGCTTGAACAGCTCGCCGGCCAGGTGGTGCGCCGAGCCGTTGCCGGCCGAGCCGAAGTTCGTCTTGCCCGGGTTCTGCCTCAGGTAGGCGATGAAGGACTTGAGGTCGGTCGCGGGGATCTTCTGCCGGTTCACCACGATGACCTGCGGCACGCTGGACACCAGCCCGACGGGGATGAAGTCGCGCTCCAGGTCGTAGTCGAGCTTGGGGTACATCGCCGGCGCGATCGCATGGTGCGCGCCGCCGAGGAACCAGGTATAGCCGTCCGGCGCCGCGCGCGACGCGATGCCCGCGCCCAGCGTGCCGCCGGCGCCGCCCCGGTTGTCGATGACGATCTGCTTGCCGAGCTGCTTCGTCAGCGTGGCGCTGAGCGGCCGGGCGAACACGTCGGTGCCGCCGCCGGCCGGGAACGGCACGACGATGGTGATCGGCTTGGTCGGCCAGGCGGGCGCCTGGGCCCGGGCCGGGGCGGCGGCCAGCAGCGCCGCTGCCGCCGCCGCGAGCACGCCCGGCACGGCACGCCGGAAACGGCCTGCCGCCATGCGGGCGGAACCCAGGGGAAGTGTGGGGAATGCCATGGTTGTCTCCGTTCTCGTTGCGCGCTGCGGTGAGGCCGCGGAGATCCCAGGCAACGACTGGAGAACCCTGCTCTTCCACCCCTCTTGTATACGCATCGTCTTTCGATGCATTACAAAGGACGCATTCTGGACAACGACAACCGGTCTTGCATGCATGCTTACCCTTGCCTGCAGGGTCCTGCCCGACGGGCAACCCTAGAATGGGCCGATGAACCGCTTATCCGAACAACTGCGCGAAGCCATCGAGGAAGAGATCGCCACCGGACGGCTGCTGCCCGGCACGCACCTCGACGAGACCGTGCTGGCGCAGCGCTACGGCGTCTCGCGCACCCCGATCCGCGAGGCGCTCAGCCTGCTGGCCGGCGAGGGCCTGGTGGAGGCGCGTCCGCGCCGGGGCGCGGTGGTGGCGCAGGTCACCGCCCAGCGCCTGATCGAGATGTTCGAGGTGATGGCCGAACTCGAAGCCCTGTGCGCCCGCCAGGCCGCGCGCCGCATGACCGACACCGACCTGCGCGAGGTCGAGGCGGCGCACGAGGCCTGCCGCACCGCGGCGGGCGGCCTGGACCCCGACGCGTACTTCTACGCCAACGAGGCCTTCCACCAGCGCATCTACCGCGCCAGCCACAACGGCTACCTGTCGGAACAGGCGCAGGCGCTGCAGCGCAAGCTGCGGCCCTACCGCCGGCTGCAGCTCCGGGTGCGCAACCGGATCGCCCGCTCGCTCGACGAGCACGAGGGCGTGATGCAGGCGCTGCGCCGGGGCGACGGCGAGGCCTCGGCCGCCGCGATGCGCAGCCACGTCGTGGTGCAAGGCGAGCGCTTCACCGACCTGCTGGCCAGCCTGGCGCAGCTGGATGCGGCCGCCACGGCCGAGCCGCCCGCGCGGACGGCCCGGGAAGCGGCCCAGGCCTGAGCCCCGGCGAAGCACCGCGCACGCGCTCCACGCAAAAAGAAGCGCCGGGTGGCGAAACCGCCCGGCGCTTCTTTTTTCATAGCGACCAGCCCAGGTGGCGCCCGGGCCCGTGCGCTATTCCCTCATCCGGTTCAGGCTTCGGGCTGGTAGTTGGCGATGCCCTCGACCACTTCCTGGCGGGCGGCGTCCTTGCCTTCCCAGCCCAGCACCTTGACCCACTTGCCGGCTTCCAGGTCCTTGTAGTGCTCGAAGAAGTGGCTGATCTGCTTGAGGGTGATCTCGGGCAGGTCGTCGAGCGATTGCACCTTGGCGTACTGCGGCAGGATCTTCTCGGTCGGCAGCGCCAGCACCTTGCCGTCCACGCCGGCCTCGTCCTCCATCTTCAGGATGCCGATGGCGCGGCAGGGCACGACCACGCCGGGCGGCAGCGGGAACGGCGTCAGCACCAGCACGTCGACCGGATCGCCGTCGCCCGACAGCGTCTGCGGCACGTAGCCGTAGTTGGTCGGGTAGTGCATCGCGGTGGTCAGGAAACGGTCCACGAAGACGGCGCCCGACGCCTTGTCCACCTCGTACTTGACCGGGTCGGCGTTGGCCGAGATCTCGATCACGACGTTGAAGACATCGGGGGCCTTGCTGCCCGGGGTGACATTGCGGAGGGACATGGGAATCTGCGAGGAGTTGGAAAAAGGGAAAAGGACATTCGCCGACGGCGACGGCCGTGGCTGGCGGCAAACCCGGGCGAGTTTAGCGGCAGGCGCCCGCCATCGCCGCGCGGCGCGCGACCCGCATCGCCCGCGTCCCGGGCCGCGCAGAATCGGCGCCCCGACCGCGACATTCCACACGATCCGACCATGGACAAGACCTCCCGCCTGCTCCGGCTCATGCAAGTGCTCCGGGGCCGCCAGACATCCATCACCGCGCGGGAGCTGGCGGAACGCCTGTCGGTCTCGGTACGCACGGTCTACCGGGACGTCCAGGCGCTGGTCGCGCTGGGAGCCGCCATCGAAGGCAGCGCCGGCGTGGGCTACCTGCTGCGCTCGGGCTTCTTCCTGCCGCCTCTGATGTTCTCCGACGACGAGATCGAAGCCCTGGTCCTGGGCGCCCGCTGGGTCGAAGGCCAAGGCGACGCGGGCCTGGCCGGCGCAGCCGAATCCGCGTTGTCTAAGATCGCCTCCGGATCGCCCGCGCAGCTGCGCGAGCGGATCGCCGAGATCGGCCTGTGGGCGCCCAGGTTAGGCCCGCCCCTGTCGCCAGCGCCCGACCTGGGCACCCTGCGGCTGGCGATACGGCAGGAGCATCGGGTGCGGATCCGCTACACCGACGCCGCCGCCTCGGCCTCGGAACGCACCATCTGGCCCATTGCCCTGGGCTTTTTCGAAGGAAGCCGTGTGGTGGCCGCCTGGTGCGAGCTGCGCAGCGATTTCAGGCATTTCCGCGTGGATCGGATCGCCGGCCTCCAGCCGCTCGACGAACGGTATCCGGCAACGCGCCGCGCGCTCGTGAAGTCGTGGAAGCAGTCGCACCGGCAGGCGCAGGCGGCGCAGCAGCGGGCCAGGGACTGCTGACAGGTCCTGTCACTGCTGCCGCCTACATTGGCGGCTCTATCTTCCTTTCCAGCGACAGAACCATGCGCCTGTACTACCACCCCCGCTCGACCTGCAGCCGCCGCGTGTTGATGACGGCCCACCACCTGGGCACCGAGCTCGACCTGGTACTCGTCGACCTGATCCAGGGCGCGCAGCACGCCCCGGATTTCCTGCAACTCAACCCGAACCACCGCGTGCCAGTGCTGGAGCACGAGGGCTTCGTGCTGTGGGAGTCCTACGCCATCATGCAGTACCTGGCGGACCGCGCGCCCGGTTCCGACCTGTACCCCCGCGACCTCCGGTCCCGCGCCGACGTGAACCGCTGGCTGTTCTGGTGCGGACAGGATTTCATGCCGGGCGTGAGCCTCCTCAACTGGGAGAACGCCATCAAGGCCCTGGCCGGCCTCGGCGCCCCCGACGCCGAGGCGGTCGCCCGGGGCGAAGGGCTCCTGACCGAGGCAGCAGGCATTCTCGATGCGCACCTGACGCGCCGGGAATGGATCTGCGGCGCGGGCCTCTCGCTGGCCGATTTCGCCCTGGGCGCCCCGCTCATCGACCAGGAACGCGCCCGTTTGCCGATCGCCGACCTTCCCCACCTCCAGCGCTGGCTCGGCCGGCTTCGGGCGCTGGACGCATGGAAGGCCACCGTGGCGTGAACGCGCCGGCACCCGACCGCCCGAACCTGCCGGGGAAACCGGGCATGAAAAAAGCCCCGCCCGGCGCGAGGCGAGGCGGGGCCGGGTCGGGCCGCGCCGCCGGCCGAAACCGGCCGACGACAGCGGACCCCGTTCAGAGCGCCTGCATTTCCTTGTTCAACGCGCGGCCTACGGGCGCGGGTGCCGGCAGCGCCACCGCGGGCACCGCGTCGCCCGGCGCCTTCGTGGCCACGTCGGCCGGCACCTCCAGGTACGGCAGGTTCAGCGCCGAGCTCGTCATGCGGCGGATCTCGTTGGTCAGCGCGGGCGTCTCGTTGATCTTGCGGCCGTACGAGGGAACGATCTGCTGCAGGCGCGGCTTCCAGCCCGCGTCGGTCATCTGCTGCGGGAAGGCCTTGGCCATCAGGTTGATCATGATGTGCGGCGCGGTGGAGGCGCCCGGCGAGGCGCCCAGCAGCGCGGCGATGGTGCCGTCCTTGTCCGAGACGATCTCGGTGCCGAACTGCAGCACGGCGCCCTCCTTCGGATCGCGCTTGATGACCTGCACGCGCTGGCCGGCCACGGCCAGGCGCCAGTCTTCCCGCTTGATGTGGGGGAAGTACTCCTGCACCGCGCGCTGGCGGTCCTCGTCGGTCAGGGCGGCCTGCTGCACCAGGTACTTCACCAGGTCCAGGTTGTGGATGCCCACGCGCAGCATGCCGCCGAGGTTGTCGTGGTTGACCGACGAGAAGAGGTCGAACCACGAACCCTGCTTCAGGAACTTGGTGGACTGCAGCGCGAAGGGGCCGAACAGCACCACGTCCTTGCCGTCGAGCTTGCGGGCATCGAGGTGGGGCACCGACATGGGCGGCGAGCCCTCGGCGGCCTTGCCGTAGGCCTTGACCGTGTGGCGCGCGGTGAGCGCGGGGTTCTCGATGGCGAGCCATTCGCCGCCGACGGGGAAGCCGGCGTAGTCGCGCGATTCGGGGATGCCGGACGCCTGCAGCATCTTCAGCGCCGCGCCGCCCGCGCCCACGAAGACGAACTTCGCCTTCACGGTCTTTTCCCTGGCGCCGTCGGCCAGGTCGGCGACGGTCACGTTCCAGGTCTTGTCGGCGTTCTGGCGCAGCGCGCGCACTTCGTGGCGCAGGTGGAGCCGGAAGTTCGGCGACTTCTGCAGGCTCCGCATCAGCTGGTTGGTGACGATGCCGAAGTTCACGTCGGTGCCCAGCGGCATGTAGGTGGCGGCCACCTTCTGCTTCGGGTCGCGGCCCTCGATCAGCAGCGGCGCCCACTGGCCGATCTTGGCCTGGTCCTCCGAATACTCCATGCCGTAGAAGAGCGGGTTCTTCGTCAGCGCGGCATGGCGCTTGCGCAGGTACTCGATGTTGGCGTCGCCCCACACGAAGCTCATGTGCGGCGTGGCGTTCACGAAGGATTCGGGCTTCTGCATGTGGCCGCGTCCGATCTGGTGGGCCCAGAACTGGCGCGAGATTTCGAACTGCTCGGCGATGGCGACCGCGCGCTTGGTCTCGATGGAGCCGTCGGGCAGCTCGGGCGTGTAGTTCAGCTCGGCGAAGCCGGAGTGGCCGGTGCCGGCGTTGTTCCAGCCGTTGGAGCTTTCCAGCGCCACGCCGTCCAGGCGCTCGAACGCCTCGATCTTCCAGTCGGGCTGCAGTTCCTGCAGGTAGGTGGCGAGCGTGGTGCTCATCACGCCGGCGCCCACCAGGACCACATCGACAGGCTGGTCGTTTTCGGCGGCGGGGACGGAGCGGGGGAAGAGGGGCCAGTACAGGAACAGTACCGCCGCGACGATCAGCGCCAGGAAGGCGCCGGTCAACGCTTTGATCGACTTTTTCATATTTCGGGAGCTTGAGGACAGCAGAAAGCGCCTGCCGCGCGCACGCGCAGGCCTGGGCGGCTACCAGAGACGGACGTCTTTGGGCACCCGGGATTGTCCCATCAACGCCAGGGGAATCGGTAAAAACCCGGAATCGCGCCCGGGCCGGGCGCGGAAGCGGCGCGCCCATGAAAAAAGCCGCCGGGATCGCCGGCGGCTCGTTGCGGCGCCCGGCGGGCGCCGGGATCAGCCGCGCGCGGCGGCGTAGCGGCGGGAGACTTCCGACCAGTTGATCACGTTGAAGAACGCGCCGATGTATTCGGGACGGCGGTTCTGGTACTTCAGGTAGTAGGCGTGTTCCCAGACATCCAGGCCCAGGATCGGGGTGTTGCCGGAGCCGACGCCCTTCATGAGCGGGCTGTCCTGGTTGGCGCTGCTCTCCACGGTCAGCTTGCCGGACTTGTCGGTCGACAGCCAGGCCCAGCCCGAGCCGAAGCGGCTGACGGCGGCCTTGGTGAAGGCTTCCTTGAAGGCGTCGAAGCCGCCCAGGTCGCGGTCGATGGCCGCGGCCAGCTCGCCTTCGGGCTTGCTGCCGGCGGCGGGCGCCATCACGGTCCAGAACAGGCTGTGGTTGAAGTGGCCGCCGCCGTTGTTGCGCACCACGGCGCGCAGGTTCTCGGGCAGGCTGTCGATGTCGGCGATCAGCTCCTCGACCGGCTTGCCGTCGTACGGCGTGTCCTTCAGGGCACCGTTGACGTTGTTGATGTAGGTCTGGTGGTGCTTGGTGTGGTGGATTTCCATCGTCTGCGCATCGACGTGCGGCTCGAGCGCGTCGTAGGCGTAGGGCAGGCTGGGCAGCGTATAGGCCATGGTGGTTTTCCTTGAAGTTGGGTGAGGGAGGGATGCGGGCGCCCCGCGGCACGGGCCGTCATGGAAACGCAACCCGTCATCCTAGGCCCGACAGCGATGGCGGGCTCTGGGAATGTAACAGCGGCCCGGAGCCGCTCGCGTCAGAATGGTCACCTCCATGCCCCCTACTCCCTCCACGCCGAATAGCGTCGTTCCCCTGCTGGATATGCGGGGCGCAGCCCGCGGCGGCGCGCTGTCCTTTCCGCCGGCCCTGCCGCACGGCACGCCGGGCGCCGTGCTCCGGGACCGGCTCGGCCGGCCGCTGCGCGACCTGCGCATCAGCGTGACCGACCGCTGCAATTTCCGCTGCAGCTACTGCATGCCCAAGGAAGTCTTCGACAAGGACTACCGCTACCTGCCGCACGCGTCCCTGCTGAGCTTCGAGGAGATCGCCCGTCTGGCCGGGCATTTCGTCGCCCAGGGGGTCACCAAGATCCGCCTGACCGGCGGCGAGCCGCTGCTGCGCAAGAACCTCGAGACACTGGTCGCCCAGCTCGCCGCGCTGCGCACCGCGGACGGCCTGCCGGCGGACCTCACGCTGACCACCAACGGATCGCTGCTGGCGCGCAAGGCCCGCGCCCTGCGCGACGCGGGCCTGCGCCGGGTGACGGTCAGCCTCGACGGGCTCGACGACGCGGTCTTCCGGCGCATGAACGACGTGGACTTCCCGGTGGACGACGTGCTGCGCGGCATCGACGCGGCGCTGGAGGCCGGGCTCGGGCCGGTGAAGGTCAACATGGTGGTCCAGCGCGGCACCAACGAGCAGGAGATCCTGCCGATGGCGCGCCGCTTCCGCGGGACCGGCGTGGTGCTGCGCTTCATCGAGTACATGGACGTCGGCGCAACCAACGGCTGGCGCATGGACCAGGTGCTGCCCGCGGCGGAGATCGTGGGCCGGCTGCACGCCGAGCTGCCGCTGGTGCCGCTGGGCGCGGCGGCCCCGGGCGAGACGGCGGAGCGCTGGGGCTATGCCGACGCCTCCGGCCGGCACGACCCGGCGCTCGGCGAGATCGGCGTCATCGGCAGCGTCACCCAAGCCTTCTGCGGCGACTGCAACCGTGCCCGGCTGTCCACCGAAGGCCAGGTCTACCTGTGCCTGTTCGCCAGCCGGGGCCACGACCTGCGCGGCCTGCTGCGCGGCGGCGCGACGGATGCGGACCTCGCCGCGGCCGTCGCGGGCATCTGGCAGGGCCGCGCGGACCGCTACTCGGAACTGCGCGCCAGCCTGCCGGCCGATGCCGCGCCGGCGGCCGGCCGCCGCGTCGAGATGAGCTACATCGGCGGCTGAGGCGATGCCGGCGATCGATCCGCGGACCGACATCACCGGCCTGGTGCTCGCCGGCGGGAACGGCAGCCGCATGGGCGGCATCGACAAGGGCCTGCAGCCGTTGCGCGGCCGGCCGCTGGCGGCCCATGCCCTCGCGCGGCTCGCGCCGCAGGTGGCGTCGGTGGCGGTCAACGCCAACCGCCACCGGGAGACCTACGCCGGCTGGGGCGTGCCCGTCTGGCCCGACGCGGACGACAGCCGTCCGGGCCCGCTGGCGGGCCTGCTGGCGGGCCTGTCCCGGTGCGCCACGCCCTGGCTCGTCACCGTGGCCTGCGACACGCCGGACTTCCCGCCGGATCTGGTCGCCCGCCTGGCGCGGGCGGCGCAGGACGCGAACGCGCCGCTGGCCATGGCGGCCTCCCCGGGCACCGGCGGACGGCCGTCGATCGAACCGGTCTTCTGCCTGCTGCATGTCGGTTTGCGCCAGGACCTGGAAGCGGCCCTGCGGTCCGGGACGCGCGCGGTGCGCCGGTGGGCCCTGGGCCATCCGACCGCGCTGGCGACCTTCGACCGGCCCGGGGACGATCCTCAGGCATTCCGCAACGCCAATACCCTGGACGAGCTCGCCGCGCTGGCATCCGCGCGCGAACGGCTCGCTTCGAAGGCTGCAGCGATTTCGGCATCCGAACTTTAATTTTTTAGCTGAAAACCTTGACGTAACTTACTATTTTGTAGCTGAATATAGGAAGGTTTCAGACGGCTGGCACGGCTTGCGAATTCGACCGACCGTCCGGCTCCCTTTCGCCGTCCTATCGACGGCCCAGCGCCCGGTCCACGCCCCTGTTGGCCAGCACGTCGGCGCGCTCGTTGCCAGGATCGCCGTTGTGGCCGCGCACCCAGCGCCATTCGATCTGGTGGCCGCTGCGGTTGACCAGCTCGTCGAGCCGCTGCCAGAGTTCCACATTCTTCACCGGCTCCTTCGACGCGGTGCGCCAGCCGCGGGCCTTCCAGCCGGGCAGCCATTCGGTCATGCCCTTGAGCACGTACTGGCTGTCCACGTGCAGCGTGACCTTGCAGGGCCGCTTGAGCGCGGACAGCGCCTCGATGACGGCCATCATCTCCATGCGGTTGTTGGTGGTGCCGAGTTCGCCGCCGAACAGCTCCTTCTCGGCGCCGTTGGCCATCAGCAGCGCGCCCCAGCCGCCCGGGCCGGGATTGCCCTTGCAGGCGCCATCGGTGTAGATCTCGATCGGACTCACGTGTTTTTTCCTGTGGATGAAGAAGCGGAAGAGAAAGAAGCAGGAGACATCGGATCGGCGACTACGGCCGCCGCCTGCGGCGCTCCGGCCGCAGTCGCCAGCGGCACGCGGGCCGCTGTCGGCACCAGGCCCCGCGCGGCGGGCCGCGCCGACTGCCGCTGCAGCGGTCGCACTCCGTGGACCCGCTTGATGGCGACAAGGAAGTAGACGCTGCCGAAGATCGGCCACCAGCGGTCGCCCACGGCGTCCATCCAGGCCATGCGATCCAGCGCCCCCTGCCCGCGCACCGCCGGCCGGTAGCAGCCGAAGCGGCTGGACTCGACCTCGAAGCCCAGCAACGTCAGCCAGTCGCGCAAGCGCAGGTAGCCCACGAAGTCGCCCACGTCCGGTATCCAGGGCCGGGGCGCACCGCCCAGCCGCTGCAGCAGCAGGGCGCGGCGCTGGCGCATGCCCCAGAGGCTGGTCGGATTGAAGCCGCAGATCACGATGCGCCCCTCGGGCACCAGCACCCGCTCGGCCTCGCGCAGCGCGGTGCGCGGGTCCTGGCTGCGCTCGAGCGTGTGCGGCATCGATACCAGGTCCAGGCTCGCCGGCGCGAACGGCAGGGCCGCCGCGTCGCAGGCCAGCTCCGCGCCCGGGCGCTCCTGCGGATCGTCGCCCAGGGCGATGCGCCAGCGGCTGCCGATGCGGCTCGCGCGCAGGCCGTCGAGCGCCGGCAATCCCAGCTGCACCGCGCGGTAGCCGAAGATGTCGGCCACCGCCTCGTCCATGCGCGCCTGCTCCCAGCCGAGCAGATAGCGGCCCGGCGGAGTCGCGAACCAGGGGTGCAAACCTATAATTTCGTCGCTCATGAACTTGATACCGCTGCCCGCCCTGTCGGACAACTACATATGGATGCTGCACGACGGCCGCCATGCGCTGGTGGTGGATCCGGGCGAGCCGGGTCCGGTCGTCGGAGTGCTGCAGGCCCTGGGGCTGCAACTCCGGTCGA
>JAKOND010000206.1 GCA_022702125.1 Burkholderiaceae bacterium
TCAGAAGCCGTATGGCCGAGGTGGCGCTTACGCCCAAGGGCGGATCGGCCGGCGATTTCGACGAGTACATCCGACAGGAGATCGTCCGCTGGGCAGCTGTGGTGAAGGCATCCGGAGCTACTGCCGATTGACTGTCACTAACAAGAACATCCCACAAGGTGCAAGCAGTTGATGGCGCATGCAAGCTCGAGCATGCCGAGAAGGGTGATGCAGATCGAATGCGTCTGGCTGCATCCGTGGGTCGCGGTCGCTTCTGATGTGGCATCACCCACGCATGCGCCCTGTGAATGTTGGATTCCGCACCGGGTGCACGCCGCTGGATCGGGTTCGATCAGCCGGCCGAAGGACATCGCCGTCCTGCGAATAACGTAAGTCCGCTGTCACGCCCGGCGAATTGGCTCGCCGTCGGAGAGTGGTATCCAGCCAGGCTGCGAGGTAGCCCTGACGCTCGGGCATGGCTTCCTCGGTTCCATTCGTTATGACGACCTTCTCTGTCGGGGTCTTGTCACTGTTCGGACGCTATCGAGGCCATGCATGCCGGATATTTCTCCGTACCGCGTCACGCAGCAACGCTCTTCGTGGAGCTCCAGTCGACCCGGTGCATCGAAAGAGTTTCAGTTTCCCTGGGAAAAAACGATATATCAATAGCCTCGCCTCCCCTTGCGGAGAGAACCTCCACGAGGTCTTGGTGGCAGCCCATGCGATCACGCATCGGGTGGCGGTTCTTGGCTCCCCGGTTCCAGTTTTTCCGGCTTCGACACATCGGATAGCGCAGAGGACATGATGAACCATCGCAAACGCATGCTGCTCACCGCAAGCCTCGCCGTGTTCTTGGGGGGCATCGGGGGTCGGGCGTTGTCATCCAATACGGAGCCACCGAACAAGCCCTCAGCGAATTGCAGTGACTATCGCCTGATGCCCAGCCCTGCAGAACGCGGACCTATCGATTTGCAGTGCAATGCCAAGCACGCGTCCGAGCAACAAGCCCTGTGGGAGGCCATCGATCGACTTGATCCGGTCGCCGAAGCCCGCATCGCTGCACAGCGTTACGACTTCCGACTGGCGGCCATCGTGGGCGAGGCCGTGCATGCGAGGGGTTCCTACATTTCCAGCCGCTTCTGGACCGTGGAAGGCGTCGAGTGCAAGTCTCTCGATAACAAGGACGTGGTCATCTGGTTGCCGATATCCGATGCCTTTGTCGATGAAGCACAGATCCGCCTCCAAGCCCGGATGCTCGAACTTCGCAGGGCATACAACGTCGCGCTGGTCACCGAGGCGGGTTTTCCAAGAACGCGAGGGTGCAAGCCGTTGCAAGGTTGACTATTCGTCGCACCGACGGCCGGGCCGGGGAGGGCGTTGTTGCGCAGCTTGCCGCCGGCCGCCCGCATCAGGGCGAACTCGGACGCCCCGTGGCATGCGCCAGCGCGCGAGAGCGAGGCACCGCCCGGCGAACGGGACCGGCTACCACGCTGCGCTCAAACGCCGCGGCTCCCTGATCGGCGAACGAGCGATGGCGCGGGACTTCGGCCGGCAGGCCGCGGAGCTGCAGGTGCGGGCATCGATCCCGAACCGGTTCACCCGCCCGGGCACGCCACGGACGGTGCGCGCGGCATCACTGCGTCCGGGGTCAGGGGAAACCCGACCTCCATCAGGTTGATGCAACGGCGCCATCCGACGCGACAGGCTGGCTTGCACTGTCTCAGCGCGGCTTGATCCACTTGTCCACCAAGCGTTTGGCTTCCCGCTCGCTGGCCGCCTTCTCCACCGCGCGATCCGACTCCGTCTTCGCGCTTTCCAGGCAGGCGACGCGATAGGAGGGTTGCGCCCAGACGCAGTCCTGCGCCATGGCCTTCGCCTGATCGACGAATCCGTTGTCCCGGTAGAACGCGATCAGGTCCGGCCAGGCGGGTGGCGCCTTGCGGAAATACTCGAACTGCTGCTCGGCGAGCGCGCGTCCGCGCGCTCGATCGCGCCGCGCCAGGGTCTGCGCCTGACGCAGCTGGAATTGCCAGGACCGCTCGGCCGCTCGGAGATTCCGGGCCTGGAAGTCGGGAGCCGTCGCGCCAGGCTGCACGAGTTCCGTGACCATCTGCAGATAGACGAGGGGGGCGGCATCGTTCGCCGTGACGCCGGAGGCGGCCTGCTGCGCCAGCCTGCGCGCCTCGGGCAGGTTGCGCGCGACGATGGCCGACTCGATGCTGGGGATCAGCGCGTATTGCTGCAGGATCATGGCGGTGTCGCGCTCGGCCAGGGCCGCCTTCCACGGGGCCGCACGGGCCGGGGGCCGAGGTTTGCCCGCGAGGAGCGGCATCATCGCCCTGGTCAGGGTTTCCTCCCGGCCGGCGGCGCTGTCGTGGTTGTCGGTGATCCGGCCCTTGATCTCGGCGAGGGTGCGCTTGAGGCTGCTCTCGGCATCCGCGACATGGCCGGCGAGTCCGACCTGCAGGTCCGTCGCGGTCTGGGTGAGCTGGTTGCCGGGCGTGCCGAGCTGGGGTCGGGCTTGCTCGGCAGCGGAGCGCACCGCCGCTGCGCGTTCGGTCTCGGCGGTACGGAGCGACGAGGCCTCGGCCGCTTTCAGCTGCGTGGCGTCGTAGGAGTCGATGTGTTCCAGGAAAAGCTTGAAACCCTGGGCGTAGCTATAGCCCATCCGCAGACTCAAGGCCGCGCCGAGGCGGTCGG
>JAKOND010000208.1 GCA_022702125.1 Burkholderiaceae bacterium
ACGACCGCCGCCGCCGCCGCCGCCCGACCCGCCGCCGCCGGTCCCGCGCACGCCGCCCCGCCCCTCATCCGCATGGAAGGCGTCGACAAGTGGTACGGCCCGTTCCAGGTGCTGACCGGCATCGACCTGGCGGTGCGCGCCGGCGAGCGCATCGTCGTCTGCGGGCCTTCGGGCTCGGGCAAATCCACGCTGATCCGCTGCATCAACCGGCTGGAGACGGTGCAGAAGGGCCGCATCGAGGTCGACGGCATCGACCTGACCGCCGGCGGGAAGAACGTGGACCGGGTGCGCGCCGAGGTCGGCATGGTGTTCCAGCAGTTCAACCTGTTCCCGCACCTGACCATCCTGCAGAACTGCACCCTGGCGCCGATGCGCTCGCGCGGCCTGTCGCAGGGCGAGGCCGAGGATGTCGCGATGAAATACCTGACCCGGGTGCGCATCCCCGACCAGGCGCGCAAGTACCCGAGCCAGCTCTCCGGCGGCCAGCAGCAGCGGGTGGCGATCGCCCGGGCGCTGTGCATGGCGCCGAAGATCATGCTGTTCGACGAGCCCACCTCCGCGCTGGACCCGGAGATGGTCAAGGAGGTGCTCGACACCATGATCGGCCTGGCCGAGGACGGCATGACCATGCTGTGCGTCACCCACGAGATGGGCTTCGCCCGCAGCGTGGCCGACCGGGTGATCTTCATGGCCGAGGGACGCATCGTCGAGCAGGCGCCGCCGCAGCGGTTCTTCTCCGACCCGCAGGACGCGCGCACCCGCACCTTCCTGGGACAGATCCTGGCCTCGCACCACGGCTGAGGCGGTCGGCCGCCGCACGGCCGTGCCCTCCCCTTTCCCCGCCCAGACTCCCGACTCCGAAAGCCTCCGATGCGCACCGCGCCCCCGATCCTGATCTCCCTGGCCGCCTTCGGCGCCGACGCGGTGCGGCGGCACGGGCAGCGCCATTTCGCGGAACTGGCCCGCGCGGCCGGCGCCGACGGCGTGGAGGTGCGCGGCGAGCTGCTGTCCGGCGAGGACGGCGAGCTGCCGGCGCTGCGCGCGACCGGCGCGGTGCGGGTGTATTCCAGCCCCGAGGGGCTGTGGGACGCCGGCGGCGCGCTGGACACCGGCGCATTGCAGCGCGCGTTCGACCGTGCCGAGGGCCTCGGCGCGGCGCGCTGCAAGCTCTCCATCGGCGGCTACCGGGCCGGCTCCGCCGCGTCCCTGGCGGAACTGCGCGACCGGCTGGCCGGCAGCGCGGTGGAGCTGGTCGTCGAGAACGACCAGACCCCCGCCGCCGGCACCCTGGGCGCGCTGCGCCGCTTCTTCGCGGCGGCCGACGCTGCCGGCCTCGTGCTGCCGATGACCTTCGACCTGGGCAACTGGCACTGGCTCGGCGAGTGCCCGCTGCAGGCCGCCGCCGCGTTCGGCCCGCGCGTGGGCTACGTGCATGCCAAGGGCGTGCAGCGCCGGCCCGACACATGGATCGCGGTGCCGCTGGAGGACTCGGCCGCGCCCTGGCGGGCGGTGCTGCGCGCGCTGCCGGCCGACGTGCCCTGGGCCATCGAATACCCGCTCGCCGGCGACGACCTGGCGGCCGTCGTCCGGCGCGAGACCGACGTGCTGCGCGCCGCGGCCGCCCTGCAACAGGAAACCGCCCTGCCATGACCCCTTCCCCCTCCCTGCCGGCCTCCGGCCCCTTCGAGCGCGATGTCGCCGTCTTCGGCGAGGCGATGATGCTGTTCGTCGCCGCCGCGCCCGGCCCGCTGGAGCGGGTCGAGACTTTCCACCGCCGCATGGCCGGGGCCGAGATCAACGTCGCCGTCGGGCTGGCCCGGCTCGGGCTGCGGGTGGGCTGGGCGAGCCGGCTGGGCGACGATTCGATGGGCCGCTACCTGCTGGCCGAGCTGCGGCGCGAAGGCGTCGACTGCGCCCGGGTGGCCTGCGATCCGGGCCAGCGCACCGGCTTCCAGTTCAAGGGCCGGGTGGACGACGGCGGCGACCCGCCGGTCGAATACCACCGCCAGGGCTCGGCCGCGAGCCGCATGGGCCCCGACGACGTGGACCCGGACTGGCTGCGCGCCACCCGCCACCTGCACGCCACCGGCGTCTTCGCCGCGATCTCGGCGACCAGCCTGGCCGCCGCGCACCACAGCATCGACACCATGCGCGCGGCCGGCCGCGGCGTCTCCTTCGACCCCAACCTGCGGCCGACGCTGTGGGCCTCGACCGAGGCGATGCGCACCGAGATCAACCGCCTGGCCGCCAAGGCGCACACCGTGCTGCCCGGCCTGGAGGAAGGCCGGCTGCTGACCGGCGAGGACACGCCCGAGGGCATCGCCCGCTTCTACCGCGACGCCGGCGCCGCGCTGGTGGTGGTCAAGCTCGGGCCGGACGGCGCCTACTACGACGACGCGGCCGCCGGCACCGGCCGGGTGCCCGGGTATCCGGTGGAGACGGTGGTGGACACCGTGGGCGCGGGCGACGGCTTCGCGGTCGGCGTGGTCAGCGCCTTGCTCGAAGGCCGCAGCGTGCCCGACGCGGTGCGGCGCGGCAGCTGGATCGGCGCCCGGCAGGTGCAGGTGATGGGCGATTCGGAAGGCCTGCCGACGCGGGCCGAACTGGAGGCGGCCGGGCTGTAGCGCCGGCCTCTCGCCGGCGGCCCCCGGCCATGGCGCAGCAACGAAAAAGCCCCGCGGGCGCGGGGCTTCGCCGGACCGGCCGGAGGCCGGCAAGCCTCAGGCGGCCTGCTTCTGCTTGCGGCGGCGGGACGCCACCAGGCCGACCAGGCCGGCGCCGACGAGCGCTAGGCTGGCGGGTTCGGGGACGCTGACCGGCGGCAGGGTGCCCTGGTTCAGCAACGCGTAGCGGATGGTTCCGCCGGCGACCAGGTACTCGCCGAAACCGTCGCCCCAGAACTGCACGGTCGAGAAGCTGCCGGAATCGTCGAAGGCGGCAACGAATACCTCGTCGACGCCGTTGTAGCGCACATCGCCCGGAACGGTCGAGATGCCGACCCGGATCGGCGCGCCGTTGTCGAAGGAGATGAAGAGGGCCGACGGCTGGCAGCAGGTGCCCCAGTCGCCCACTTCGAAGCCGATGCTGTTGATGGCCGTGCTGAACTGAAACTTGATGCCGCTGCCGATGGCACCGATTCCCGGACCGGTGCCGCTGGGGCTGATGTCGATGGTCTGGCCGGTCAGCGTGCCGTAGTCCACAGGGCCGAGGAAACCGCCGTTGTTGCGACTGATGGTGTAGTCCCCACGGTTGATGCTGGTGCCCGATGACAGGCCGGTCAGCTGGTCCGCCTTCGCGGTGCCGCCGGCGGCGGCGACGGTGCTGTTGAAGCTCGCGGTGCCGGGAGCCACCGCATTGAACACGGTGACGATGGTGGCTTGCGCCGACAGGCTCGACAGGGCCCATGCCGCGACCACGGCTGCGGACTTGAATGCAGTCTTCATATTTCCTCCCTCGGGTTATTGAAAATAGTTCTTCTGCGTTCCCCTGCTCCAACAGGGGGACGCGAACCCGAAGAAGCGAATGTCGTGCCAAAAGCTCAAATCGCTGTCAGAAAAAGACTATTTTTTCTAAAAGAGCCACTCTGTAAAGCTTATCGACAGGTTTCATGAGGTAGATATTCCTTTGTTCTGTCAATTTGCAGTTCATATTTCGAACGCAGCACCGGACGTACGGCAGGTGACGCGCCGGCCCGGCCCTCAGCGCATCTCGCGGTACAGGTACTGCAGCTGCGGCAGTTTCCACACCGGCACCGGCGGCTCGAAGGCGCGGGTCGCCGGGTCGTAGAAGGACAGGTGCGCGAAGTCCTTGCGCCTGCCCGCGGGCCCGCGCGCACCGCCGATGTCCTCCTCGACCGTCACCTGCACCACCCAGCCGGCGCGCGCCGGCGCGGAGCCGCTGCCGTCCCGGACCGCCCGGTAGGTCCGGCCGAAGCGCAGGCCGTAGCGGTCGGCGGGCAGGTCCAGGTAGCGGCGGTAGGTGTCGCGCAGCTGGTCGCGGTAGTCCGCCGGCAGGGCGCCGGCGTCCGGGGCGCCGTCGTCGGGCGCCCCGGACGCCGTTCCGGTCGACGGGGCGGCAGCGCGCGCCGCCGCGCCCCGGCGCCCGGCCGCGTCCTGCGCGGCCACGGCCGCGGCCCGCTGCCGGGCGGCGGCCATCCGCGCATCGCGGGCAGCGGATTCCGGCGTGGCGCAGCCGGCCAGCAGGCCGGACGCCAGCAGGCCCGCGGCCGTCAGCAGCCCAGCCGCGATCCGGGTCGGGGGCCGGCTCATGCCGGCAGGCCGCGGCCGTGCAGCCATGCGGACGAAGGCGTCCCCGGCATCAGCCCCCCAGGCGTTCGAGCTGCGCCGCCGTGTCGGCCGCGCCCATGCTGCGCGCCAGGTCGAGCGCCGACAGGCCGTCGGCCCCGCGCAGCCCGAGGTCCGCGCCGTGCGCCGCCAGCTGCTCGACGATCCCGGTGCGGTTGAACATGGCCGCGAACATCAGGCCGGTCTTGCCGCCGGGCGCCGCGAAGTCGATGCCCGCGCCGTGCTCCAGCAGCAGCGCGACGATCTCGCCGTAGCCCTTGAAGGCGGTGGCGCCGAGCGGCGTCTGGCCCATGTCGTTGTAGATGTCCGGATCGGCGCCGTGCCGCAGCAGCACGCGGACGGCCTCGGCATGGCCGTGGTAGCCGGCCAGCATCAGCAGGGTGTCGCCCTTCTGGTTGCGCAGGTTGGGCGGCAGGCCGCGTTCGAGCATCGGCGCCAGGCCCTCGGCGTCGCCGGTGCGGGCGAAGTGGAAGATCTTCTGCGCGAAGGCGATGGTGTCCGCGTCGGGCACCGGCCGGGCCGGGGCGGCCGTCGGATCGGACGCCGCGTCGGATGGCGGGGTGGAGGGCTGCATGGTGTTTTCCTGGAATCGGCGCATCGGGCCGCATCGTCCCGCATTAGGCCGCCGAACCGTCGAGCGCTTGTTAGCGTCCATTTCCGTCCCGGTTCCGTTGCCCGGGTCGGCATCCGACGCATACGTGGCCGGGGTGCCGTACTACACGCAGTGCGCCCCCTCGCGCACACCGCGGCGGCGCGGCGAGGCGCACAGTCAGTATCGCTCAGGCGGCAAACGGTTTGCCGACGGCACCCCTCTCCAGGAGATACACCATGAACACCGACCAAGTCAAAGGCACGCTCGAAAAGGCCAAGGGTTCCGTGAA
>JAKOND010000279.1 GCA_022702125.1 Burkholderiaceae bacterium
TGCCAGGGGCTGTGCTTAGAACCGATTACCAAGGAATTAACGGCTTCGATTCCCGTTGTTCGGCCTATGGGGTCGTTCTGGCAGTGTTGACCGAGATGCGGCTGCCAGACGTTCAGGGGCACGCTACGCACTGGTACCCAGAGGGCTATACGAGGAGGCCCGTGTGATGAGACTGCTTTTATTTCTGTCTTTGCTGTGGTGTACAGCCGTTCAAGCACAGGACAGTTGGCGGCAAGCGGTGATGGATATGGCTCCAGGCTGCCGTATTCGAGTGTCGGTGCCCGCAGATGCGCAGGTCGGCTTTGGAAGGGAAAACAGAGGCTCCGGCAGCATCCGAATTACCCATCCTCCTCGAGCAAAAAAACTCTCGTATGAAGAACCGCTGACGCTAGGGTTCATTTGTTTGGATATCGCCAACGAAGCCGTGCAGAGCGGCTGGGCGACTAAAAACATAGAGGGCTCCTGGCGACTCAACCTCAGCCCGCATGACAAAACCTACTACAAGCCATGCAATATTGCCGTCTACGAAGTGGCAAACCCAAACGCATCGGGATGGGCGGTTCATGTCGACGACATGATTGGGGAAAAGCGCGGCAGGCGACGGCAGTTGTTTTACTGCGTGACTCACAAAGAAAAAGCAGTCTGCGGAGACAGTTTCATGGGCTATTTGCCAGAAATAAACCGTCACTCCAATAACGACCTCACGCCTTATGCCCTTCGCATCCTGCGCAGCATCGAATTCCTGGAATAATTTGAGGCCCCTTTAACTTCTGCAGCATCGCCCCCGACCATGGCGTGCTGAGTCAATGCCTGTTTCTGCGCGCTATTTCAAAACGCTTCATACCTTCTCGGCACTCATGCAATGAAATGTCACGTATTTTTTTGGAAGACAATATGAGAAGGTATGCATGCCAAACAAGTCACTTGCTGTAATAGGGCTTATGTTCGTGATGCTTCCGGTATTGGCCAAAGGAGTCGATCACCCCACCCAGCCAACAATGCCCACAAAAACCATGCTGCTGGATATGGGAGAAGGTTGTCGCATCCGTGTGGAGGCCCCCATAGAAGCGCAAGGTGGGGCGTTGCGTGCGCAGCCGGATAAAAACGTTCAGGGCAGAGCGAATATCGGCATAACCAGTCCGCCACGAGCCAAGAAGGCGCCGTATGAGGATGTTTTTGGACTGAGGTTTTCTTGCTTTGATATCTCCAACGAAGTCGTGCAGAGCGGCTGGGCGACTAAAAACACAGATGGCTCCTGGCGTCTCAACCTCAGCCCGCATGACAAAACCTACTACAAGCCAGGCAATATCGCCATCCACGAAGTGGCGACCCCAAACGCATCGGGATGGGCGGTTCATGTCGATGACATGATCGGAGACGAGCGTGCCCGGCGGCGGCGATTGTTTTACTGCGTGACTCACGAAGAAAAAGCAGTCTGCGGAAATAGTTTCATGGGCTACCTGCCAGAAATACACCGTCATTCCAAGAACGATCTGACCCCGTACGCCCTGCGCATCCTGCGCAGCATCGAGTTCCTGGACGATACGGCGGGGTCCGTACCGCCAGTGGCGGCGCCTTCCCTCCCAGGACGCTGAGTCCGGGTTGATCGCGGCAACCCTCCGCCATCCGGGACAACGGGAGCGGCAGGATTGCCCGGCACGCTGCCTGCGATGCGGGAAATGCCTCCCCGGTCGCTGTCTCGGCGCCGCAGCCTGCATCCATCGAAAAGCCTTCCGGCGAAGGTGGAACCTTGGCTTGCAGCCATTCAATCGATAGCAATCGGCTGGTGGGTCCTCACCGCCCGCCGGCCGGCGACCCGGTGTTCCACGCCTCCAGGAAGCGCGCCCGCTTCAGCCGGTCCTGGTAGACCAGCAGCCCCGGCCCGAGCGGGATCGGCCGCAGCGCGCCGGTCGGGTGCCGCACGCCGGGCACGTCGGTGCGGATCGGCAGGATGCGCGACTCGCGCGCCAGCACGCCCTGCCCGCGCGGCGACAGCAGGTAGTCGAGGAAGCGCCGGGCCTCGGCCGGGTGCGGCGCGGTGCGCGGGATGACCGCGGTGCGGGCGATGACCAGCGTGTAGTCGCGCGGCAGCACCATGCCCAGCGGCGCGCCGGCGTCGATGCGGCCCTGCACGTAGGAGCCGGGCAGGTTGTAGGCCAGCGCCAGCTCGCCGCGCACCATCGCGTCGAGCAGCACCGCCGCGTGGCGGGCGCGCAGCGCGCGGTTGTCGGCCAGCGCGGCCAGCAGCGCGCCGGCGCCGCTGTCGATGCGCGCGTCCTGCGTGGCCGCGAGGTAGCCGATGCCGCTGGCCTCCAGGTCGTAGGTGCCGACCCGGCCGGCCAGCGGACGCGCCGGGTCGCGCAGCAGCGCCAGCAGGGCCTGCCGGGTGGCGGGCGCGGGACCGAGCACGGCGCCGGACGCGGCGCCGGGCGTGGTGCCGGACGCGAAGCGGCGCGTGTCGTAGGCGATCACCATCGGCTCGTAGCTGAAGCCGAACACCTCGTCGCGCCAGCGCGCCCAGGCCGGCAGCGCGGCGGTGGCGGCCGAATGGTGCGGCTGGGCGTGGCCGTCGTTGGCCAGCCGGGCCTGCAGGTCCATGCTGCTGCTGACCAGCAGGTCGACGCGTCCGGTCGGCGCGGGCCGCGCCAGGGGCGGCGCGTCGGCGACCCGGCGGTACAGCCCCTGCGTGGAGAACTCCTCGTAGCGGATCGACAGCTCCGGACGCAGCCGCTGGTAGTCGCGCAGCACCGGCGCGAAACCCGGGAGGTCGGTCGTGCCGATGATCGACAGCCCGGCCACGGAATCCGCCCCCGGCGCCGTGGCGTCGCCGGCGGCCGGCAGCCAGAGCGTGCCGCTGTCGGAGGCCGGCCCGGCCTGCGCCGCCGCGCGCTGCGCGGGCGCGCCCAGCAGCAGGCCGCCCGCCGCCGCCAGCAGGGCGCGCCGGCCGGGGCCGGCGGCGGCGGACGGCCCGGTCCGGCTCATGCGCCGCGCCCCGCCGGCGGGGCGCCCGCCGCGCCCGGCATGCCGCCGCCGTCGCCGCCAGCGCTCCCGCCCGCATCCCCTGCCGCTCCGGGCAGCCCGGAAGCGTCCCCGGGCAGCCACAGGCGCACCACCAGCCCGCCGCCGGGGCGCGGCTCCAGCGCGATGCGTCCGCCGTGGCTGTCGACCACCCGGCGCACGATGGCCATGCCCAGCCCGGCGCCGCCCGCGCCCGCCGTCGGGCCGCGCGCGAAGCGGTCGAAGACGGCCTGGGCGTCCTGCGGCGCGATGCCCGGGCCGCGGTCGGCCACCGACAGCTCCCAGCCGCCGCCCGCCTCCGGCGGCGCCGGACGCAGCGCGACGTCCACCTCGGCCACCGCGTCCGGATCGACCGCGCGCGCCACGCCGTGCTTGAGCGCGTTGTCGACCAAGTTCTTGACCGCCTCGCCCAGCATCAGCGCGTCGCCGCGCAGCGGCGCGGTCTCCACCGCGCAGCGCAGGCGCACCGCCGGCTGCGGATCGGCCCGGGGCACGGCATCGCGCAGCGCCGACCGCAGGATGCGCGCCAGGTCCACCGCGTCGAAGCGCTGCAGCGTGCCGCGGTGCGCGGTGCTGGCGTCGGCCAGCAGCTGGTTGAGCAGGCGCGTCAGCCGCGCGGCGTTGCGCTCGACCGCGACCAGGCCGCGCCGCTGCTCCATCGGGTCGTCCTCGTCCAGCGCCATCTGCGCCTGGGCGCGCAGCGCGGCCAGCGGGGTGCGCATCTGGTGCGCCGCCTCGGCGATGAAGACGCGCAGCGCGTCGAGGTTGGCCGCCAACCGGCCGATGAAGCGGTTGAGCGCGCCCACCGCCAGCGCCAGCTCGCCGGGCACCGGCGTGGCGATCGGCCGCAGGTCGGAGGCCTCGCGCCCGGCCAGCTCGCGTTCGAGCCGCCCCAGCGGCGCCAGCGCATGCCGCACGCTCCACCAGCACAGCCCCAGCGCGGCGGCGGTCAGCAGGGCGATGGCGGCGGTGGCGGCGCCGGCGATGCGGGTGGCGAGCGCATCGCGGGCGCGCCGGGTCTGGCCGACCTGCAGCCAGGCGCGGCCCTCGCCGGGCGCGCCGGCCGCCCAGTGGCCGACCAGCGCGAAGCGCGCCGCCTCGCCGTGGTACGGGGCGTCGAAGAACACCGGGGGCTCGTCGCGCGCGCCGTCCTGCATGCCGCCGCGCGGCTCGCCGGCCTCCCGCCGGGCCCGCGCCCACAGGGCGGCCGGCGGCGCGGGCAGGTCGCCGTAGCCGGTCACCAGCGCGCCGGCCGGCGTGCGCAGGCTGTAGAAGACGCGGTCGTCCGGCGCCATCGCGAGCGAGTCGAGCGCGGCGTAGGGCAGGTCCATCGCCCACTGCCCGCCGGCGGCGGTCACCGTCTCGCCCATCGCCAGCGCGGAGGCGGCCAGCAGCCGGTCGTAGGACAGGTCGGCCGCCTGCCGGCCGTAGCCGCGCGCCGCGACGGAGAGCAGCACCATCGCCGCCAGGAACAGCAGGCCCAGCGACAGCATCAGCCGGCGCTGGATGCTGCCCCGGGTGGCGACCGGCGGCGGGGCGGCGTCGGCGCCGCCGGCGGCCGGGCCGGGCGCGGCCGGTCCGGCGTCAGCCGCCATCGCGCGGTTCCGGCGGCGCGTCCGGCGCGGGCCGGGACGGGGACGGCGCCGGCTCGGCGATGTAGCCGACGCTGCGCACCGTGCCGATGACCAGCGCCGCGTCGCCGAGCTTGCGGCGCAGCCGGCCGATGTAGAGGTCGATCGCGTTGGGGCCGGCGTCGTCGTCGAATCCGAACAGCTTGGCCGCGATCTCCTCGCGGCTGACCACGCGGCCGAGCCGGCCGACCAGGATCTCGAGCAGGCTGTATTCGCGGTTGGGCAGGTCGAGGCGCACCCCGTCGAGCGTGACCCGGCGCGCGGCGCTGTCGATGGCCAGCGCGCCGATGCGCAGCACCGCCTCCGCCTGGCCCTGCGGCCGGCGCAGCAGCGCGCGGCAGCGGGCCTCGAACTCCCGGAAATCGAAGGGCTTGCCCAGGTAGTCGTCGGCGCCGCCGTCGAGCGCGGCGACCCGGTCCTCGATGTCGGCGCGGGCGGTCAGCATCAGCACCGGCGTCTTGTCGCCGCGCGCGCGCATGCGCGCGAGCACCTCGGTGCCCTGCATGCGCGGCAGGCCGATGTCGAGCACCACCAGGTCGTAGGCGTGGTGCGCCGGCGCCTGCAGCACCGCATCGGCGGCGGCGCCGTCGGCCTGCCAGTCGGCGGCGTGGCCCATGCGGCGCAGGCAGCGCAGCACCGCGTCGGCCAGGTCGGGCGTGTCTTCCACCAGCAGGACGCGCATCAGGCGATGCCCCCCGGATTGCATACCGGATTGGATACGGGTTTCCACGCATGGGGTTTGTCCCCATGCGGGCCGACAGCGCGACGACAGGCTGTTTTCCTAACCTCGCGGCTCTTCGCCATGCGCTGTCCGCCGCACGTGGCCCCTTCTCCCGGAGACTGCCCCCATGCATCAAGGAACGACGACATGCTGACCCTTCTCGGCTTCGGCATGGTGATCACATTCATGTACCTCATCATGACCAAGCGGCTGTCGCCGCTGGTCGCGTTGACCCTGGTTCCCATCGTGTTCGCTCTCATTGGCGGTTTCCATGCCGGATTGGGTCCGATGATGCTCGACGGCATCAAGAAGATCGCACCGACCGGCATTCTGCTGATGTTCGCGATTCTCTACTTCGGCGTGATGATCGACGCCGGCCTGTTCGACCCGGTCGTCGGCTTCATCCTGCGCCTGGTCAAGGGCGACCCGCTCAAGATCGTGATGGGCACCACGGTGCTCGCGCTGGTCATCTCGCTCGACGGCGACGGCTCGACCACCTACATGATCACCGTGGCGTCGATGCTGCCGCTCTACAAGCGGCTCAAGATGAACCCGCTCAACCTCACCTGCGTGGCGCTGATCGCCAGCGGGCTGATGAACCTCTCGCCCTGGGGCGGCCCGACGGCCCGCGCCGCGAGCGCCCTGCACGTGGACGTGGGCGACGTGTTCGTGCCGCTGGTCGCGCCGATCGTCGTGGCCATCGTCGGCCTGCTGGCGGTGTCGTTCTGGCTCGGCATGAAGGAGCGCCGCCGGCTCGGCTACTCGATCCTGACCGGCAGCGGCCGCGGCGTGCCCGGCCTGGTCAACGCCGACATCACGGAAGACGAGGACCGCCGCCTGCCGCCCGACCAGACGGTCGCCGAGGAGGACGTGCGCCGCCCGAAGCTGCGCTGGATCAACGCGCTCCTGACCCTGGCGCTGATGGTGTGCCTGGTGGTCGGCGTGCTGCCGCTGCCGGTGCTGTTCATGATCGCCTTCTCGATCGCGCTGGTGATCAACTACCCGGACCTGGCCGAGCAGCGCCGCCGCGTGGCCAACCACGCGGGCAACGTGCTGGCGGTGGTGTCGCTGATCTTCGCGGCCGGCATCTTCACCGGCATCCTGTCGGGCACCGGCATGGTCGAGGCGATGTCGCGCAGCCTGCTGGCGGTGATCCCGCCGTCGATGGGCCCGTACTTCGCGCCGATCACCGCGATCGTCAGCATGCCGTTCACCTTCTTCATGTCGAACGACGCCTTCTATTTCGGCGTGCTGCCGATCCTGACCGAGGCGGCGTCCAACTACGGCGTTTCGGCGGTGGAGATGGCGCGCGCCTCGCTGGTCGGCCAGCCGGTCCACCTGCTGAGCCCGCTGGTGCCCTCGACCTACCTGCTGGTCGGGCTGGCCGGGGTGGACTTCGGCGACCACCAGCGCTTCACGCTCAAGTGGGCGGTGCTGATCTGCCTGCTGCTGATGGCGGCCTGCCTGGCCTTCGCGATCTTCCCGCTGGTCGGCACCCGCTGACGGCGCGCGGGGGCCACCCCGCATCCGTCCCCCGCACGAGGAGCGCACCGGCGCTCCTCGTGCGTTGGCGCATCTCACGCGGCGCGCGGGGTCCAGGCGAAGAGCTCCACGCCGCCCTCCAGCGCGTCGGCGGCGTCGCGCAGGGCCGAGGCGGTCGCATCGTCCCGCTCCGGAACGGCGGACGGCGCGGGGCGGTCGAGGCCGTCCGCCAGCGCGCGCAGGCGCTGCGCCGCGTGCCGCACCCGGCCGGGCGCGCCGGCGAAACCGCGCAGCAGGCCGGCCGCCTCGGACAGCGCCCGCCGGTGCGCGTCGTCCAGGCCCGGCCGCTGCCCGGCGGCGCGCAGGCGGTCGAGCGCGTGCCCCAGGTTGAGCGCCGCGAGGATGCCGCGCGGCGCCCGCTCGCCGAGCTGCCCGGCGCGGCCCAGGTGCACCATCAGGCGCAGGATCTGGCGGTGGCCGCGCGCGGGCCAGCCGGGCGCCGGCCGCGCCGCGTCGCCCGGCGCGGCCACCATGCGCCGCAGGTCGTCGCGGATGGCGCGCACCGCCTCGGCCAGTTGCCGGTCCTCGCGCCGCGGCAGCAGGAGGAACAGGCCGGCCACCCCGCCCGCGGCCAGCAGCAGCGCCGCGCCGCCCTGCAGGATGGCCGACGCGCCGGCCGCCGGCATGCCGGCCTGGCTCGCCAGCATGAAGCACATGTTGGCGTCGAGCGCCGGCAGCGCGGTGACCCGGCTGGCCCGCGCCAGCGCGCCCGCCGCGATGAAAGGCGCCACCGACAGCAGCAGCCCCGGCAGGCCGGCGACCTGCGGCTGCACCGCGAAACGGTAGACGGTGGCGGCCGCCACGCCCGCCAGCACGCCGGCGACCATCGTCGGCACGATGCGCCGCGGCGTCGGCAGCGAGCCCAGCACCATCGAGAAGATGCACACGCCCAGCGCCGCCAGCTCGCCCGGCCCCCAGCCCGAGGCGAGGCCGGCGCAGGCCGCGACGCAGGTCGCCCCGCCGCTGAGCAGGCCGGTGCGGCGCGCCTGGATCGGGTCGCGGTGCGGCGCCAGCGGCCCCGGGCCGGCGACGGCGGCGCGCTCCGGCGGGCCGTCGCCCAGCAGCGCGGCCTCGGCGGCGGCGATGCCGTCGAGCGCGGCGCGCAGGCGCTCCAGCGGCGACGGCAGGGCGCGGGCATCGCCCGGCGCCGCGCCGGCGGGACCGGCCGTGGCGGTCGCCCCGGCGGCGGCGCCCGTCGCCGCTGCGTCGGCGGCGCATCCGGATGCGGTGCCCTCCCGGTCCCCGGCCACGAACGGGTCCGACCCCGCCCCGGCCGCCGCCCCGCCCCGGCGCAGTTGCGCGGCCCGCGCCTCCAGGGCGTCGGCCAGCCCTTCGGGCACCGGCAGGCCGCGCCGGGCGCGGGCACGCAGGGCGCGGGCGGCGGCCATCGCCGCGAGGGAGGACGCCACCAGCGCCTGCACATGCCGCAGCCGCCGGTAGCCCCGGGCCGATCCGGCGGCCAGCGGCAGCGCGGCCGCCTCCAGCGCGCCGAGGTCGGACAGGATGCGGCGCTCCAGCGCCTCGCCCGCCGCGGCGGGGCCGGCAGCGGGCGCCCGCCCGGCATCGCGCAGCGCATCGGCCGCGAAGCCCACCGCGTCGCCGGCCAGCGCGCAGGCCTGGCGGTAGGAATCGCCGCGCCGGGCCGCGGGGGTGAAGAGGCCGGTCACCAGCGTGACCACCGCCACGCCGATCAGGGTGCACTCCACCCGCGCCACCGCCAGCGCCCAGGCGTGCCCGGGCGCGAGCACCGAGGGCAGCACCACCACCGCCGCCGTCATGCCCGCCAGCAGCGCGCCGTAGGCCCGCGCGCCGGGCAGCAGGTGCGTCAGCGCGGCGCCGGCGGCCACCCAGGCCGACAGCAGCGCGATCTGCAGGTACGGATGCTGCGGCGCCGCCTGCAGGATGGCGAAGCCGCCGGCCGCGCCGAGCAGGGTGCCCAGGATGCGGAACAGCCCGCGCTCCAGCAGCAGCCCGCGCGAGGACTGCGCCACCACCCAGACCGGCATCGCCGCCCAGTAGGCGTTGGGCACCTGCAGCAGGACGGCGAGCGCGAAGGCCAGCCAGGCGGACAGGCCCAGCCGCAGCGCGTGGCCGAGCGCCGCCCGGTCCAGACCGAGGCGGCGGTCGAGGAAACGCGCGGCGGCCTGCATCGCCCGCGCCGGCATCCGGCGTCGGCCGGTCAGCCGGCCGCGCGCTTCTCCAGGATCTCCAGGGCCGGGAGGGTCTTGCCTTCGAGCACTTCGAGGAAGGCGCCGCCGCCGGTGGAGATGTAGCTGACCTCCCGCTCGATGCCGTACTTGGCGATGGCCGCCAGCGTGTCGCCGCCGCCGGCGATGCTGAAGGCCTCCGATGCGGCGATGGCGCGGGCGATCGTCTCGGTGCCGTGCGAGAAGGCGTCGAACTCGAACACGCCGACCGGGCCGTTCCAGACGATGGTGCCGGCGGACTTCAGCTGCTCCGCCAGGCGGGCCGCGGTCTCCGGGCCGATGTCCAGGATCAGGTCGTCCGCGGCCACGTCGGCCACCGGCTTGACGGTGGCGGGCGCGTCGGCGCCGAAGGTCTTGGCGACCACCACGTCGGTCGGGATCGGCACCGCCGCGCCGCGCGCGGCCATGGCGTCGATCACCGCCTTGGCCTGGTCGACCAGGTCGGGCTCGGCCAGCGACTTGCCGATCGGCAGGCCGGCGGCCAGCAGGAAGGTGTTGGCGATGCCGCCGCCGACGATGAGCTGGTCCACCTTCTCCGACAGCGCGCGCAGGATGGTGAGCTTGGTCGAGACCTTGGAACCGGCGACGATGGCCGCGAGCGGACGCTTCGGGTTGGCCAGCGCCTTGCCGATGGCGTCGATCTCGGCGGCCAGCAGCGGGCCGGCGCAGGCGACCTTGGCGTACTCGGCGATGCCGTAGGTGGTGCCCTCGGCGCGGTGGGCGGTGCCGAAGGCGTCGTTGACGAAGATGTCGCACAGCGCGGCCATCTTCCGGGCCAGCGCCGGGTCGTTCTTCTTCTCGCCCTGGTTGACGCGGCAGTTCTCCAGCAGCACGACGTCGCCCGGGGCCACGTCCACGCCGTCGGTCCAGTCGCGCACCAGCGGCACCTCGCGGCCCAGCAGCTCGCCCAGGCGCCGCGCGACCGGCGCGAGCGAGTCGGCGGGCTGGAAGGCGCCCTCGGTCGGACGGCCCAGGTGCGAGGTCACCATGACCGCCGCGCCGGCGTCGAGCGCCATCCGGATCGCCGGCACCGAGGCGCGCACGCGGGTGTCTTCGGTGATGTGGCCGGCGTCGTCCTGCGGCACGTTGAGGTCGGCGCGGATGAAGACGCGCCGGCCGCGCACGGCGCCTTGTTGGACGAGATCGGAGAAACGCAGGACGTTCATGGCGGGGGCACCTCGGTGAGGGTCGTTGGTCAGGGGGCGGAAAGCGGGGATTGTAGGAAGCGCTTCCCGCCGGCCGGTGACGCGCGGTATCCGGCGCCCGTCAGAAATCGACCTGGGCCGACAGCATCAGCGTGCGCGGCGCGCCGACGGTGGCGTAGTTGGTCGCGACGACCCAGTAGCCCTTGTCGGCCACGTTCTCCAGGTTGGCGCGCAAGACCACCGGCCTGCCGGCCAGGCGGGCGGCGTAGCGCGCGCCCAGGTCCACGCGGGTCCAGCCCGGCATGCGCAGCAGGTTGGCCGCGTCGTAGTAGACCGACGAGGTGCTGATCACGCGGCCGTTGAGGCTCAGGCCCCGCACCCAGGGGGTGTCCCAGTCGAGGCCGAGGTTGTAGGTGCGGTCCGGGACGCCGGGGGCGTCCTTGCCCTGGTTGGCGCCGCCGGCGGTGCGCACCAGCGTGGCATCGGTGAAGGCGGCGCTCGCCATCAGGCGCAGGCCCTTCTGCAGCTCGCCGTAGGCGGTCAGCTCCAGGCCGCGGTTGCGCTGCTTGCCGCCGAAGCTGTAGACGTTGTTCTCGGTGATGGCGCTGGGGCGCTCGATCTGGTAGATCGCGGCCTGGGTGATGAGCGTGCCCCAGTCGCGCTTCACGCCGATTTCGTGCTGCTTCGATTTCTGCGGCGCGAAGACCGCGCCCTCGTTGACCAGGCCCTGCCCCACCGGTGCCCGGCCGCCCGCCTGCAGGCCGGCGGTGTAGTTGTAGTAGACCGAGGTGTTGGCCTCGGGCTTGAGGACCAGGCCCACCAGCGGGGAGGTGCTGCTGCCCCGGAGGTTGGAGGCGAACGCGCCGGTCGGGTAGGCGTAGCTGTCCTGGCTGATCGTCTGGCGGCGCAGGCCCAGGGTCAGCAGCAGGCGGTCGTTCAGGAAGCCCATCGTGTCGGCCACCGCGAGGCTGTGGTTCGACAGTTCGGACGTCCGGCTCGGCGTGCCGCGCGCGAAATCGGCGGCCGGCAGCGGCGCGGGGTTGTAGATGCTGGAAGCGATGCTGGTGCTGTTCAGCTGGTAGAAGTAGCCGGTCTCGCGCTCCATCGTGTTGGCCGAGAACACCAGCGTGTGCTTCACCGCGCCGGTATCGAAGCGGCTGCGCAGGCCCACGTCGGCGGAGGTGGTCTTGTTGTACTCGTCGTAGTAGCCGTTCGAGACCCGGAAGTTGCCGGCGGAGTTGATGCGGGTGGTGGCGGTCGGGAAGTCCTGGTAGCTCTCGACCTCGCTGTAGCCGACGCCGCCGTAGACCGTCATGCGGTCGTTGAGGTCGTACTCCAGGCGGGTGATCGCGGTCTTGGCCTTGTCGGTCAGCGTCGCGCCCGGGTAGAAGCTGGTGCGGTTGTCCGGCACGGCCGGCACCTGGGTGATGCCGGTCAGGAAGCCGCCCTGCGGACGGAAGCCCACGGTCTTGCCGTCGGTGTAGAGCAGGTCGCCGGACCAGCGCAGGCGGGCGCCGGCGTAGTCCACGCCCAGCGAGCCCAGGCCCACGCGCTGGCGGCCGTCGTCGATGTTGCCCTCGCCGTTGCGCCACACGCCGTTGGCGCGGATGCCCCACTGGTTGTCCTCGCCGAAGCGGCGGCCCACGTCGAGGTGGGTGCCGAACTGGGCCTTGCCCATGTAGGTGGCGGTCAGGCGGGTCAGGGGGATGTCGCTGGCGCGCTTGGTGACCACGTTGATGCTGCCGCCGACGCTGGTGACGGGCCCGATGCCGTTGGCGAAGGCGGCCGGCCCCTTGAGGACCTCGACCCGCTCGATCATCTCCAGCGGCATGCGGGTGTTGGGCGCCAGGCCGTAGAGGCCGTTCATGCCCACGTCGCGGGCGCCGAGGCTGAAACCGCGGATCTGGTAGTCGTCGCCGTAGCCGCCGCGCGCCTGCAGGGTGCGCACCGAGGCGTCGCTCATCACCACGTCGGACACGGTGAGGCCCTGCTGGTTCTCGATCAGCTCGGACGTGTAGTTGGTGGTGCTGAAGGGCACGTTCATCAGGTCGGTCCGGCCCAGGATGCCGAGGTCGCCGCCCCGGGCGAGCTGGCCGCCGGAGTAGGTCTTCTGCAGGTTGCCGATGGCCTCGGCCTGCTCGTTGACCGTGACCTGGTCGAGGGTCGTGCCGGACGGCGCGGCGGTCTGCGCGGCGGCGCCCGCGGCGGCCAGGGCCAGGCCGGTGCCGGCGAGCCGGCGCGCGACGACGGCGAGGGGCGTGGGGGCGAAACGGGGCGCGCGCGCCGCGGCGGACGGGGAGGACGAGGAGGTCATGGTCGGAAGGGAAAGGCTGAACGGTTCCGGACGGCCGAGGCCGCCGTTGCGGATGCAAATGAGATGTCTTCTTATTATTGTGCAAGTGTAAATACTTCGTTCAGCTTTCTGGTTCGACAGGCGCTGCCACGGGACCCGGATCGTCCGGACTGTGGCGTGGCGCCGACAGCCGGCGGGCGTCGGCATACCCGAAGAAAACCGCGTTCGGCCCTGGACGAATCTATGCGCGATGCTTTCTTTTCGATAGCAAAATGCCGGGCGGCACGCCCGCGCCCCGGCCTCAGGAGGCGTCGCTGCCGGCGGGGCCGTCCGGCGCGTCCGGCGCCGCGCCCTCCTCCGGCCCCGCCTCGGCGGCGCGGGCCCGCAGCCAGTCCCGGAACGCGCCCAGCGTGGCGAGGTGCTCCCGCGCCTCGGGGTAGCAGAACCAGTAGCCCAGGGCGCTGCGGTAGGCCATGCCGGCCGGCGCCCCGACCTGGCCGGCGGCGATCTCCTCCTGCACCAGGCAGCGCGGCACCAGCGCGGCGCCCATGCCGGCCATCACCGCGCGGATCATGGTGTGGAACTGGTCGAACTGCGGCCCGGCCATCGGGTCGATGCCGGCCACGCCGTGCGCCGCGCACCACTGCGCCCAGGCCTGCGGCACGCTGACGTGCTGCAGCAGCGCGTGCCGCGCCACGTCGGCCGGCGCGCGCACCGCCGGCAGGCCGGCCGACGCCGGCGGCACGATCAGCGCCACGTCGCGCCCGGCCAGGTAGTGCGAGCGCGCGCCGGGCCAGTGGCCGTCGCCGAAGAGGATGGAGCAGTCCAGGTCCGGCCGCTCGAAGTCGTAGCCGTGCACGTAGGGCACGAAATGCAGCGCCACCTGCGGATGCCGGCGCTGGAAGTCCGGCAGCCGCGGGATCAGCCAGCGCGCGCCGAAGGTCGGCAGCGCCGACAGGTGCAGCGCGCCGCCGCCGTCGCCGCTGGTGATCAGCTCCAGCGTGGCCGCCTCCAGCTGCGCCAGCAGCGTGCGCACCGACGCGTCGTAGCGCGCGCCGGCCGGCGTGATCGCCAGGCGCTTGCGGTTGCGCTCGAACAGCGGCACGTCGATCCAGCGTTCGAGTTCCTGCACCTGTTTGCTGACCGCGCCCTGGGTGACGTGCAGCGCCTCGGCCGCGCGCGAGATGCTGCCGAACCGGGCCACGGCGGAGAAGGTGCGCAGCAGGTGCAGCGGAGGACGGAGACGTCGCATGGTCAGGCAGCATTCATCAAAACATTCCAAATTGGAATCTTATCAGGCACAGGTTTTGCCTATAGTTCTTGCCGCAAAGGCTTTCAACCCTCGAAAAATTCTTTGGAATCCGTATGCATCGCAGAAACTTCGTCGCCGCGCTGGCCGCATCTTCTTTCCTTCCCGGAATGGTCCATGCCCAGGGCAAGCCGATCCGGCTGGTCGTCCCCTTCCCGCCCGGCGGCGCCACCGACATCACCGCCCGCAGCCTGGCGGAGCCGATCGGCCGCATCCTGCAGCAGCCGATCGTCATCGACAACCGCGCCGGCGCGGGCGGCTCGATCGGCACCGCCGAGGTGGCGCGCGCCGCGCCCGACGGCCTGACCTTCGGCATCGCGACGCTGTCCACCCACGGCGTCAACCCGGCGGTCTACAAGAAGCTAGCCTACGACCCGGTCAAGGATTTCGCGCCGGTCACCGAGCTGGTCCGCGCGCCGGGCGTGCTGGTGGTCAACCCCGAGCTGCCGGTCCGGGACGTGGCCGAGCTGGTCGCCTACCTCAAGGCCCACCCGGACAAGGTGTCCTACGCCACGCCCGGCAACGGCACCATCAGCCACATGTGGGCCGAGCTCTTCAAGAGCACCACCGGCACGTCGATGGTGCACGTGCCCTATCGCGGTGCCGGCCCGGCGATCAACGACCTGTTGGCCAACCAGGTCTCGGTGTACTTCGACCAGGTGGCCGCCTCGCTGCCCTACATCAAGGCCGGCAAGCTGCGCGCCCTGGCCGTGACCTGGGACAAGCGCCTGGACGTGCTGCCCGAGGTGCCGACCTATGCCGAGAAGGGCCTGCAGGCCAACAACGCGCCGTCGTGGTTCGGCCTGGTCGCGCCGGCCGGCACGCCGGCGGCGGTGGTCAACCGCATGCAGCAGGCGGTCGTCGCCGCCCTGAAGGAGCCGGCGGTGCGCGAGCGCCTGGCGGGCCAGGGCCTCTACCCCTCGGGCACTACCCCGGCCGCCTTCGCGCAGCAGATCCGCGACGAGATCGCCAAAATGCAGAAGATCAGCGCCTTCGCCAAGATCCAGCTCGACTGACGCCGGCCGCCTCCCGGAGCGGCCGAGGCCGCTCCGGCGGCCCTTTCCCCTCCCTACGAGACAACGCCCCATGCACCCGATCCTCCAGCTCATCAGCAGCCGCTTCGCCCAGCCCGCTTCGCCCGGCGCGCCGGCCTTCGTGTCGTCCAGCGCCGGCGACGCGCCGCTGGTGCTCGACTCGCCGCACAGCGGCACCTTCTACCCCGAGGATTTCCGCTTCGCCTGCGACCCGGCCGCGCTGCGCACCGCCGAGGACACCCATGTCGAGAAGCTCTACGCCTTCGCGCCCGCGCTCGGCGTGGCCTGGACCGAGGCGCACTTCCCGCGCAGCTACCTCGACGCCAACCGCAACACCACCGAGATCGACGTCTCGATGCTCGACGGCGCCTGGCCCGGCCCGGTCGAGACCGACCCCAAGACCCTGTCCAAGGTGCGCCTGGGCAAGGGCCTGATCTGGAAGTTCACCGACGACGGGCTGCCGCTCTACGACCGGCCGCTGCCGGTGGAGGAGGTGCGCCAGCGCATCGAGCGCTGCTGGAAGCCCTACCACGCCGCCGTCGCCGGCGCCATCGACCGGGCCCATGCGCGCCACGGCTACAGCATCCACCTCAACTGCCATTCGATGCCCGCCGTCGCCGGCAGCCACGCCACCGACCTGCCGGGCCTGGTGCATGCCGACTTCGTGGTCGGCGACCGCGACGGCAGCACCGCCTCGCCCGCGCTGTCCCGGCGCATCTGCGACTTCCTGCGCGGCCGCGGCTACCGCGTGGACTACAACCACCCGTACAAGGGCGTGGAGCTGGTGCGCCGCTACGGCGACCCGGCCCGCCAGCGCCACAGCATCCAGCTGGAAGTCAACCGCAGCCGCTACATGGACGAGCGCACCCTGGAGATCGCGCCCGGCTTCGCGACGCTGCAGGCCGACCTGCGGGCGCTGGTGGAGATGCTGCTGGCGACCGATCCGCGCGGGCTGGATGCGGAGCCGGACGCTCCCGCTGCTACATAAAAAGTAGCTGCCGGCGAAGGCGGGACGCAGGCATCCCGGGGTTTTCCACCCCATCGCCTGCCGGCCCGCCGCCTTGCGGCCCCGCCCCGGGGCTAATCGCAGGACCGCAATTCCTGCCCGCCGAGCGCCCCGGCCAGGGCCGGCAGCCGCGCCCGCATCGCCTCGGTCACCACCGGCAGCCGCAGCCGCCGGCCCTCGCGCGCCGGGCGCTCCTGCACCACCCGGGCGGTGTGCACGCCCTGCGTGCCGAGCGCGGCCAGCGCCTGCTGCGCCGCCTTCTGCGACGCGAAGCTGCCGAGCGACAGGCCCGGCTCCAGCGCCGGATCGGACGGCGGCTCGAAGGTCACCCGGAGGGCGCGCAGCTCGGCGCGCTTGCGGTTGAGCTGCGCGGTGTCGGCGTAGCGGCCCATGTAGACGATCCAGCGCGCCGGCAGCGCGACGCGCTCCAGCTGCCAGCCGCCCTCGGGCAGCGCGGCCTCGGCCCGGGCGCGGACCGCATCGGCCACGGCGTCGTCGAGCATGCCGGTCCGCAGGCACCGGGGCGCGGGGTCCGTGGCGGCGGCCTCGGCGGCCGGTCCGACCTCGGACGGACCGGCCGCGCCGGAGGCGCCGGTCGCACCGGCGGCCGCCTCTTTCCCGGAGCCCGGCAGCAGCACCGCCACCCGCAGCGCGTCCGGCTGCACCTGCCGCGCCAGCCGCTGCGGCTCGGCCTGCACCGCGGGCGCCAGGCCCCAGGCGGCGAGCCCCTCGTGCGTCCAGGCAACGTAGCCGGCGTTGGCCAGCAGCAGCGTGAGGACCAGCAGGCGAAGCGTCATGGGCGGTCGTCGTGGGGTGCGGGCATCCGTGGGCGGGCGGCGGGCGCGGGCGGGCGTCCGGTCGGCGTCAACCGGCGCGCCGGTCGGTGGGCCGCACGCTGACCTCGCCGCTGGAGACGTGCCGCACCGCGCCGTCGTCGCCGCGCAGCAGCAGCGCGCCGTCGTCCGCCACGCCGAGCGCCAGGCCCTGTCCGCCGCTGCTCAGCGCCACCGGCCGACCGCGCAGCACGTCGCGCGCGGCGAAGGCCCCGGCGAAGGCGCCCCAGCCGGCCGCGCCGAAGGCCCGCAGCGCCTCCGCCAGCGGGCGCGCCAGCCGCAGCAGCGCGGCCGGCGCGTCGATGCCCGGCAGCAGGTCCTGCAGGGCGGCCGGCGTCACCTCCAGCCCGGCGGCGGCGCGCGGCGCGATGTTGACGCCGATGCCCACGACCAGGTAGCGCGCCCCGGCGGGCCAGGCCGCCGCGCCCGGCACGGCCGCCTCCGGCGCGGCCATGCCGGCGGTCTCGACCAGGATGCCGGCGAGCTTGCGGTCGCGCCACCACAGGTCGTTGGGCCATTTCAGGCCGATGTCCGGATGCAGCGCGCCCGCCACCGCCACGCCCACCGCCAGCGACAGGCCCGACCAGTCCCCCGGCGCCAGCGGCAGGCCGAGCGAGAAGGTCAGCGAGGCGCCCACCGGCGCTGGCGGCGCGGCGCCGTAGTCGGCCGCGCCGGTGCCGCTCTGCCAGACCCGGCCCTGCCGGCCCCGGCCGGCGCGCTGGCGCTCGGCCACCAGCAGCACCGGGTCGTGGCGGCCGGCGCGCGCGCGGCGCATCAGCTCGGTGTTGGTGGAGTCGATCTCGGGCAGCACCTCGACGCTGAAGCCCGGCAGCAGCGGCTCGACCGCCTCCCAGACCGCCTCGGCCGGCCAGCGCAGCGGCGCGGCCGGTGGCGCGGCGGGCGCGTCCGGCGCCGTCACCGGCGCGGCCCCAGGCGGGCCAGGCGGCGCTTGGGCGCCAGCAGCGTGCCGCGGCAGCCGGCGGCGCCGCACCAGCAGGGGTATTCGGCCTTGAGCTTCGGCGTGTAGCGCTCGTCGAGCGTCAGGCCGTAGTCGTAGGTGATCTCCTCGCCGGCGGCGATGTTGCGCAGCGCGCGGATGAAGATGCGGCCGTCGCGCTCGTCGGTCTCGCAGTTGGGCTCGCAGGCGTGGTTGATCCAGCGCGAGGAATTGCCGCCGCGGGCCGCGTCGATCACCCGGTCCTCGTCGATGTGGAAATAGAAGGTGTGGTTGGGCTGGGACGGATCGTGCGGATGGCGGTCCTGCGCCTCCTGCCAGGAGATGATCTCGCCGACGTACTCGATCAGCACCTCGCCCTCGGCGATGTCGCGCAGCGCGAAGACGCCCTTGCCGTGCACGCCGGAGCGCCGCACCTGCAGGCGGCGGCCGGGCGGGCCGGAATTCGAGGGGGCGGTAGCGGACATGGCCAAAACTCTGTTAACTTGAAAAAGCACCCGTGCGCACATGTGCGCACGCGAGAAGCCCGGATTGTAGAAGTGCCCCCGGCACCGCGCACCGCCCGGGCCGCCCCCGAACACACACGACGAAACCGAGAAACCCAGAGATGACGAAGACATTGGTGATTGCCGAAAAGCCCTCGGTGGCGCAGGACATCGTCCGCGCCCTGACGCCGGTGGCCGGCAAGTTCGACAAGCACGACGACCATTTCGAGAACGACCGCTACGTGGTCACCAGCGCGGTGGGCCACCTGGTCGAGATCCAGGCGCCGGAGGAATTCGACGTCAAGCGCGGCAAGTGGAGCTTCGCCAACCTGCCGGTGATCCCGCCGCACTTCGACCTCAAGCCCGTGGACAAGACCAAGAGCCGGCTGTCGGCGGTGGTCAAGCAGGCCAAGCGCAAGGACGTGACCGACATCGTTAACGCCTGCGACGCGGGCCGCGAGGGCGAACTCATCTTCCGCCTCATCGAGCAGTACGCCGGCGGCAAGAAGCCGCTGGGCAAGCCGGTGCGGCGGCTGTGGCTGCAGTCGATGACGCCGCAGGCCATCCGCGACGGCTTCGAGAACCTGCGCAGCGAGGAGCAGATGCGGGGCCTGGCCCACGCGGCGCGCAGCCGCTCGGAGGCCGACTGGCTGGTCGGCATCAACGGCACCCGCGCGATGACCGCCTTCAACTCCCGCGACGGCGGCTTCTTCCTGACCACCGTCGGCCGGGTGCAGACGCCCACGCTGTCGGTGGTGGTCGAGCGCGAGGAGAAGATCCGCAAGTTCCGCAGCCGCGACTACTGGGAGATCCACGCCCGCTTCCAGGCGCAGGCCGGCGACTACCCGGCGCGCTGGTTCAACCCGCAGCACAAGCGCGTCGCCGAGGACCCCGAGCAGAAGGCCGACCGCGTCTGGGCGCTGGCCGACGCGCAGGCCGTCGTGGACGCGGTGCGCGGCCGCGCCGGCACCGTCACCGAGGACAGCAAGCCCACCACCCAGGCCTCGCCGCTGCTGTTCGACCTGACCTCGCTGCAGCGCGAGGCCAACGGCCGCTTCGGCTTCTCGGCCAAGACCACGCTGTCCCTGGCGCAGAGCCTCTACGAAAAGCACAAGGCCCTGACCTACCCCCGGACCGACTCGCGCGCCCTGCCCGAGGACTACGTGCCGGTGGTGCACCAGACCTTCGCCATGCTGGCCGACAGCGGCATGGGCCATCTCGCGCCCTTCGCGCGCAAGGCCATCGACCAGAAGTACGTCAAGCCGACCAAGCGCGTCTTCGACAATTCCAAGGTCAGCGACCACTTCGCCATCATCCCGACGCTGCAGGCCCCGAGCGGCCTGTCGGACGCCGAGCAGAAGCTCTACGACCTGGTGGTGCGCCGTTTCCTGGCCGTCTTCTACCCGAGCGCCGAGTACCTGGTGACCACCCGCACCACGATCGTCGCCGCGGCCGACGGCGCGAAGCACCACTTCCGCACCGACGGCAAGGTGCTGGTCAACGCCGGCTGGCTCGCCATCTACGGCAAGGAGGCGCAGGACGTGGCGGCCGAGGGCAAGGACGGCGCCAAGGAGGCCGCCGAGAACGCGCAGAACCTGGTCCCGGTGCAGCCGAACGAGTCGGTGCGCAACACCGAGATCGCGCCCAAGCCCCTCAAGACCCGGCCGCCGGCCCGCTACTCCGAAGCCACGCTGCTCGGCGCGATGGAAGGCGCCGGCAAGACCGTCGACGACGAGGAGCTGCGCGCCGCGATGCAGGAGAAGGGCCTGGGCACGCCGGCCACCCGCGCGGCCATCATCGAAGGCCTGATCCTGGAGAAGTACATCCTGCGCGAGGGCCGCGAGCTGATCCCGACCGCCAAGGCCTTCCAGCTGATGACGCTGCTGCGCGGCCTGGGCGTGGAGGAGCTCTCGCGCGCCGAGCTCACCGGCGAGTGGGAGTACAAGCTCGCCCAGATGGAGAAGGGCCAGCTCAGCCGCGAGGAGTTCATGGGGCAGATCGCCGCCATGACCGAGCGGCTGGTGAAGAAGGCCAAGGAATACGACCGCGACACCATCCCGGGCGACTACGCCACGCTGGAGGCGCCCTGCCCCAACTGCGGCGGCATCGTCAAGGAGAACTACCGGCGCTACACCTGCACCGGCCGCGACGGCCGCGAGGGCTGCGGCTTCTCGTTCGGCAAGTCGCCGGCCGGCCGCACCTTCGAGATCGCCGAGGCCGAGACCCTGCTGCGCGAGCACCGCATCGGGCCGCTGGAAGGCTTCCGCTCCAAGGCCGGCTGGCCGTTCACCTCCGAGATCAAGCTCGCGCGCGACGAGGAGGCGAACAACTGGAAGCTGGAATTCGACTTCGGCGACGACAAGGCCGCCGAGGAGACCGGCGAGCTGGTCGACTTCGCCGGCCAGGAGCCGCTGGGCCGATCCCCCGCCGACGACGGCCTGGTCTACGAGCACGGCGGCAACTACGTCAGCGAGCGCGCGGTGCCCACCGCCGCCCAGCCGGTGCCCACCAGCCAGTTCAAGGTCGGCAAGATCATCCTGCAGCAGCCCATCTCGCGCGAGCAGATGCAGAAGCTGCTGGAAACCGGCAAGACCGACCTGCTCGACAAGTTCATCTCCAACAAGACGCGCCGCGCGTTCAAGGCTTTCCTGGTCTGGGACAAGACGGCCGGCAAGGTGAACTTCGAGTTCGAGCCCCGCGCCTCGAAGTTCCCGCCCCGCAAGACGGCCGCCGGCGGCACCGCCGTAGCGGGTGATACGGGGGCGGCGGCCGCGCCTGCCGCGAAGAAGGCACCGGCCCGCAAGGCCCCGGCGCGCAAGGCGGCCGCCAAGCGCGCCTGAGTTCCGCCTGGGTTCCTTCAGAAGCTTTCCCAGTCGTCGTCCTTCGCGGCGGCGGCGGCGGGGGCGGCGGAGGCCGCGCGCGCGGGACGCGCGACCGGCGGCAGCGCTGCCGCGGCCGCCGCG
>JAKOND010000316.1 GCA_022702125.1 Burkholderiaceae bacterium
GCGAAGGCGCAGAAGCTCTGGCGCGATGCCGATACTGCAGCGCCGGTGTTCGACACCGTGGTGATGCTCGACCTCGACGAGATCCGCCCGTGCTTAGCCGGTCCGCGCAACCCGGAAGACCACATCGACTTGGGAACCGTGCCCAAAGCCTTCCTGCAGCACCACCAGGAGATCGCCGGCCGGCCCGTGGATGCGAATCGCGAAGTCCCCGTTCGGGGCGAGTCCTTCGGACTGCGCGACGGCGCGGTCGCGATCGCCGCGATCACCAGCTGCACCAACACCGCCAATCCGGTGAACATGATGGCCGCAGGCCTGGTCGCGAAGAAGGCGGTGGCGCTCGGCCTGCGCAGCAAGCCGTGGGTGAAGACCTCGCTCGTGCCGGGCAGCCATGTCACCGCGGCGGTGCTGGAGAAGGCGGGCCTGCAGGAGGCGCTGGATACGCTCGGCTTCAACATCGCCGGCTTCGGCTGCACGACCTGCAACGGCGGCTCCGGCCCGCTGCCCGATCCGGTGGTCGAGGCGATCGAGCAGGAGAAGCTCGTGGTCACCGCGGTTCTGTCGGGCAACCGCAACTTCGAAGGCCGGATCCACCCGAACGTCCGGGCCGCCTACCTGGGTTCGCCCGCACTCGTGGTGGTCTACGCCCTGACCGGCATGCTCACCGTGGACGTGACGTCCGAGCCGATCGGCACCGGCAGCGACGGCCAGCCGGTCTACATGCGCGACATCTGGCCCACCGCCGAGGAAGTCCTGCAGGCTGTCGACGGCGCCTACGAACCGGAGATCTTCCGCGAGAAGTACGCCGATCTGTTCGATGGCGGCGCCGCCTGGGACGCGCTCTCGGGCGAACGCAGCGAGCAGTTCCCGTGGCAGGAGGACAGCACCTACGTGCGCCAGCCGCCGTACTTCGAGGATATCTCGCGCGAACCCGCGCCGGTGCAGGACATCGTGGGGATGCGCCCGCTGGTCATCCTGGGCGATTCGGTCACGACCGACCACATCTCGCCCTCGGGGGCGATCAGCCTGGGCACGCCCGCAGCCGACTTCCTGCTATCCAAGGGCATCGAGAAGCGCGACTTCAACAACTACACCACGCGCCGCGGCAACCACGACGTGGCGGTGCGCGCGACCTTCGCCAACATCCGCCTGCGCAACCGGATCGTGCCGGGCGTGGAAGGCGGCATCACCAAGGTCATGCCCGAGGGCGCGCAGATGCGCGTGTTCGAAGCGGCCGAGGAATACCTGCGCCGCGGCACGCCGCTCACGGTGATCGCCGGCAAGAACTACGGCTGCGGCTCGTCGCGCGACTGGGCGGCCAAGGGCGTCGCGTTGCTGGGCGTGAAGGCGGTGATCGCGGAGAGCTTCGAGCGCATCCACCGCACGAATCTGGTAGGCATGGGCGTGCTGCCCCTGCAGTTCGAGGAAGGCACGACCGCCGAGTCGCTGGGACTCGACGGCAGCGAGGCGATCGACATCCCCGACCTCGCCGCCCGCCTGGGCGTGGGCGGCCGCGTCGAGGCGCGGTTCCACCGGGTCGATGGCACCGTCACCACGGTGCCGCTCATGATCCGGCTCGATACGGTCGAGGACGTCGAATACTGGCGCCACGGCGGGATCATGCCGCTGGTCTGGCGCGAGTACGTGACGGGCGAGTCGAAGGAGCTGGCGTCGCACGATGCCAAGGTCATGCCGCCCGAAGCCGGCGGGCCGCAGCACGAACTGCCGGACGCGCTGCCCGCCAGCGATGTGCCGAGCGCATCGCAAGGCGCGACCTTGGGCTGAACCGCTGAGGGGGCCTGCGCCCTCTTTTGATTTCCTCTTGCTTGCCGGATGCCAGGTGCCGCGATCCATCGCGCGGTGCCTGGTCGCGCTCGGCCTGTTTCCGCGCCTCGTGCGTGGCGGATGGCCCTGTCCGCGCGCCTCAATGAGATCCCCCAATGCTGACCCTGCTTGCCTATTCCATGATCTTCGTGTTCATGGCGCTCATCATGTCGGGACGTGCCAGTGCGTTGATCGCACTGATCGGCGTGCCGTTGCTGTTCGCCTTGATCGGAGGATTCGGAGAATCCATCGGACCCATGGTGATCGCCGGCATCCGGTCGATCGCGCCGACCGGTGTGCTCCTGCTTTTCGCCATTTTGTATTTCGGGCTGATGATCGACGTGGGGTTGTTCGACCCTCTCATCCGATTCATCGTCCACCTCGCGAAGGGGGACCCCGTGCGCATCGTGGTGGGATCCGCATTGCTGGCGCTGATCGTCTCGCTCGACGGCGACGGCTCCACCACGTATCTCCTGTGCGTGACCGCCATGCTGCCGCTGCATCGCCGTCTAGGCATCAATCCCCTGATCCTGCCTTGCGTGACCATGATGGGCAACAGCATCATGAACATCGCCCCGTGGGGCGGGCCGACCGCGCGTGTCATGAGCGCCCTCCACCTCGATGTGTCCCAGGTGTTCCTGCCCCTAATCCCTTCGATGGCGATGGCATCCCTGACGACGATCGGCGTGGCTTGGTATCTGGGCATGCGCGAGCGTTCGCGTCTCAAGCGCATCGACTGGAAACCCAACGAATCAGAAGCCTCTCCAATCGGGGGTGAGGTCGACATCGACGCGTCGGACAAGCCCCGCTCGAGCCGGGCGATGATGGTTTTCAACCTCGTTCTGACGACGGCGCTCATGGTCTGCCTGGTGCTAGCCGTGCTGCCCTTGCCGCTGCTCTTCATGGCTGCATTCGTGATCGCTATGACTGTCAACTTCCCATCGGTCAAGGACCAGAAGGAGCGGATCGCGGCCCATTCGGAAAGCGTGCTCGCGGTGGTAGCTGTCATCTTCGCAGCAGGAGTTTTCACGGGCATCCTGTCGGGCACCAAGATGACCGATGCGATCGCGCAGAGCGTCATCAGCAATATCCCGAGCAACGCCGGCAATTTCATGCCGCTGATCACCGCATTGCTCAGCGCGCCGATGACATTCTTCCTGTCGAACGACGCCTTCTACTTCGGCGTCGTTCCCATCCTGGCGGAAGCGGCCAAAGGGTACGGGATCGCGCCAGAAGTCATCGCGCGTGCTTCGTTGCTCGGTCAACCGATTCACCAGCTGAGCCCCTTGGTCGCAGCGAACTACGTGTTGATGGGTGTCGCTGGAGTGGAATTCGGAGCACATCAGAAATTCACTCTCAAATGGGCAGCCTTGCTGGTCCTGGTGATGATCGTTTCCGCTGCGGTGTTCGGCGTCATTCCGCTTTTCTGAAATCGAAGCCGAGTATCTGAAGCGAACCATTCAATAAAGTGCCTGCAGCTTGCAAAGAAATTCCTCCTTCGAGATTCGAATAGCGAGCTTTTCTTTGCAGAGCCTGCTCAAACGTCGCCAGGACAGTGAGTGGCGCGGCACGCTGCGCATCGAAAGCCACCGGTGAATCGCCCCGGTTTTTCTAGACACTTTTGAGCCGTCGGGAATGTCGCTGTTCGAACTCTACCGGCGATAGGCCGGCCGCGGACGAATGACGGCGCTGGGAGTTGTAGAACATCTCGATGTAGTTGAAGACATCACTGCGTGCTTCGCTGCGGGTCGTATAGATGCGTCGGCGAATGCGTTCACGCTTGAGCAGTTGGAAGAAGCTTTCGGCCACGGCGTTGTCATGGCAGTTGCCGCGCCGGCTCATGCTGCTGACCAGGTTGTGGTCGCGCAGGAAGGTCTGCCACTCATGGCCGGTGAACTGACAACCCTGATCGGAGTGAACCACGACGGGCGCCTGCGGCTGGCGTCGCCATAGCGCCACCAGCAACGCATCGAGGACCAAGCTGGTGTCGATGCGGCTACCCATGGACCAACCCACCACCTGCCTGGAGAACAGGTCGAC
>JAKOND010000014.1 GCA_022702125.1 Burkholderiaceae bacterium
CGGCGCGGCCCTCGTCCTCCATCTTCCTGTAGGCGTCCTCGATCTCGTCGAAGGACACGTCGTTGAGCTTGCGGAACACCGAGCGCACGTAGTCGTAGCGCAGGTCGGAGAACAGCATGCCGTAGGCTGAGAAGTAGCCCGGCGCGTACGGGATGAGCACCTTGCGGATGCCGATCTCGCGCGCGATGGCCGAGGCGTGCAGCGGACCCGCGCCGCCGTAGACCACCATCGTGAAGCTGCCCGCGTCCAGGCCGCGCTCGGTCGTCACCGCCTTGACCGCGTGCGACATCTGGGTCACCGCGATGCGCAGGATGCCGTCGGCCGCCTCGGTGGGGTCGAGTCCCAGCGGCGTCGCGATGCGCGCGGCCATCTGGCGCTGGCAGCCCGCGAGATCGAGCGTGAGTTCGCCGCCGAGGAAGTTGTCGGCGTCGAGACGGCCCAGCACCAGGTTGGCGTCGGTCACGGTCGGCTCCTGGCCGCCGCGCCCGTAGGCCACCGGGCCGGGAATCGAGCCCGCGCTCTGCGGCCCCACCCGCAGCGCATTGCCGGTCTCGATGCGGGCGATGGAGCCGCCGCCGGTGCCGACCTCGTGGATGTCCATCATCGGGATCTGGATCGGCAGCGCGCGCTCGTAGCCGCCGATCAGCGCCGAGCCGGTCGTCAGCGGACGGCCTTCGCTGATCACGCCGGCCTTGGCGGTGGTGCCGCCCATGTCGAAGGCGATGGCGTCGCCCATGCCGAGCTGGGCGCAGATCGCCTGCGCCCCGATCACGCCGGCCGCCGGGCCGGACTCCAGCATGCGGACGCAGCCGACCCGGGCGTGTTCGATGGGGAACAGGCCGCCGGTGGACTGCACCACGTAGAAGTCGCCGCCGAAGCCCTCGGCGGCCAGGTGCGTCTCCAGCTGCCCCAGGTACTGCGAGACGCGCGGACCCACGTAGGCGTTGGCCACGACGGTGGAGACGCGCTCGAACTCGCGGTACTCCTGGCTCAGCTCGTGCGAGGCGGTGACGAAGGCGTGCGGCAATTCCTCCTGCAGGATCGCCTTGACGCGTTGCTCGTGGGCCGGATTGCGGTAGGAATGCAGCAGCAGCACGGCCACCGCCTCGACGCCCTCCCCCTTCAGCTCCCGGGCCAGTTCGCGCACGGCCGCCTCGTCCAGCGGCTTGTGCAGGCTGCCGTCGGCGCGCAGGCGCTCGGCCACCTCGAAGCGCAGCGAGCGCCTGACCAGCGGCTGGTGCTTGTTGAAGAACAGGTTGTAGGCGTCCGGCCGGTTCACGCGGCCGATCTCGTAGATGTCGCGGAAGCCCTCGGTGATGAGCAGCGCGGTGTTGGCGCCATTGCGCTCCAGCAGCGTGTTGATGGCGATGGTCGAGCCGTGCAGGAACAGGTTGCCGTCCCGCAGGTCGATGTCGGCGCTGTCGAGCGTGGACTGGATGCCGTCGACCAGGGCGCCGTGGGTGGACAGGGCCTTGCCGAACAACAGCTGGCCCGTGTTCTCGTCGAATGCCGCCATGTCGGTGAAGGTGCCGCCGATGTCCACGGCGATGCGCAGGTTGCGCGTGTGGGGAGTGGTGGTCATGTGCTTCGCCGCGTCTCAGGCGTCCGTTCCGATCCGGTTGCGCAAGGTGCCCAGGCCGGTGATTTCCACTTCGACCGTGTCGCCGTGCTTCATGTAGCGCGGCGGCTCGCGGCGGTCGCCCACGCCGCCGGGCGTGCCGGTGGCGATCACGTCGCCGGGCGACAGCGGGGTGAAGCGCGAGACGTACTCGACGATCGTCGGGATGTCGAAGATCAGGTCGCCCAGGCTGGCGTGCTGCATGACCTCGCCGTTGAGACGCGTCTCGAGGGTCAGGCGGGTCACGTCCGGCACCTCGTCGCGCGTGACCAGGTACGGGCCGAAGGGCGCGGTGCCGGGGAAGTTCTTGCCCGGGGTGAACTGGTGCGTGTGGCGCTGCCAGTCGCGCACGCTGATGTCGTTGAAGCAGGCGTAGCCCGCGATGTGGTCGAAGGCGTCGGCCTTGGCGATGTGGCGCCCGCCCCTGCCGATGACGAAGGCCAGTTCGCCCTCCCAGTCGAAGCGGTCGGAGAAGGCCGGGCGCAGGACCTCGTCGCCCTGGGCCGCCAGGGTGTCGGTGAAGCGCAGGAAGAGCGACGGGTACTCGCTGTCGGCGCGCTTGGTCTCGGCCACGTGGGTCTTGTAGTTGAGTCCGACGCAGACGATCTTGCCGGGGCGGGGGATGACCGGCAGCGCACGGGTGTCCGCGGCGCGCACGACCGCCGCGCCGGACGCGGTGGCCCCGGCGAGTCCGGACAGCGCGTCGGCCGCCAGCACGGACAGGAGGTCGGGATGGCGGCGCAGGAATTCGGCGTCCGGCAGCAGGTAGTCGTCGCCGCGCACGACCCCGTAGACGGCATGGCCGGCGTGTTGGAAGGTGGCAAGTTTCAAGGCAGTGTCCTCAGGATGAATCGTCGTGCGCGGCCGGTTTCGGAAGGCCGCTTCTGCACGGGCATGCGGACTGTAGGAATTCGCCACCCATCTGTGTAGATAAAATTCCGAGCTTTCAGAGTTGCCGAATTACAGATGCCTGGAGGAAACCCGGATGAACATCGAGAGCGTCCGCCTGTTCCTGGAAGTGGCCGACAGCGGCAGCATCAGCAAGGTCGCCGCGCGTCGCCAGACGGTGCAGTCGCACATCAGCCGCCAGATCAGCGACTTCGAGAAGCTTCACGGGGGCGCGCTCTTCGTGCGCACCGGGCGCGGCGTGGTCCTGACCGACACCGGCAGCCGGGCGGTCCCCAAACTCCGGCGCTGGCTCCAGGAGACCGAAGCCCTGTCGGAGAGCCTGCGCGCCGACGCCAGCACGCTGAGCGGCGAGGTGCGGCTGGGCATCATTCCCTCGGCCGCGCACCAGCTGATGACCTGCGTTTTCCAGCGGCTGCGCGCGGAGCATCCGGGCATCCGGCTCAACGTCGTCGAGGCGCAGGGCACCGAACTCAACGCCATGCTCGATGGCGGCTCGGTGGACATGGCCATCCTCTTCCGATTCCAGACGCCTCGCGGCAGCGAAGAGAAGGTGCTGAGCGTCGCCCACACCTTCCTGGTCTCCGCGCCCGGTGACCCGCTGACACGGCAGCCGGAGGTGCGCTTCGGTCAGCTGCGGGGGCTGCCCCTGGTGCTGCCGCGCCGCCCCAGCGAGTGGCGCAATGCGCTCGACGAGACCGCGCGGAGTCGAGGCTTCGGGCTCGATACGATCGTCGAGGCCGATTCGCTCACCCTGCAGAAGGAACTGGTCGCCGGCACCCCCGGGCTCTACACCGTTCTGGGACCTTTCTCGATCACGCAAGAGCGTCGGGACGGCCGGCTCCAGGCCAGTCGTCTCCTGGAACCGGATCTTTACCGGCTGGTGACGCTCGCATTCCCGCGGCAAGGCAAGATGTCTGCCGCGTCCCGGTGCGTGGCGGGGATGATCTCCGACTGGTCGTGCCCCCATGCCCCTTTCCATCAGCCATTTGCTGCTTGATCGGGCGCTGGATGCATCAGCCTTCGATCGCTCCAGCCCGGCCGCGGCCCATCGATGCGCCGCCGCAGCTTGGGCTGCCGCTGCGGGTCGGCCGTCCCCGTCGTCTCGGTTGCGTAATCGCGCCCAGCCGCTGCGAAGGCATACTGGACTGATGCCCGATCAGCCACCTTCGTCGACGGTCCGCGAGCGCGCGCCCCGCTGGGCGCGCTGGCCGCTGAGGTTCTTGTGTCTGCTTGCGTTCCTGATGCTCGGACCGCTCGGCGTGCTGGCCTCCGGCGAATTGGATCTGGACACGCCCTGGCACCTGACGAGCCAGGAGAGCACCGGGCAGGCGCCCGACCCTTCCGCCGAGCGCGGTGCGGTCGTGCAGGTCTATGGCGCCCGGATCGTGCAATGGCGCGGCGCCTTCGGCATTCACCCCTGGATCGCGGTCAAACGCGCCGGCGCGCAGCGCTACACCACCTACCAGATCGTCGGCTGGCGGGCCCGTCGCGGCGGAGACGCCCTGGTCGCCACCGAAGCGGAGGCACCCGACATGCTCTGGTACGGCGCCTATCCGCAGTTGCTCGCGGACCATCGGGGCCCGCAGGCGGAAGCCATGATCGGGCAGATCGAATCGGCCGTGGCGGCCTACCCGTGGCGCGGGTCCTATCGCCTCTGGCCCGGCCCCAACAGCAACACCTTCGTGGCCTGGGTGGCCCGGCAGGTGCCCGCACTGCGGCTGGACCTGCCGCCCACCGCGATCGGCAAGGACTACCTGGGCCCGACCACCGTCGTCGCCCCCGCCCCGAGCGGCACGGGATGGCAGTTGTCGCTGATGGGTCTGGCGGGGGTGACGGTGGCGCGCGACGAGGGCCTGGAATTGAACCTGCTGGGCCTGGGCTTCGGAATCGACGTCGATGATCGAGGCCTGCGGCTGCCAGGTTTGGGCCGGTTGCCGTGATGTCTTTCGGATTCGGGGCCGTTCGGCCGTTGCGGATGCACGGATTGACGAAAACCGCCAGCAGGAGCCCGACGGGCCACGGCAAACACTGCCGATGCCCTGCTGATCGTCCACTCGAGAGTTGCAGGCAGTCGGACGATCGAGAAACGGCGCAGTGCGCGGAAAAGCGCCCTGCGCCAGCGGGCATTTCGTCACCAGCCATAGCGTGCCGTCAGGTACACGCTGCGGCGTTCCCCATAGTAGCAACCCGCAGATGCCAGGCACGATGCCACATAATGCTTGTCCCCCAGGTTGGCGACGTTGAGCGCCAACCGCACGCCCTTGAACGACGGTTGCAGGCGCCCCAGATCCCAGCGGATGGCCGCATCCACCAGGGTGACGCCGGGCACGCGGTACAGGTTGGCCGCATCGCCGAAAGTGGCGCTGGTGTGGCGCACGCCGGCACCGAGCGACAGGCCGGCGAAGCTGTCGCCTTGCAGCGCATAGTCCAGCCACAGCGCGGCCTGGCGCTGCGGCACGAAGGCAAAGCGCTTGCCCAGCGTGCTGGCACCTGCGGCATTGGGATTGGCGCGGGTCACGCGGCTGTCGGTATAGGCGTATGACGCCACCGCTTCCAGCCCGCGAATCAACGGACCGCGTGCCTCCAGCTCCAGCCCGCGCACGCGGACCTCGCCGGTCTGCTCGCTGAACGAGCGGCTCAGCGGGTCGGGCGTGAGCACGTTCTGCTGCGTCAGCTCGTAGGCCGCTGCCGTCAGCAGGGCCTTGGAGCCTACCGGCTGGTATTTCACACCGGCCTCGACCTGCTTGCCGGTGGTGGGATCGAACACCGCACCCAGTCGGTCGGTGCCGGCAGCCGGCTGGAACGAGGTGGAGTAGCTCACATAGGGCACGGCCCCGCCATCCAGCGCGTACATGAGCGCGGCACGACCGGTGAACTTGCCGTCGTCCTGGTCGGTGGCCATGGTGCGGCCGGTGGACGTGGCGAGCGTGCGGGTGGCAGTCTCGGCGCGGTCGTAGCGGCCGGCCAGCACGGCGATCCAGCGGTCCCAGCGCGCCTGGTCCTGCACGTAGGCCCCGAGCTGCTTGCGCTTCTGCTCGATGTGCGTCCCGACCGAGGGAACCGCGCCGGTATCGAGGCCATACACCGGCTGGTAGGCGTTGAAGGTGGTGGTCAGCACGCGCAGGTTGCTCTCATCGTACGTCGCCTTCTCGTCGGAGAAGTCGACTCCGGCCAGCACGGTGTGCGCCATCGGACCGGTGCGGAAGTCCACCTGCGCCTGCGTGTCGACCGTCAGCAAGTCGGCCCGTTCCGGAAACGCCCAGGCGTAGCGCGAGAGCGCCGCAGGATTGCAGGCACTCGGGCAGAAAGCCTGGATGCGGCGGGTCTCCGCCGTGACCTTGCCGTAGCGCAGGTTCTGCCGCAGCACGACGCTGTCGTTGACGCGGTGCTCCGCCTCGTAGCCGATGAAGCGCTGGCGGTTCTGGTAGCGGTCGAAGCCGGGCTCGCCGACGAAGGCACGGGTCGGCAGCGCGGCGTAGCGGCTGGTGTCCAACGTGCCGGCGGCCGGCAATGCAGGCGCACCACCGCCACCGGGCGAATCCAGCGACTGCCAGTGGCCCAGCACGGTGAACTGCGTGGCATCGCTGTGGCGCAAGGTGAGCGACGGCGCGATGAAAGTCTTCTTCTCCGCCACATGGTCGAACGGGGTGTCGGCCTCGCGGCGCAGGCCCGCAAGGCGGTAACTCAGGACACCGTCGGCGTCCAGCGCGCCGCCGAAGTCGAACGCAGCCTGCTTGCGGTTGTAGCTACCCGCCTGCAGCTCGACCTCGCGCACCGGCGCAACCGTGGGTCGCTTGCTGACCATGTTGATCAGCCCGCCCGGCGCGGCTTGGCCGTAGAGCACCGACGACGGGCCCTTGACCACCTCGGTGCGCTCCAGCCCCCAGGGCTCGATGCGCGGTTGGGAATAGCCGCGCGCACCGAACGGCAGGCGCAGGTTGTCGAGGTAGCGTGCCGGTGGCGTGAATCCGCGCAGGGTGAACCAGTCGTAGCGCAGGTCGGTGTTGCCGTACTGGGCCACGATGCCCGGCGTATAGCGCAGGCTTTCGACCAGCGTGGTCGCGCCCTGCGCGTCCATCTGACCGCGGGTGACGACCGAGACGGACTGCGGCGTCTCCAGCAGCGGCGTGTCGGTCTTGGTGCCGCCGGTGGCGCGGTTCGCGGTGAAGCCGGTGCCCGGGCCCCGGCCCGATTCCTCGACCGCGCTCGCAATTACGTCGACCTGCGGCAACGTGCCGGCTCGCTGGCCGGTGACGCGCACCTCCGACATGGTGGCCGCGAGCGCGCTGCGTTGCAGCGTGTAGAGGCCACCCGCGCCGCGCACGGCCTGCAGGCCCGTACCTGCCAGGGCGGCGGCCAGGCCTTCCTCCACGCTCAGGTGGCCCCGCGCACCGGGGCTAGCGACGCCGGCCGTCACTGCCGCATCGGAGGACAGCAGGATGCCGGCCTGCCCCGCGAACTGGCTCAGCACCGTGCCCAGCGGCCCTGCGGCAATGGCGTAATCGCGTGCCGCGGGCGCAGCGGTCTGTGCATGGGCTGGCACGGCAGCGATGGCGGCTGCGGTGTGCACCACCATCATGGCGGCCTGCAGCGCGTTCGCCGAGGTGCGGCGACGCAGGGGTAGAGGAGATGATTTCGGCGCGGTTCTTTTCGCGTTCATGGCAGCGTACAGGTTCATTGAAAGGATCGGCATCGGATATGCCAATCCGCTCGGCAGAAAGGGAACCTGTTGGCGAAAGAATTTCAGCGGGAGCGCATGCTCGGCTCGACCACCGTCCACCACGGCAACGGCCGGCGCACCTGCACCGGAAGCGTGGCCTGGAGGGCCGCAAGGATGAGGTCGGTGTCGCCCAGCGGGTAGGCACCCACGATCCGCCGATCCGCCACCTCGGGCGCGCAACCCAGGTAGCCACGGCGATAGCGGCCCAGCTCGGCGATGAAGTCGCCCAGCCGCATGCCGTCGGCCACCAGCATGCCGCGTTGCCAGTCCGCCGCGTAGCTGGCGGCGCTGTCCAGTGGCTCGACATGGCCGTGGCGCAGTCGCGCCTGCTGGCCGGCTTGAAGCACCAGCAGGTCGCCCCCCTTCTCGGCGCGCACCCGCACGGCCCCATCGAAAACGGCGACGCGGACGGCGCCATCGTCCTCGTGGCGCACGGCGAAACGGGTACCCAGCGCCGTGATGCGGCCCTGGGCCACGTCCACCACCAGCGGTCGCGACGGTTGGGCCGGGTCGTGGCCGGAAGTGATGAGCAGTTCGCCTCGATGCAGCACGATGCGCCGCAGGGTCGTGGAATAGTCCAGGTCCGCAGCGCTCGCTGTGTTCAGCACGAGCCGGCTGCCGTCGGCCAGCGCCCACGAGCGCTGCTCGCCGGTATCGGTGCGATAGGCCGCGGTCCATCCGCGCCATGGCATGTGCTGAGATGTCATCCAGGCGGCCGCACCTGTCACCGGCATGACTATCAACGCGCGCAACACGGTGCGTCGACGGCGTGAAACGGCCGGACGGTGCTCCAGCACCTGGCGAGCCACCGGATGAGCCGCTCCTGCGAACTCATTGGCTATGGCCTCGACCTGGCGCCAGGCAGTGCGCTGCCGCGGCCCGGTCTCCAGCCAGCGCTGCCAGTTGCACCGATCGGCCTCGCTCACGCGACCGCTTTGCAGCACGGCGAACCAGTCGGCCGCCTGCTGCAAATCCTCGAACGCGGGCTGATCGGTACGAACCTGACTCATTCCTGCACCAGCAGCAGGCATTGCAGCATTGCCTGCGCCATGTACTTCTTCACCATCCGTTCCGACACGCCGAGCTGCTGGCTGATCCGTGCATAGGTCAGCCCGTCCAGCTGCGACAGCAGGAACGCGCTGCGTGCCTTGGGGTTGAGCCGGTCCAGCATGGCGTCGATCTGGCAGAGGGTTTCCAGCACCAGCACCCGCTCTTCCGGCGACGGCACCAACGGCGCGGGTTGCGCGGCCACTACGTCGTGCCAGGCCCGCTCGATATCGAGCCGGCGCCAGTGGTTGACCACCACACCGTGCGCAAGGGTGCGCAGAAAGGCCTGCGGCTCGCGCAGCGCCACGACATCGCGCGACGCCATGAGCCGCAGGAAGGTGTCGTGGGCCAGGTCAGCCGACTGCGATGCATTGCCCAGCCGGCGCTGGAACCAACCCAGCAGCCAGCCATGGTGCGAGCGGTAGATCGTTTCGACGGCCGTGGCGGCGGACGGGTTCAGTGCAGCAGGCATGGACGCAGCGGCGGGAATGGATCAAATTCAAAATGGGAACTGTTCTCATTCTAGAGCCTTGTCTCTTTCTATCCGGCTCGGGTGCATCGGCTCTAGTGTGTCCGACCAAAACAGGGAACATGCCCGTCTCGGCAGTGACATTGCGCGATGGAAGCCGGAAGGCGTCTTCGAACGTATCCAGCATCGTCCGGACCGGAAGCCCGATGCCATGACGCTGCGACGGTGCACTGCCGAACACGTGTTCGGCACGCTCAAGCACTGGATGGGATCGACTCATTTCCCGAACAGGACGCTCGCCCACGTCAGCGCCGAGATGAGCCTGCGCGTGCTGGCCTTGAGCCCGACGCAGATGATCTTGCCGGGCCGGGGGATGACCGGGAGCGCCCGGATGTCCGCGACGCGCACGACCGTCGCGCCGGACGCGATCGCCTCGGCGAGGCCGGGCAACGCGTCGGCCTCCAGTACGGAGAGGCGGTCGGGATGGCGGCGCAGCCCATTGCGCCCCGTCGAGGTGATCTAGCTCGGCAAAGAGTTCGTCGAGCGTTCATGCGGCATCCGCACAGAGATCCGCTAGGCTCAGCCCGCCAGGGCCGCTCTTGCGTTCGTGAGCGCTGCCGTCCAGGATTCTCGTCAAGGAAGCCCGCTTCCGCATCCCGTCGCCCCTCCCTCATTGCCGTGCCCGCATCCACCGTCCCCTCCCCCGCTGCAGACCCCGCGCCGCCCTCGCGCGCCCTGTGGGCCATGTTCCTGTGCCTGCTGTCGGCCTTCGCGCTGAGCCAGGCCTTCCGCACGGTCACGAGCATCATCGCCGGCGGCCTGCGAGCCGACTTCGGCATCTCGCCCGATTCGCTCGGCGCCTTCGCCGGGCTGTTCGGCCTGTCATTCGGCGTGACGCAGCTGCTCATGGGCATCGGCATGGACCTGTACGGACTGCGCCGCACCGTGCTCGCGGCATTCCCGCTCGCGGCGATCGGGGCCGCGGTGTCGGCGGGCGCGCCGAGCTACGGCTGGCTGATGCTGGGGCAATTGCTGATCGGCGTGGGGTGCTCCCCGGCCTTCCTGGCCTGCACCGTCTTCATCTCCCGGCACTTCCCCGCGCAGCGCTTCGCCTTCTTCTCGGGCGTGGGGATGGGCGTGGGCGGCCTGGGGCTGATCTTCACGGGAACGCCGCTGGCCTGGCTGGTGCAGCACGGCGGCTGGCGCCTGGGCTTCGGCGTGCTGGCGGTGCTCTGTCTACTGTCGTGGCTGCTGATCTACCTGCGCGTGCACGAGCCGGAACTGCCGCAGGCCGCGGATCGGCCGAAGGAATCATGGGCGCAGGCAGCAAGCCGTTTCGCGGAGCTGTTCCGGATGCCGCACACCTGGGGCATCCTGATCCTGGGCATGTGCTGCTACGCCGCGTTCCTGTCGCTGCGCGGCCTGTGGCTGGGGCCGTTGCTGATGGGCCGGTTCGGGCTTTCGCTGGTCGAGAGCGGCAACGTGGCGCTGGTGCTGTCGCTGATCGCCTTGTTCGTTCCGGCGCTGTTCGGTCGCCTGGATCCGGGTCCCCGGCACCGCCGCCGGTGGATCACGTCTTTCGCGCTGCTCATGGCCGGTCTGTTCTCGCTGATGGCGTTCCTGCACCATGCCGCGGCGATGGTCGTGCTGATCTTCGTGATGGGGATGCTGTCGGGCTACAGCGTGCTGCAGTATGCCGATGTGCGCTCTTCCTATCCCGCCGAGGTGACGGGTCGCGCGCTGTCGCTCTACACCATGTCGATGTTCCTCGGGATCGCGCTGATGCAGTGGCTGACCGGGCTGCTGGCGGCCTGGGCACAGCACCAGGGCCACGACCCGTTCCAGGCCGTGATGCTCTGCATCGCCGGCATGCTGGCGGCGGCATCGACCGCTTTCCGGGTCCTGCCGCAGTCACCGTCGCTGCCGCCGCGCAGGGCGTCGTAAGCTGGGTTGGTCAGTCAGCTGTCGCATGGAAGGCGTTGTCGCATGACTCGCCGCCGGACGCCTTTGTCGGGGCTTGATCTTGGGAGGCTCGTGGCATGAGCAAGCCCCCCCCGAGCAAGGTAGCGCACGACGAACGGGACCGAATACAACATCGCGCTCAAGCGCCGCGGTTCCCTGATGGACTGACTGGATCCGGATCTCGAATGGCATGCGGGTGCCGCCGGGCGTGCAAGTCGACCTGCGGTGTTCAGCGAAGCGGCGATCCCGTTCTGCCTGGCGCTCGAATGCATGTTCGGCCTGGGTTTGCGCCA
>JAKOND010000016.1 GCA_022702125.1 Burkholderiaceae bacterium
GCGACAGCGCCCGCTCCTCCACCCGCAGCCCGTCCGCGGCCGGCCAGCGCAGCGCGATCGCGAGGTGCCCGGTGGGGCTCTGGATAGGCCGCGACAGGAAGGACCACCCGTCCGCCGGCCCCTGCGCCGGATCGCAGGTGAAACTGCCGGGACCAAAGGCGAAGCTGGACAGCGGCAGCGACAGCCCCTGCCCCACCGCCTTGGCGAAAGCCTCCTTCAGCGTCCAGAGCCGCAGAAAGGCCTCCATGCGGCCGGCGGCGGGCGTGGCGGCGATCGCGGCAGTTTCAGCGGGCGCGAAGAAGCGCGCGGCGAGGCCGACAGCATCGACCTCGCGGTCCGCCAGTTCGGTATCCACCCCCAGGTCGTCGCCGGCCGCCACGCCCGCCACCACCAGCCCGCGGGTGTGACTGAGGCTGAAGCGCAGTTCGCCGGGCGCGTCCACCAGTTCCGGCTTGCCCCAGGGCCCGGCCCGGAAGCAGGGCCGCCCCACCCCATGGGCCGCCAGCAGCGCCCGCAGCAGCGCATGGGCTGCGACATAGGCGGCGCGGTCGGCAGCAAAGCGGAAGCGCCCGGCGCGCGCGGCTTCCTCGTCGGACAGCGCGGGCAGCCAGCCCTCGGCGCGCGGCGGCGGCGGCACCGCCAGCGACCACAGCGCCACGGTGCCGCGCGGTGGCGGGGGCATCAGGCCGCCGTTTGCTCGGCCAGCCAGCGCCGGGCCGCCGCCGCCGCGCGGTAGCGGCCGATCAGGTCCGCGAAGTCCTGCGCCTTCATGCCGCGCGGCAGATTGGCGGTGACGGTGACGATGCGCCGCCGCGCGTCCAGCACCACGTTGCGCGCCTTGCCCTTGCGGACCGGGGCGGCGGTGCCGGCCACCAGCAGCATGCGCATGACCACCGCGCCGCGCTGCAGCGAGACGTCGAGGTCGGCGACGTCGTCCCAGCGGATCGGCTGCTCCAGGCCGGTGACCTGCACGTCTTCCGGCCGCAGCACCAGAAAGGGCTCCTGGCGCCGCCACAGCCGCCACAGGCCGGCGGCCCCCGTCGCCGCGCCGCCCAGCAGGCAGACCGCACCCATGGCCCGCGCGAAGCCCGGCTCCACGCCCTGGAACCCCAGCAGCACCAGCGCCACGCCGCACAGCCCGAAGACCAGCCCGATGACCACCAGCGCGATGGCCAGCGGGCGGTGGTTGGCCTGCAGCGGCAGCGGCCCGGCGGCCACGCCCTCGGCCGCGGCCTGCACCGCCGCGTGGGTGTCGCGCGCCTGCGCCTGGGCCAGTTCCATGAAGTCCTCGGTCGCCCGCCGGCACAGCCCGGCGGGGTCGGCGAAGTAGCCGGCCAGCCGCGCGGCGGCGTCCGGCTCCGGCGGCAGGGCGGCGCCGGCAAGCAGCGTTGGCAGGTCGCTGCCCAGGGCCGCGATGCGCTGGCGCGTCGGCGGGTGGGTGTCGGTCGGGTGCGGCACCTCCTCCTCCAGGTGCGGCGCAGGGTCCGCGAGGCCCTGCTCCGCCGCGTGCTCCAGCACCGCCGCCACCAGGTCCGGCGGCGCCGAGGCCGGGGTGCCGTAGGCCGCCTCCAGCACCGCCTCGATGCCGCGATGCGCGGCGGTGGTCCGCAGCAGCGCGCGGGACGCGGCCTCGGTGGAGGTGACGCCGGCGCCCGCCGCGTCGGCCGCGAACTCGCGCAGCCGGCTCCAATGCCGCACCGCGTGGTGGAACTGGTCCAGCACGAAGACGCCGAGCTGCAGGGCCGGGCGGATCAGCAGCGAGGGGCCGCCGGCCTGCCCGATCCCGGCCAGCGCCACCGCCTCCAGCGAGCGGCCGACGCCGGCATAGATCGGCACGAACCGCAGGCTGTATTCGGTGTCGCCGCCGGAGAAATGCGCCAGCTCGTGGCCGATGATCGCCGCCACCTCATCCTGCCGCAGCAGCGGCAGGTAGGGCAGCGGCAGGTACAGCATGCGCGCGCTGGTCTCGATGTTGCCCGGCTGCAGCAGCTTGGCGCCGGAGCTGACGTGGAAGCCGCCGGTCAGGCCCACCACCACCTGGTCCGGCTTCAAGGCGCCGAGGCGGGTGGCGAGGTCGTCGATCATCCGCCACAGCCCGGGCGCCTCGGCCGGCGTCACGGCGCGGCCCTGCACCTCCAGCGGGTCGGGCGCGAACAGGCCCATGGCGCGGCGCAGTTGCAGCAACGCCTTGCCGGCGGTGACCAGGCTGAACACCGCCACCACCGCCGCGATCATCAGCAGCTTGATGCCGCCGCTGGAAAAGTCGCCCACCTCCACGATTGCCAGGGATTCGAAGCTGACGGCCGCGACGATGCCCACCGCCAGCAACAGCACCTGCGCCCCCAGCAGCGGCGGCAGCAGGTGCCGCACCACGGAAAAGCCGCGCAGCAAGGCATCGCGCGACAGCCGGCCGGCGCGGCCCAGCGCCACCGCGCCCAGCAGCGCCAGCGCGGACAGCGCCGCCACCAGCGCGCCGCTGCCCGCCACCACCGGCGGCAGCCAGCCACGGATGCGCGACACGGTGATGGCGCGCTGAGCGTCCTCCAGGTCCTCCCGCGCCTCGGCCAGCGCCAGGGGGCCGGCGTAGAGGCGGCCGTTGCGGCGGTACTGCATGCGCATGTCCGGCGTGCCGCCGGGGGCGATGCGGGCTTCCATCAGTGACACGGCCTTGCCCATGCGGGCCTCGCGGTTCTCGGCCTCGGCCAGGTCGTCCACCGCGCGCGGCGCCTGCCAAAGGCCGAGGGCGAGCAGCGCCAGCGGCAGCAGCACCGTGCTGAGCAGCAGTGCCAGGGCCGGGCGCCCGCGTTCGGTGGACATGTACCGCTTTCTCCATCCTGCGGCCGCCAGCCTAGCCCGGCGCAGGAAATGCCGACAGGCGCCGCCGGCCGGCGCGGCGCCTCGGCCCGACAAAAACCGGCATGCCCCTGACAAACCCTGACATTTGCGCGTTTCGTTAACCCTGCGCGCGCTAGACCGGCGTTGCCAGGCCTTTGCCGGGCAGCGATCCACCGGCCGCCACGCGGGTCGCTCGGGGAACCACAGTCCGAAGGACAGCGCCATGGTCGATACCTCTGCCGCCGCCCACGGCAACCGCCTGAAGGCCTTCGGCCTGGCGCCGGGGCGGATCGCTTTGCTGGCCGCACAACAGGACTTCGCCCGGGACGCGCTGCCGGAACTGCTGGACGGGCTGCACGGCGCCTTCCGCCCCTGGCCCGAGATCCATGCCGCGCTGCGCCACCCGGCCGTGCATGCCCCGCGCCTGGCGCACTGGACGCGCGTGGTCGGCGGCCAGTTCGGGGACGGGTTCTATGAATCCGCCCATGCCCTGGCCTGTGCGCTTTATGAGCAGGGGGTACCGGCCTATGCCGTCACCATCTGCCACGCCAGCGTGTCCGGCGCGATCCTGGGCCGGCTGTCGCGCCCCGCCCCGCGCGGCCTGCTGCGCCGCGCCGCCACCCCCGCGCCGGAGTTGCTGGCCGCCGTTTCCGCCGCCGCGTGGTTCGACCTGGAGGTGTTGCTGGAAACCTATGCGGAGGCCGAGCGGGACGCCAAGCGCGCGCTGATGCACGGCTTCGCCCTGGCCTTCGAAACCAGCGTCCATAGCACCATGAACGGTGTCACGGATTCGACGCGCCAGCTGGAAGGCGCGGTGCGCGACATGGGCGTCGCCTCCGACCGCGCCAGCAGCGAGATGGGGCTGGCGGCATCGGCCGCCGACACCGCCAACGGCGACATGCAGACCGTGGCCTCGGCCACCGAGGAACTGACCGCCTCGATCCTCGAGATCACCCGGCAGGTGAACCAGTCGGCGGTGATCGCCACCCGCGCCGTGGACAGCGCCCGGCAAACCGACGACGTGGTCAAGGCGCTGGCCGAGGCCGCCGGCCGGATCGGCGATGTCGTCAAGCTGATTGGGGACATCGCAGGGCAAACCAACCTGCTGGCGCTGAACGCCACCATCGAGGCGGCGCGGGCCGGTGAGGCCGGGCGCGGCTTCGCGGTAGTGGCCGCGGAGGTCAAGGCTCTCTCGGCGCAGACCGCGAAATCGACGGGCGAGATCCGGGGGCTGCTCAGCACCCTCACCGCCGAGATGGGCACGATCTCCGCGGCCGTCGGCGAGAGCCGCAGCGCCGTCACGGCGGGTCGTTCGATCGTGGACAACCTGGAACAGCGGATCGGCGACACCAACACGCGCATCGCCCATGCGAGCGACCTGAACCAAGCCATCTCGCAGATGCTGGGTCAGCAGCGCGCCGCCACCGGCGAAATCTCCACCAGCGTGCAGAGCATCGCCGCCAAGGCCGCCAAGACCCACGAGGAGATCGAGAAGGTCACCAACCGTCTGGTGCGGGCCGAGGCCGCCGGTCAGGCCGCCCTCGAGAGCGGCGCACGCGCGGCGCCGGCTTATGCGCTCGTCCGGCTTCCGGCGGATGTCGGTGCCTGGAAGCGCAAGCTCGCCCGCGTCCTCGTGGGGTTGGCTCAGCCGGAGGACGCCCTCGCCACGCTCACCGGTCGTCCGGGCGACAGCATCAGCGCACGCTTGGCCGGAACGGCGCCGGCCGCGCATCCGGCCTTCGGCCGCTTTGCCGCCGCCGAGGCCCGGGCCCTCGCCGAGGCGGGCAAGATGCTCGAAGCCATCAAGGCGAGCAACTGGGATATCGGAACGCCCGCCTACCAGGCGGCGGCGGAGGCGATGAAGGACATGCTTGCCACCGCCAAGGAAATCGTCGGCTGATACGGGGTGCCGCTTGATGGAAGCGGCCCCCTTATCGCTCAGCCCGCGCAGCGCTCGAGGATCACCCAAATCCGCCATCCCGAAGGGACCGAACGGATTTGGAATGGCGGACAACCGTCGCTCGCCCCCTTGTGCGTGAGCTCTGTTTCGGCATCCCTGCGGTCGAGAGACCACGGAGCCGCCACGCCTTGCACCCGCCCCAGGACCATACACCCTCGGATCAGACACCCCACGGCGCCGATCGCGCGCCGGATCGCTTCAACGGCGCGCGTCACTGCCTCGCGGAGAATGCCCGGCTCCGGCCGGACAAGGTCGCACTCGTCATGGCCGGAGCCGGCGAAGACATCCGCACCCTGACCTTCGGGGAGGCCGACCGCGCGGTGCGGGGGATCGCGGCGGGATTGATGGGGCTCGGCCTCGCGCCAGGCGCGCGGGTCATGATCCGGATGGGCAACGAGGCGGATTACGTCCTCGTCTATTTCGCGGCTTTGGCCGCCGGCCTCGTCGCCCTGCCCTCCTCGCCGCAGCTCACCCCGTCGGAGGCCGCGTTCCTCCGGGACAATTCGGGGGCCTCCGTGATGGTGGTCGGCGCGGCGCACGAGGTTGGGCGCGAAGACCTTGGTGCCTGCCGATTGCTGGGCCCGGCGGAGATCGCGGCGATGAAGGCCGGGCCGCCCATCGCGGATTATGCCGACACGCATGCCGACGATCCCGCGACGCTGGTCTACACCTCCGGCACCACCAGCCGTCCCAAGGGCGTGCTGCACGCCCACCGCGCCATTCGTGGCCGGCGCCCGATGCATGCACACTGGCTCGGGCTCTCCGAGACAGACGTCATGCTGCACGCCGGCACGATGAACTGGACCTACACCCTCGGCGTCGGCATCACCGACCCCTGGGCCTGCGGCGCCACGGCGGTGCTCTATGACGGCCCGCGCGACCCCACCGTCTGGCCCGCCCTGATCGCCCGTCACGGGGCGACGCTCTTCGCGGCTGTCCCGAGCCTCTATCGCCAGATGCTCAAATATGCCGATCTCTCGGCCCATGATCTCAGCGCGCTCCGCCACGGCGTGACCGCGGGCGAAGCGCTCTCCCCCGAACTCCTGGACGCCTGGCGTCAAGCGACGGGCAAGCCGCTCTACGAAGCCCTCGGAATGAGCGAGATCTCGACCTACGTCTCGAGCGGTCCGACCATCCCGGTGCGTGCCGGCTCCCCGGGCAAGCCGCAGCCTGGCCGTCGGGTGGCCATCCTGCCGGTCGAGGGGGCACCCGAGCCGCTTCCCGCCGGCGAGGTCGGCCTGCTGGCGGTGCATCGCACCGAACCGGGCCTGATGCTCGGCTACTGGAACCGACCCGAGGAGGAAGCGGTGGTGATGCGGGGCGAATGGTTCGCGGGCGGCGACCTCGCGAGCCTCGATGCCGAGGGATATCTCACCTTCCACGGTCGCAACGACGATCTCATGAACGCGCTCGCCTACCGTGTCTCGCCGAACGAGGTCGAGGGCGTGCTGATCGGGCATCCGGCCGTGGCGGAAGTCGGGGTCGCCGAACTGGCGGTGCGCGCCGACCTAACGGTGATCGCGGCCTTCGTCGTCCTGGCGCCGGACGCGCACGTGGAGGCGGAGGCCCTGATGTCCTGGTGCCGCGAACGCCTCGCCGCCTACAAGTGCCCCCGCGCCGTGCGCTTCCTCGACTCCCTGCCCCGGACCCCGAACGGCAAGGTCCAGCGCAAGCGTCTCGCCCACGCCTGACCGCCGAACCCTCACGATCCCATCTCCCGTGAGCAGATTCCACCGGATGGCACGAATGCCGGCTTGACCCGCTCAACGCTAAATTCTAGATCGACGGCCAACGGAGACGTGGCCGAGCGGCTGAAGGCACTCGTTTGCTAAATGAGCATACCCCGAAAGGGGTATCGAGGGTTCGAATCCCTCCGTCTCCGCCAT
>JAKOND010000039.1 GCA_022702125.1 Burkholderiaceae bacterium
CGGCGGGGCCGGGGGGAAGGCGGGGACGCCGTCGCTGCGCATCGGGGAGAATCTCGGTTGTTGTTCTTCCCGAGAGATGGTAGCCATGTCCCCCCTGCCCCCGCCCAACCCCAGCGAATTGCCCGCCGACAAGGAACTGGTACTCAAGGTGATCCCGATGCCGGCCGACGTGAACCAGGCGGGCGACATCTTCGGCGGCTGGGTCATGGCGCAGGTGGACCTGGCCGGCTCGATCCTGCCGGCCCGGGTGGCGCGCGGCCGTCTGGCGACGGTGGCGGTCAACGAATTCGTCTTCAAGCAGCCGGTGCGGGTGGGCGACATCCTGTCCTTCTTCTCGAAGATCTCGCGCATCGGCCGCACCTCGATCACCGTGGAGATCGAGGTGTATTCCGAGCATTTCGCCGACCAGGGCATCTACCGCAAGGTCACCGAGGCGCGGCTGACCTACGTGGCGCTGGACGAGAACGGCCAGCCCCGGACGGTGGAGCGGCCCGCGGGCGGCCCGGCGCGTTCGTAGCACCGCAGCGTGCGCGCGGCGAGGCCGGTGCGCCGCGCGACCTCGGAAACGGTCAGGGGGAAGTCCATGGGAACGCTCCCGGGAGCTGGAGCGCGCTCGAAGTCAAGCGCCGGCGAGAGGGACGCTGCGCCCGGGAGACTGTTGCATTCAGGTCGCAGTCATCTCCCAAGAGATGCCGAGGGGTTTGTCGCACAAGATAATGCGAATCCATATCAATCCCCCGGACTGCCGCCATGCACGCTCCCCCGATCTCCGACACCGCGGGCGCCGCGCCCCCGAAGGCCCAGGCACCCCACCGCTTCCTGAGCACCGCCGCCATCCGGACCTGGGCCTGGATCCACAAGTGGAGCAGCCTGGTCAGCACCGTCTTCATGCTGCTGCTGTGCCTGACCGGCCTGCCGCTGGTCTTCCACCACGAGATCGGCCACCTGCTGGGCACCGAGGTCGAGCCGCCGGAGATGGCGGCGGACGCGCCCCGGGTCCCCATCGACGCCACGCTCGCCCGCGCGCAGGCGATGCACCCCGGCAAGGTTCTGCAGTTCTACGGCCCGGACGAGGACGACGACCGCATGGCCTTCGTCACCCTCAACACCGCGCCCGACGCGATCGAGGGCTTCACCAGCCTGATGTTCGACACCCGCACCGGCCGCGAGCTGCCGCATCCGCCCTTCGACGAGGGCTTCATGTACGTGATGTTCAAGCTGCACGTGGACCTGTTCGCGGGCCTGCCGGGCAAGCTGTTCCTGGGCTTCATGGGCCTGCTGCTGCTGGTGGCGATCGTCTCGGGCGTGGTGCTGTACGCGCCCTTCATGCGCAAGCTGGAGTTCGGCACCGTGCGCCGCGACCGCAGCACCCGCGCGAAGTGGCTCGACCTGCACAACCTGCTGGGCGTGGTGACGCTGGTGTGGGCCTTCGTGGTGGGCGGCACCGGCATGATCAACACCTGGGCCGACCTGATCTTCAAGTACTGGCAGAACGACCAGATGGCGCAGATGGTCGCGCCCTACAAGGGCCTGCCGCCGCCGGAGCGCCTCGCGCCGCTGCAGCAGGCGGTGGATTCGGCCCAGGCGCTGCTGCCGGACATGCAGCTGCGCTTCGTCGCCTTCCCGGGCACCAATTTCTCCAGCCCGCACCACTACGCGGTCTTCATGAAGGGCAACACCCCCCTGACCGCGCGCCTGCTGCAGCCGGTGCTGGTGGACGCGCAGACCGGCCGGGTCACCGACAGCCGGCCGCTGCCCTGGTACGCCACCGCGCTGCTGGTGTCGCAGCCGCTGCATTTCGGCGACTACGGCGGCATGCCGATGCAGATCCTGTGGGCGCTGCTGGACATCGCCACCATCGTCGTGCTGGGTTCGGGCCTGTACCTGTGGTGGAAGAAGCGATGAGCGCGTCCTCGCACGCCCACCGCACCGCGCGGCGCCGCAGCGCCGGGCTCCGCGCGCTCTGGGCCTGGCCGGTCGCGATGGGCCTGCTCTCGGCCGTGGGGCTGGTCGTGGCGCTGGTCTCCGACGGCTGGGGCGACTGGCTGTCCTGGATCGCGCTGGGCATCCCGGTGGCGGTCATGCTGTGGTTCGGCGGGCTGCGGCGCGCGCCGCGGTCGCGGGACGGGGAGTGATCCGGAAAGACCGAAGGTTCGGGGCATGGAATCCCGCGCCTGCCGGCATGGCGCCTTCGCTGCCAGCTCCTGAAACCATAGCAAACGGCGGTCAGGCCCCTCCCCGCGCCGGACGACGACCCGCGATCAGGGCTTGAAGCCGCTGTCCCGGATCACCGGCGTCCACTGGGCGCGGTAGGCGTCCAGCATGCGCGCGGTCTGCGCCGGGCCGGAGCCGACCGGCACCAGGTCGGCGTCGGCGAAGCGCTTGCGCACCGCCGGATCGGCCATCGCCCGCTCGACCGCGGCGGCGATCCGCTGCAGCCTCGGCGCCGGCAGGGAGGCCGGGGCGAAGAGCGCGTTCCAGCCCGAAGCCGACAGGGTCAGGCCCGACTCCTTGAAGGTCGGCACCTGCGGCAGGCTCGCGCTGCGGCGCTCGTCGGAGGTCGCCAGGATGCGCAGCTTGCCGGCGCGGTGCAGCGGCTCCAGCGCGTCGAGCGTGTCCACCGCCACCGGCACATGGCCGCCCATCAGGTCGTTGAGCAGCGGCGCCGAGCCCTTGTAGCCCACCACCGGCAGGTCCAGCTTCAGCTGCCCGGCCAGCATCAGCGCGAAGAAATGCGGCAGGCTGCCGGTGGCCGGCACGCCGACCGAGACCTTCTCGGGATTGGCCTGCATCCAGCCGCGCAGCGGGCCGAAGGCCTGCACCGGCACCGCCGGGCCGACGGCGATGCCGAAGGCGTAGCGGGTGATCTCCGACACCGGGCGGTAGTCGGTCTGGGGGTTGTAGCCGTCCTCCTTCTGCACCAGGGGCGCCACCAGCATCGGCGCCGGGTTGGCCAGCAGCAGGACGTTGCGGCCCGCCGGCTCGCGGTGCACCTGCTGCGCCGCCAGGCGCCCGCCGGCGCCGGCCCGGTTCTCGACCAGCACCGGCACGCCCAGCGCCGGGCCGATGGCATCGGCCAGCAGCCGCGCCGCCCGGTCGGTGCTGCCGCCGGCCGGATACGGCACCACGAGGTGCAGCGGCCCGCCGTCGAGCGGCTGCCCGGCGGGCGGCTTCTGCGCCGCGCCCTGCGCCCGCGCGCCGGCGGCGGACAGCGCCGCCAGGCCGGCCGCCCCGCGCACCAGGGCGCGCCGCGTCAAGGGAGTCATCGTCTGCTGGGCCATCGTCCGTTTCCTCGCAAAAAATCGAAAGGCAGGCACTGTAGCGGGCGCCTCATGCGCCGCCCGGCATGAGCTTATGCAGGGCGTCGGCGGCCCCGCGCATCCGCCGACGGGATCAGAGGCCGGAGAAGTCCGGCCGGCGCTTCTCCAGGAAGGCGGAGAACGCCTCCTTGGCCGCCGGCTCGGCGCGCATGCGGCGGAAGATCGCGGCCTCCTCGCCCAGCCGTTCGGCGACCTGCGCCGCCTGGCCCTGCTTGAGCAGCTTCTTGGTCGCCAGCAGCGCCGACAGCGGCTTGGCCGCGAGCTTGCGGGCCTGGGCCTGGGCGATGGCGTTGGCCTCGGTCGGCGGCACCACCCGGTTGACCAGCCCGACCTCCAGCGCCGCCTCGGCCAGGAAGGGCTCGCCCAGCAGCAGCGCCTCGGCCGCGCGGTGGTGGCCCATCATCTGCGGCAGCAGCAGGCTGGCCGCGCCCTCGGGGCACAGGCCGAGGTTGACGAAGGGCAGCGCGAAGGCCGCGTTGTCGCCCGCGTAGACCAGGTCGCAGTGCAGCAGCATCGTGGTGCCGATGCCCACCGCCGGGCCGCAGACCGCGGCGACCACCGGCTTCTCGAACGCGGCGAGCGCGCGCAGGAAGGCGATGGCCGGCGCCTCCCGGCCCTCGGGCAGCGGCGTGTCCAGGCCCTCGATGGCGCTGCCGGCGGTGAAGACGGTGGCGTCGCCCTGGAGCAGCACCACCCGCAGCTGCGGATCGGCCGACGCGGCGCGCAGCGCCTCGGTCAGCCGGTCGTACATCGGCCAGGTGAGGGAATTCTTCTTGGCGACCCGGTGGAAGGTCAGCGTCAGGACGCCGGCTTCGGCGTGGATCAGGATGTCGTCGGTGGCTTCGGGCATGGCGGCGGTCGTGGGACAGGGAAACGGAATCGGGCGGAGGCGGGACGCCGGCGGCCCGGTCAGGTGCCGGCGCGGACCCAGGTCTGGGTCGGGCCGAACGGGCCGATGGAGCCGCGCACGCCCAGGGTGCGGCCGCCGTCGGCCGGCGTCAGCCGCAGGTTGTAGGTGCGTCCGCTGTCGGGATCGAGGATCGTGCCGCCCTCCCAGACCTCCTTGCCGTCGAGCTTCTTCGCGCCGCGCAGGATCTCCAGGCCGACCAGCGGCTGGTCCTTGCGGTCGTCGGTGCAGGCCTCGCAGCGCGCGGCCGGCTTCGCGTCCGGGCCGAGCAGCTGCGTGATGCGGCCGCTGATGACGCCGCCCGGCTCGGTGATCGTCACCTCGGCCGTCGGCGCGCCCTTCTTGTCCACCATGTGCCAGGTGCCCACCGGCGTCATCTGGGCGGAGGCCGCCGCCGCGGCGGCCAGCAGGCCGGCGGCCGCGGCACCGCGGCGCAGGGCAGGCAGGGTGGCGAAAACGCAACGCGGCATCGTCGGGAAGGAAATCGTCATGGGCATCAGACCTTTCGTGGACCGGTGAGGGAAGAACGGAGGGGGAAAAGGCAGGGCGCGGCGTGCCGGCGCCCGCCGCGCATCATGCACCGAAGCGGCGCGATTGCCGTTTCGCGGTGCCTCGCTATAATGCCGGGTTCAACCGATTGTCTTGTCGCCGGATATTCCGGGTGGTCAGACCCCATTTACCCTGAAACCGGAGAAATCCATGCAAGTCCTGTCCTCGCTCAAGTCCGCCAAGTCCCGTCACCGCGACTGCCAGATCGTTCGCCGTCGCGGCAAGATCTACGTGATCTGCAAGTCCAACCCGCGCTTCAAGGCGCGCCAGAAGTAATCCACGCCGGCCGGGAGCCCCCTCCCGCCCCCGCGTTCGAAGGCCGGCATCGCCGGCCTTTTTTCATGGGCGCGCCCGAACCGTTCGGGTGCGGCGCGGCGCTTCAGTGGCGGTGCCCGTGGCCGCAGCCGGCATCCGCGGACGGCGCGGCCTCGTCCGCATCCGCGGCCTGCCCCGCCCGGCACTCGGCGCACACGCCGTACAGCGTGATCTCGTGGCGCTGCACCGCGAAGCCCGGCGGCACCGCGATGCCCGACAGCCCGCCGCAGCCCTGCACGTCGAACACCCGCCCGCAGCGGTCGCACCGGAAATGGTGGTGGTGGTGCCCCGCCGCCTGGCGCGACTCGTAGCGCGGGCTCTCGCCCGGCAGCGCGACCAGGCCGATCTCGCCCGATTCCAGCAAGTCCTTGAGGTTGCGGTAGACGGTGGCGATGCCCAGCGACGGCACCTCGCCGCGCGCCGCCTCCAGCACCTCCTGCGGCGACAGCGGCCGGCCCTCCCGCTCGATGGCCGCGCGGATGGCCGTGCCCTGGCGGGTCGAACGCTCCATGGCGGCCGTCCCGTCAGTGCGAGCGGATCATCGTGCCGAAGGCCTGCTCGGTCAGGATCTCCAGCAGCATCGCATGCGGCACCCGGCCGTCGATGATGTGCACCGCGTTGACGCCGCTCTTGGCCGCGTCCAGCGCGCCGGCGATCTTCGGCAGCATGCCGCCCGAGATGGTGCCGTCGGCGAACAGCTCGTCGATCTCGCGCGCCGTCAGGTCCACCAGCAGCTCGCCGGCCTTGTTCAGCACGCCCGGGGTGTTGGTCAGCAGCACCAGCTTCTCGGCGCCGAGCACCGTCGCCAGCTTGCTCGCCACCACGTCGGCGTTGATGTTGTAGCTCTCGTTCTCCTCGCCGAAGCCGATCGGGCTGATCACCGGGATGAACGCGTCGTCCTGCAGCGCCTTCACCACGCTCGGATCGACGCTGACGATGTCGCCCACCTGGCCGATGTCGTGGAAGGTCGCCGGATCGTCCTTGTCGGCCATCCGCAGCTTGCGCGCGCGGATCATGCCGCCGTCGCGCCCGGTCAGGCCCACCGCCTTGCCGCCGGCCTGGTTGATCAGGCCGACGATGTCCTGCTGCACCTCGCCGGCCAGCACCCATTCGACGACTTCCATCGTCTCGGCGTCAGTCACCCGCATGCCCTGGATGAACTGCCCCGACTTGCCCAGGCGCTTGAGGGCCGCCTCGATCTGCGGACCGCCGCCGTGCACCACCACCGGGTTGATCCCCACCAGCTTGAGCAGCACCACGTCCTCGGCGAAATCGGCCTGCAGCTCCGGGTCGGTCATGGCGTTGCCGCCGTACTTGATGACCATGGTCTTGCCATGGAACTTGCGGATGTAGGGCAGCGCCTGGGCCAGGATCTCGGCCTTGTCGCGGGGGGCGATGGTGGTGATGTCGGTCATGGGTGCGGGAGGCAGGGCCTCGTCGGGCTGGAACAAAGAAGGGAACGCGAAAGGGAAATTGTGCCGCACCCGTGGGTCGCCCCGGCACTCAGCCGCGCGGCCGGGTCCAGCGCTGCGCCTTGAAGCGCACGATCATGAGGTAGGCCGCGACGTAGGTCGCCACGAACAGCGCGCAGAAGCCGATCAGCACCGGCGTGTTGCGCCAGAACAGCACCGCCGGCGCCACCGTCAGGCAGGTGAAGCCCCAGAGGTAGGGCGAGGTGCGGTTGTTGCGCATCAGCATGCGCCGCGAATCGTCGTCGTGAAACACCTCGCGCACGATGCGCCGGTAGATCAGCTGGTGGAAGTGCAGCGCGTCGGCCACGCCGGGCGAACCGCCCCGCGCCGCCTTGCGGTAGATCGAGAACACCGTCTCCCAGACCGGATAGATCAGCAGCAGCATCGGGAACCAGGGCGAGACCTGCGCGTGCTGCTGCACCAGCCGCACGCTGGCCAGCGCGATCACCAGCCCCCAGAAATACGCTCCGCCGTCGCCCGCGAACAGCATGCCCCGGGGATAGTTCCAGACCATGAAGCCAGCGGTCGCGCCCACGGTCACCATCAGCACCGCCGCGAGCTGCCGGTCGCCCACCTGCAGCGCCACGTGGATCAGCGCCGCGCAGACGATCAACGCCACCGTGCCCGCCAGGCCGTTGTAGCCGTCGATGATGTTGAAGGCGTGCGGCAGCCCGGTGATGGCCAGCAGCGCCAGCAGTGCGCCCAGCCAGGGAGCCATGTGCAGCACCGTGTCCAGCCCCGGCAGGCCCAGGCGCGGCACGGTCACGTCCAGCAACGTCACAGCCAGCAGGCCCGATCCGCCGGTCAACAGCAGCCGCCAGCGCACGCCCACCCGCTGTGTCAGGTCCTCGCAGACGCCCCCCAGCACCGCCGGCATCAGCACCGGGAGCCAGTACCAAGTCATCGGGTTGACGGGACCCAGGTTGCTCACGTCACCCAGCCAGGGCGCCAGCGCCATCCGGCCCCAGCCCCAGGCGGCCCCGGCCAGCAGGGCCAGCCCGCCCAGGCGCGGCACGTCGCCCAGGTGGAAGCGCTGCGGCATCTCCGCGCCGTAGCGCCGGGCATGGTGGCGCGATCCGCGGATCAGCAGCACGC
>JAKOND010000049.1 GCA_022702125.1 Burkholderiaceae bacterium
CGGTCGTCGTCATGGATCGAGGACGGATGGCGGCACAGCGCCCGGACCTCGATCTGCATGTAGGGGAACAACGGCAGCGCGGTCAGCAGGTCGTGGAGCGCCTGCGGGCTCTCGACATCGAACACGCTGACGTTGGCGTACCGGCCGACCACCCGCCACAGGTGGCGCCAGGTGCCCTCGCGCTGGAGCCGGTGGGCCATGGCCTTCTCGCGGGCCTTGAGTTCGTCGGCCTGCCCGACCGGCATGTCGGTCGGCAGGTTCACGGTCATGGTGACGTGGAACAGCATGGCGTCAGGCTCCCTGGGTTTCGGTCGCGGCGGTCGCGGCGGGCGGGGCGGCGGCCACGGCGACGCTCGTGCGGTCGCGGCGGTAGAAGTCGAGCTTGTCGGTGTCCAGGTCCACCCCGAGCCCCGGCGCATGGGGCAGCTGCAGACAGAAGTCGCGGTACACCGGCCGCGCCTGCACCACGTCGTCCTGGAGCAGCAGCGGCCCGAACAGCTCGGTCCCCCAGCGCAGCTGCGGGCAGGCGGCGAAGGCATGCGCCGAGGCGATGCTGCCGATCGAGCCCTCGAGCATGGTGCCGCCGTAGAGCGAGATGCCGGCCGCATCGCCGACCGCCGCGGTGCGCAGCGTGGCGAACAGGCCGCCCGCCTTGGAGATCTTCAGGGCGAACACGTCGGCCGCGCCTTCGCGCGCCAGGTCGAAGGCGTCCTCCGGGCCGTCGATCGCCTCGTCGGCCATGATGGGAACGTCGAAGCGCGCGGCCAGCCGGGCCAGGCCCATGCGATTGGTGCGCGGGATCGGCTGCTCGACCAGGTCCACGCTCAGGTCCTGCAGCCGCGCGATGCAGCGGGTGGCGGTCGATTCGTCCCAGGCCTGGTTGACGTCGACGGTGATGCGGATGTCCGGGCCCAGCGCCTGCTTGATCGCGCCCACGTGCAGCACGTTGCGGTCCGGGTCGCCGCTGCCGATCTTGAGCTTGAACACCCGGTGTCGCCGCTCGGCGATCAGCTGCTGGGCCTCGGCGATGTCGCGCGCGCTGTCGCCGCTCGCGAGCGTCCAGAGCACCGGCAGTTCCTCGCGCACCGCGCCGCCCAGCAAGGCATGGACTGGCAGGCCCAGCCGCTTGCCCTGGGCATCCAGCAGCGCGGTCTCGATGGCCGACTTGGCGAAGGAATGTCCCTGCACCGCCCGCCCCGCCATCGCCATCGCGGCATTGACGTTGGTGGCGTCGGCGCCGGCCAGCAGCGGCGCCAGGTAGGCGTCGATGGTGAGCTTGATGCCTTCCGGCCCCTGCGGCCCGTAGGCGAGGCCGCCGATGCTGGTGGCCTCGCCGAGGCCCTCGATGCCGTCGCTGCAGCGCAGGCGCACGATGCACAGCGTCTGGCGCATCATGGTCGTCATCGCGAGCTTGTGGGCGCGGATGGTCGGGAGGTCGACCAGGATGGCGTCGATCGATTCGATGCGTGCGGTATGCCCGGAGGGCATGGTCCCGGACGCCCGGTCGCTGCAGGTCTGCATCAGAAGGGTCCCATGAGATGTCGTGGGCTGAATCGTCGCGCCGCGCGGGCCGCCGGTCCAATATCGATTGGGACTTCCTGCATACCTTCTGGGCATACTGTGGCCGATGGAACTCCGCCACCTCCGCTATTTCGACGCCGTCGCCTCGACCCTGAGCTTCAGCCGCGCGGCCGAGCGGCTGCACATGTCGCAGCCCCCGCTGAGCCGCCAGATCCGCCAGCTCGAGGACGAATTGGGCGCGGAACTGATCGACCGGGCGAGCCGCCCCATGGCGCTGACCCCGGCGGGCCGGTTCTTCCACGACCAGGCCCAGCAGGTGCTCCAGCGGATGGCGGAAGTGCAGCGGGCCACCCGGCGCATCGCCCAGGGCCGCAAGACCTGGTTCGGCATCGGCTTCGTGCCGTCGACGCTCTACGGCCCGCTGCCGGAGCTGATCCGCCGCATGCGCGACGAGCATCCCGGCATGGAGGTGGGCCTGCAGGAGATGATGACCATCGCGCAGGGCGACGCGCTCAAGACCGGCGTGATCGACGTGGGCTTCGGGCGCTTGCCGCTCAACGACCCGGCCATCGCCTGCGAAACCATCGCCGAGGAGCAGCTCGTGGTGGCGGTGCCCGCCGCCCACGGCTTCGCCCGGCGGCCCGCGGCGGCGCTGGCGGACCTGGCCCGGGAGCCGCTGATCCTCTATCCCGCCCGGCCCCGGCCGAGCTATGCCGACCAGGTGCTGGCCGTCTTCCGCGACCGGGGCCTGCTGCCCCAGGTGGTGCTCGAGGCCAACGAGCTGCAGACCGCCATCGGCCTGGTGTCCGCCGGGGTCGGCCTGGCCCTGGTGCCCGAGTCGGTGCAGCGGCTGCACCGGGACGATGTGGCGTACCTGCCCCTGTCCGACGAAGGCGTGCGGTCGCCGGTGATCATGAACACCCGCCGGGGCGACCGGTCGGAAGGGCTGGCCGCTTTCCGCGCCCTGGTGGCGGCCGCCGTCGGCGCCCGGCCGCACGCAGGCTGACCCCAAGGACCGCCCGGGCGTTCCGCCGGCGCGCGCCCCAACTTCGGGTCGCGGGCGGCGGCAGCCGGCCTCCCGGCGGCTCGACCGTTATCCCGATGGCCAGCAGCCGCTCGTCGCCGCCGATCCGAGCGGCGCCCTGCGCCCCTTCGGCGCCGTCACCAGGCTCGGCCCCGGCACCGCGGCGACTGCCGCGTTCGTCGCGCCCGGTCCGGCGCAGGCCAGCACGATGCGCGCTGGCGGCGCCGGCGCCTGGCCGGTCTTGCGCCGGCGTACCCACCCGAGCAGCATCGCCCGGTCGGCGTGCCGCAACCCGGTGGGGACTGCAGGCGGTCGGGCCATGACGCGCTCCCTGCCCGCGGAGAGTACAGGGCAGGGCGCGCCGCTCGAGCCATGACGAACTTGCGGTTCACACCATCGGGGCTGTGCCGCGGCGCCTCCTCGCGATGCGGGCCATCACAGCACCGATGGTCGGCCGACGCCGATCGCGCTCGGTCGCCGACCTGTTCGCGTATCCCAGGGAGGCGATGGCGCCGGTGCGCGCCAGGGACGCGATCACCCGGG